>JBCDGN010000007.1:0-65370 GCA_038751255.1 Pseudomonadota bacterium
CCCGTCCGAAAGACTGGCGGCGCGTGGCCACTCGCTATGCCCGGTGCCCGAAAGTCTTCCTGTCAGCCTGCGCACTGGCAGCCGTGGTCCTGTTCTGGTTGTGAAGCCTGACCTAAAAGCAATTCGAGATTGGTTTGAGCCATATCCAGCTGTCTTGAAGTCGTTCCAGCACTCTGTTGGGTCTTAGAGATCACAGATTTCAGCGATTGCGTTGAAGACCGTCGTAAATGAACACGCCCCGATCCGTCTGAGCTGGGCCTTGAGTCTTGAGAATGCCTACTCAATTGGGGTGAGGTCAGGTGACCAGGGCGGCAGGTATAGAAACCAACAGCCATGCGCCTTGAGGGCGGCTGTGGCTTCGCGGTTCCGATGCGTGGCAAGGGTGTCGAGAATGACCGTCGTGGGGACGATTTCAGGGATCAGCACCTTGCGGATGTCGGTCTCGAAGGCGGGGCCGTCCCTTGCACCTTTGATCCCCCAGGGAGCGATGAGGGAATCCGGGGTCAGCCCGGCGATTAAGGTTTGAGTGCCCCAACGGCCGAATAGCGCGTCCATGCTCAGCCGCGCAACCTGGTGAGGTTTGTCTTCACCGCCGTTTCATCAAGAAACACAACGCGGTCGGGCATGCGGGAGATGGCAGGCGAACGATGCGCCATCCACTCATCGCGTTGCCGTCTCACTTTCGCGCGTCGCGGCTCGGTAGCCACCAGCGACCTTTTTTGTGCGTAAAGCCGAGGCGCTTGAGCGGGCCCGCAATCGCCTAATGGTGGAGGGTGACATCTTCGGCATCGGAAAGCGCGTCGCGCAGCTCAAAGAGCGTGATGTCCGGATCCTGCGTCACAAGATCGCGGAAAAAGCCAGCATGTGCGGTCAGTTTGCCGGTCCCAGGAGGCCGGCCCATCGGCGCAACACTTGCTGCTCCGGTGCTCCGGGCTTGCCGCGCCCATCGCCCGCCTGTGGCCGCAGATACTTGCAATCAGTGCGCGCCCGCGCGCCCGGATAGACCTTCTTTGATCAATCGCGCAAATCGATTCCGCAATTGCTTTGGCAAAGGTGCTGGCATGATCCGATCCTCCCAATCTCGGTGAATCACAAATCAAGCCTCGACCGAATCCTTCCGATCCAAACTTTCCTCGAAACGCTTTAGGGCCTGGATTCATTGAGTTTCAAAGCCAGTAGATCACGATGGCCGCGAGCGCGATTGCTGAGAGGAAGACTTTTGGGCGCCTGTCGTACCGCGTCGCCACACGGCGCCAATCCTTGAGCCAGCCGAACATGATCTCGATGCGGTTGCGGCGTTTGCAGCGGCGCTTGTCGTACTTGACAGGTTTCTTGCGGTGTCTTCAACCTGGGAAACATGCGCGTATCCCTTTGTCTTGCAACGCTTCTCTGACCCAGTCGGTGTCATACCCACGACCACCTAGCCGCCAATCGACGCTGGGCAAGCTACTGAGCCGCGCCCTGGCTCAGTTGTTGTCGCTAACCTGTCCAACGGTCACAAACAGGTTCAGCGGGCGTCATTCGCCAGTGTCGCTCGGATCAATGGCGCGACATGGCTCATCTGTCGCAAATGGCGTGCAGCTTGGTGTTCCATCCTCGGTGAAACCTTCCTACGGACCGGTTCATGCTCCCTCGAACCCCTTGGTTCGGCGGATCAGACGACATTCGCCAGTGTGCTTGCACCAATGGCGCACGCTGGCTCATCCCCCTTTTTCACGCTCAGACTCGTCGCTGTTCGGTGGGCTTTGAGATTCTTGCGCAAGCTCACTCGAACGCATGGCGTTCGCTTGCTCACATCGATCATTACGGTCTTCTGTTCGCCGTGCTCAGCGGCCAGACCAGCCATCATTCGTGCGAAGACGCCCTGCTCGCGGTGTCTCTCGCACCAGTGGTGTTCAACCGCTCACCTCCAACGCTTCCAACCGTTGTACAATATCGTATGCGGTCCATAGGCCGCCGGTGCGTCGCGCCAACGTAAGCCATTGCGATCGAGGAAGATAATTTCACTCAAGACGCGCCACCTGCACATCAGTCAGTCAGAAAAGATCAGACCTGTTCACCGCTCGTTTTTAGGATCGTGAAGCATGCGCTTCCGCGGAAATCAATGGGTCCTGAGCCTAAGGGTCATAGCTTATTAATGCTGCTAAGACCTGCGCACCAAACTAAGCTGACCTCAACTGGGTAAGTCGCCCGACCACAAAGAACGGAACGCTTCAATGCGCACGACAGCTTGTTTCTTTACGACATTTGTTTTCTGCACATGGAACACTGTTGCTTTTGGACAGACCGCTATGACCGATCCCGAAGTACTTGCGCTCCACGATGAGCTTCTCACGATTGACAGCCATATCGATATTGGCCCGGGTTTTGGCACAGAGCGCTTGGACCCTGGCGTACTGAACCGCGCACAAGTCAATTTGCCCTCGATGCGGATCGGTGGGCTCGATGCTGGTTTTTTCATTGTCTACACGCCGCAAGCCAAGGTCACAGAAGACGCCTATGCGAAGGCATTCCAAACAGCCGAAGACCGCTATGTCGCGATCCTACGGATGTTGCGCGCCTATCCCGATCAGATTGCTCTTGCGTCCAGTTCTGAAGAGGTCGAGTCGGTGCACGCAGAAGACAAGCTGGTTGCGCTGATCGGAATTGAAAACAGTTTTCCGCTTGGGCTGACCGCGGAAGAGATCCAAAAGAATGTCGCGATCTGGGCTGCACGTGGGGCCCGCTATGCTTCGCTGACGCATTTCGGACACAACCAATTTGGTGGCTCATCGAACCCTTCCGCCCAGCGTGGAGACGGCGAAGACCCCGGTCTGAGCGAGTTGGGGAAAGTGCTCATCGCCGTGTTGAACGACAACGGGATGATGGTCGATATCAGCCATGTCGGGCCAAAGACCGCCGCCGACGCCATTGCGCTTTCGCGTGCACCGGTGATCGCGTCGCATTCCACGGTCAAGGCCGTGCATGACAATCTGCGGGGCCTCAGCGATGATCAACTGCGGGCGATACGCGATAGTGGCGGCGTGGTCCAAGTCACGGCTTTCCGCTCTTACATCGCAAAGGTAGATCCGCAGGTCAGCGCGGCGGCGCGTATATTGCGTGGAAGACTTGGACTGACGTCAGGTGCTGCGTTTGCCGCAGCCACGCCCGAGACACTATCGGAATATGCCAGCGAGATCGCGAGGATCCGGCAAACCTTTGGAGATGTCACGCTTTCGCAGTTTCTCGATCACGTCGATCACGCGGTGAAGATTGCAGGCATCGATCACGTTGGCGTCTCTGGCGACTTTGACGGTGGTGGCGGCGTGCAAGGCTGGAACGGCGCCGCGGACTCGCCCAACGTGACCGCTGGCCTGCTGGATCGAGGCTATTCCAAGGAAGACATCGCGAAAATCTGGGGCGGAAACCTTTTGCGTGTGATGCGAGAGGTTGAGGCGGAAAGCGTGGTTGAACGCTAGATGATCTCCGCCGTCCTCACGCTCCAGCGTCGCGATCTCGTGCAGAAGGGTCAACATGCGGATTTGAGACCGCGATCCGGGTTATCCAAGCCGGATGGTCACCTTATACCAATAGACCCAAACCGCTTCCGCTGCTCATGCCGTTCCTGGCTCAGAGTTTCGCGACGGCTGGGACCCCCAGAATGGGTCACGGCATAGGGCCACTGGGATGAGAGTCGATGGCGGTTCAGTACTGACGGTCTTGGTGCCGTTCAGAAACCATCACGTACACAGGCTGCATTCAGTGTGCGGCACTATCTCGTCGAGAGCGACAGCGTGCCAGACAACGGGAATAGGTGCGTCCCAAGCTGCTCTCCAAACTCTGCTTTGATTCTGGAAAATTGAAATTGAGGATTGATCGCATAATGCTGCCGAACGGGCATTCCGCAAGTATTCTGACATCTAACCGTAAGCTTGTCTGACGCTGCTACTGGATCGAACATTATCGTCCTGGGTAGTATCGCAGGTCGCACAAGCGCCCGGAAAGATCTCTGCACTGCCAATTGTCATGCCTTCGTGAGGCGGTTCAAAACTGGAAAGAGCAAGAACAGTAAGACCCCAGCCGACAACGCAATGAGGCTGAAATCCAGAAAAGCGCTCTGGCCTACAGTCACCGTCTCTTGTGCACTCGCTCCTGACGGAACGGACGCCAATCCGGCAAGCAGACCGCTGCTATAGTTTCCAACGGCATGAATGAGCAGCCATAGGCCCATGGCGAACCCCAAGAGCTCTTTAGTTGCAAGGTGACTGATCATGGAAAGTGCGATCGGGGAGATACAGAGCTCTGCGATGCTGTAAATGAAAAAGAAGCCAATGATCCATCTTGCGGCGACCAAATTATCCGGCCCCTGCGGCACGAGGCCTAACAGCGCAAAGGCACCTCCGATCAACACAAACCCGGCGACAAAGCGAAGGCCATAGGAGATCGAGACCTGTCTGGAAGAAAGATACAGCCAAAGAAGAGCCATCGCCGGTGCGCTGATGAAAATGAAGATCGGGTTGAGTGAGAGAAACGCACTCGCCGGTATCTCTGCGCCAAAGATCGTGCGATCTACCGCCTGCTCTGCGAATAGCAAAACCGACGCGCCGTTTTGATTGTACAAAGCCCAAAAGATGACCCCAAACCCAAAGAGCAGGATCATCACGACCCCATTCCTTCGGCTCTGCTCTTCAAGCCGCAGGATCTCTCGCAAGAAGTAGGCAAGCGCTAAACCTAAAGCCGCGAAAAGGACACCACCGGTGAAGCGCGTGTGATTGAGCATTAGGTGACCAAGGACCACGGCGCCGCTCGTACCCAGTGCCAACCAGGCAAGGTTCGGCACGCCTAGAGCATCGGTCCGCCATAGTCTTCTGCGTGCTTCTTGGACGTCATCGCCCTTCAATCCCCCGCCGCGGACGTAAAGCGGGACACATGCTGTTAACGTCACCGCGGTCGCGAACAAAAATGCAGACGGAAAACCAAATTGCCGGGCGAGTACCCCAGAACAGAGCGCCGCAGCAGCAGCGCCAATATTCGTCGAGATGTAGAAGAGCGTGAAGGTGCTGTCGCGACGCGTGTCCTCTTTTGAGAATTGCAGACCCAGCAGGCTTGATACATTGGGCATGAAATAGCCATTGCCCACCAGCATCAGCGCCAGTCCAAAGTAAACGATTGTTGTCGAGCCGGACGCCAGCAGGAGGCTCCCGCACCCCATCAATATGAGACCTGCCGTGATGGATTTGCGATATCCCAAAAGCCGATCACCAATGATCCCCCCGGCAAAGGCCGTCGAGAAGATAAGGCCCGTGTAAGTCCCAAAAAGCAGCGTCGCATTGATTTGCGACAGACCAAGTGTTCCGATCGCAAATGGGACCAAGAGGTAGAAGGATGTATAGAACCCGTAGCGCTCGCAGAATTGCGCATAGAAAAGGATGGCAAATCCTTTTGGCTGAGCCCCAAATGGGAATAGCTTCATCAATACTTGCCCATTGCCCTACGCACTGAAGTTAGCTCGGTTGTGCTGGAATTTCTAAGCATTTGAGCCCGTCGCAGCCTCTGCCTTGTCTGTTTTCAGATAATTTGGCTGTTCGTTATCAAATGAAGTGGGCTGACTGAATCAGACGACTCGTTGGAAGCACTGGCTCATTGGTTTCGATGCTCCGCCGCGCGCCCGAGATTGAGCAAGTGGCGTTGTTTGAGGGTTCGATCTTTCTCCTTTCGTTGACAACATTGTGGTCCTTGCCGAAGTAGGCATCGACAAGCGACAGGTTTCCGTGACCCGGCACCTGCCGGTCAATTTTCTCAAAAGGATCGTCAGGCGCAGGCCCGATGGTCATTCATAAAAGTGTTACCCTTTTTGAGACCGGGACCTAATTCACACGGTTATGGCGTTTACAAGTTTATCCTATGGCTCAAATCTAGCGTCCGGATCGCCCGTCCTTCCTGCTGCGGCTTTGTTTGGCTTGATGGCGTTTCCGGTCATCGGTGCCAGTCTTTACCTCTATCCCGCGGTCGGCGTTGCTCTAGTAGCCACAACGTTCCTACTCATTGCCGCAATCGTGATTGGTGGGGTCGTGCGGTCCTATCCCCACAGCCGATTTGGGCTGTGCAACGCCGTGACATCAATACGCGCGGGCATGGTCTGTATCTTGGCGGGCGCATTGGCATCGCCCTCAACCCTCAGCACCCACCCCACAGCATTGATCGGTATTTCTGGAATTGTCCTGATCATGGACGGCTTTGACGGCTGGTTGGCACGACGCTCTCGCCTGACCTCATCCTTTGGCGCACGCTTCGACGTGGAAACGGATGCTTTGATCAGCGCCATCCTTGCTATGCTATGCTTTTCCACAAGCGCCGCGGGACCAGCCGTCCTGATCCTTGGCTTCACCCACTACGCCTTCCAAGCCGCCAGATGCATTTGGCCAAAGCTCAACGCTCCCCTGCCAGACAGTTCGTACCGCAAAACGATCTGTGTCGTTCAAGTTCTGGTCCTGATCTACGCCTTGGTGCCGGGCGCCGTCGGAGTGAACGCTGTGGTGACACTTGCTGCAGTGGCCGTGCTTGGGTCTTTCGCTTCTGATGTCAGATGGCTGGTGCGCGACCGGTGACGCGCGCATCTTTGATCTTGCTCTGTTTGACAGTTGCGTTGATTTACGCAGCACTGGTCTTGCCAGCTGATCCATCCGACCTCAAAGTAAGCGTTTTGCGGCAGTTCCCGCTGGAGCTTCCGGTGCTCTTGGGGTGCCTGGTCGCTCTAGGGTCCAATCGATTTATCGCTGGCACTGTCTCGCTGCTTTTCAGCTTTGCACTGGTCGCCCTAGTACTGCTGAAACTCGCTGATCAAGCGATGATCACGGCTTATCAACGCCCCTTCAATCCGATTGTGGACATGTCGCTCATTCCGGCTGGGGTAGCGTTGATGGTCCAGACCTTCGGAGCGACACTCGCCTACAGTTTGTTCCTCGGGTTTGGCTGTGTTTTCTTGCTGCTTTTCGCTCTTGTGGCGCGCGGGCTACTCGCGTGGTCGCGGCTGCCCGTGAAACCTGCAGTTCGCAGCGCGGTGGCATTGCTCACCATCGGCTTTGTCGGGCTCGTGGCTATGGACGCTCGACGCCAAGCCGAAGAGCTGCCTTTCGTCCTACCTGGGAACGGCCACAGTACATGGCTGATCCAAGAACGCCTGATCATGATTGGTGAAACCAACACGCATCTGAAAGCCTTCCAAGCGCTGGCAGCGGCGGATCCCTATGCTGATCAGAGCAATCTTCTGAACCTCATCGGGGACCGGGACGTCCTCTTTATTTTCATTGAAAGTTATGGTCGGGCAAGCTTTGACCAACCAGCATATACAGCGACGCATCTACCGATCCTGACCAATGCAGACGCAAAGCTAAGGGCGGAGGGCCTTGCAATGCGGAGTGGCTGGTTGACCTCTCCCACGGCTGGCGGGCAAAGCTGGCTCGCGCATGGGACGTTGGCATCTGGCCTTTGGACAGAGGACAGCGCGACCTATCGAAGCATGCTCAAAAGTGGACGAAAAAGCCTCTTTCACCTCGCTCAAGACGCGGGCTTTCGAACCAATGCCGTGATGCCAGCCATCACAATGGACTGGCCCGAAAGTCAGTATATGGGGTTTGAGCAAATCCTTGAGGCTGAGCATCTGGCATATCAAGGTCCGCCCCTAAATTGGGTCACAATGCCAGACCAATATACGTTGGCAGCCTATGAAAGTCTTTTGGGACCTGATCCACGGCGGGACTTTACTCAGATTGCGCTTATCTCTTCGCACGCTCCATGGACCCCGATTTTGCCGATATTGGCCTGGGATGAGATCGAGGATGGCTCAGTCTTCGATGCCTGGGCTGATGCCGGTCCGAGCCCACGCGAAGTTTGGAGAGATCGCGACCGTGTGCGGGATCACTACCGCCAATCAATAGCTTACTCCCTAGAGGTCACCTTAGACTACATTGCCCGAGAGGCACATAAAGGCAGACTGGTCTTTTTGGTGGGAGATCATCAGCCGGCCGAATTTGTTGCCCAAGGGAAGAGCCGGGATGTCGCCATCCATGTGATCGGACCGCCTGACGTGATGGCGCTGGTTGATCCCTGGGGCTGGAGCGATGGATTGATACCAGATCAGGCAACACCCTCTTGGCGCATGGATCGCTTCAGAGACCGCTTCATCGAAGCCTTTAGCGCGTCCGATGAGATAAAGGTCGGCGGATGAAACGCACCGTTGCCTTGGGGCTGAAGCTAGTGTTCTCAGCCGGTTTGATCGCCACGCTTTTGTTCTTGGCGGATCCGCAGAGCGTCTGGGCCCAAGTCACCCATGCTTCCTGGCAATGGGTCTTTCTTGCGGGCTCTTGTTTGCTGGCTGTTACTGGCTTGATGGCATGGCGCTGGCGATATGTGGCACGGGAATTGGGACTTGAGTTGAGTTTTTGGCGTGCGACCCGCGAATACCTCATATCGAATTTGGTCAATCAGACATTGCCCGGAGGCGTCGTCGGTGATGCGGCGCGCGCCGTTCGAGTGCGCGACGCAGCGACCCTCAAAACGGCAGTATGGTCTGTGGCAATCGAGCGCCTTCTCGGCCAGATTGCGTTGGTCGCTGTGATGACTACGGGCTTCGCGGTGTCCCTGACGTTGCCCGGAGGCATCGCCTGGCCGGTCTGGGCTTGGATCCTCGTCGCAATACCCTTTGGCATCGCGATCCTTGCCCGTCGGATGGAGTGGCCTCCCATGACGCAAATCCGGTTTTTTCTGCGCAATCCAATGCAAATCCTCCTGTCTCTGACGATCTTTGCTTTGCTCGTGACTGCCTTTTGGGCGAGTTCGCGCGCGGTTGGTGCTAATCTACCGCTGGAGTCGCTCTTTACTTTGATTCCGCTCATACTTTCGGCAATGTTGGTACCGCTATCAATTGGTGGGTGGGGATGGCGTGAAGGAGCAGCAGCGGCGTTATTCCCCCTGGCTGGATTGGAGATGAGCGCAGGCATCGCGGCGGGCGTTGTGTACGGGGCATTGCTCCTTCTCACCGCATTCCCGGCCGTCGTGCTTTTGCTCCTGCCAAAGTCCCTGAAACCGCATGCTGCCGGTGAAAGCGAGCTCGCTACATGAAATTCATAAACTCCACACTTTCTCGTCGTTCATTCCTCGCCTCCACGGGAGCGGCCACTGGCTTGGCTGCCCTTGGTGGGGTTGGCACACGCGCACAGGCGGCAACCCAAGTTGGGTTCCAACTGTCGTGGCTGCCATCGGTGCAGTTTGCTGGAAGCTATATTGCCCAATCAAAAGGCTACTGGGCAGATGAGGGTTTGGAAGTGAGCTTAGCCCCCGGTGGGCCAAATGCGCCCGTGGAACCGCCGGTGGTTGCTGGGACAGCTTTGATGGGGATCTCGGCGGCGGACTATACAGCGGCGGCGGTGGAGCAAGGCGCCCCGTTTCGTATCCTTGCCGTGGCAATGCAGAAGAACCCGTTTGCCATCGCCTCACTCGCTGGCAATCCGGTGAATGAGCCCGCGGATCTTGTGGGCAAACGCATCGGCATGGCCGTGGCGAACACTCCGGTCCTCGAGGCGCTTTGCACGCTCAACGGGGTCGATATCAATCAGATCGAGATCGTGCCAACGCAATACGATGCAGCGCCCTTGGTGGCAGGCCAAGTAGAGTGTCTACTCTGCTGGGCGACGGATTTGCCGGTGGCCATGACCATCCAAGGCGTCGACAACGTCACGATGCTGATGGCCGATTACGGCTATGCGGTACATTCACAAACATACATCGCAACAACAGACTCGATCCGCGATCGCCGCGCTGAGTTAATAGGTTTGCTCAAAGGCGAAGTGCGGGGATGGGACGACTATCACAAAGATACAGACGCGGCGTCTCAGCTCACGATGGAGATGTTTCCCGATGCAGGCCTTGATTTGCCCACACAGGAGCTTCAGGCAAAGCTCCAAGTACCGCTGATGTTCACAGATTTGACGGCGGCGGAAGGCTTCGGCTGGTTCACCGAAGAAACCGTCGCGGCCAACATCGAAACGTTGGGGTTGTTGGGGCGCAATGTGAGCCCGGAGCTTTGGGATCGTTCGCTTCTAGAGGAGGTGAACGGCTAATCCCGATGACGGGGCAAGACATTCGCTGTGAGGGTTTGGCGAAAACATTTGATGGCTCGGGGCCTTCGGTCCCGGCACTTTCGCCCCTAGCAGTTACGTTTCACGCGGGCCAAACAACGGCGCTCGTGGGTCCTTCCGGCTGTGGGAAATCAACATTGCTGCGGCTTGTGGCAGGACTTGAAGTTCCCACCGAGGGCAGTGTTCAGATCGGAGAAGAAACACCCGCACAACTGGCAAAACGCGGGGCTTTGGCCATGGCCTTTCAGGATGCGGCACTTCTTCCATGGCGGAGCGTGCGAGGCAACGTCGCGTTGGGGCGGCGGTTGGCGCGACAGAAAACCGACCCTGCGCTTGTGGATGATCTGATTTCCCGCGTGGGTCTGTCGGGCTTCGAAGACAGACGTCCGGCGGAGCTCTCGGGCGGCATGCGCCAGCGCGCGGCAATTGCGCGGTGTTTGGCGTCGCAACCTGAATTGCTTTTGTTGGACGAGCCCTTTGGTGCTGTCGATGCGATGACCCGGAACGCCTTGAACCGAGACCTTCCGCCACTTTGGCGCGACCGAGGAACCACAGCCCTTTTGGTCACCCATTCCGCGCGAGAGGCCGTGGCGATTGCCGACCGGATACTCGTCTTGTCGCCCCGCCCCGCCAAAATCATGGCGGATTTGACCGTGAGGCCCAATTTAACCGCGGGCCAAGTGGAAGCGGCGCTTCTGAAGGCTGCATAAGGTGAGCCGCGCAATCGCTGCCTTCATTTTCCTACTGGCATGGGAGGCCATCGCCAGAGCGCCTTCAATGCAATTCATCGTTGCCAGCCCGATCGCGATCACCCAGTACGTCTTTGCGAATGCGGGCCTTCTGAGCCGCGCTCTGTGGACCACGACACAAAGCGCCGCGTTGGGGTTTTTGTGGGGCAACCTCACCGCGCTTTTCTTAGCCGCCTTGGTGATTTTGCAGCCGCGCGTGGAACGTGCCGTGACGATCTTGGCACTCGTGGTTTTTTGCCTGCCACTTGTGGCGACCGGTCCCATATTGCGGGTGATCTACGGACCGGGAGAAGGCCCGCAAATCACCTTGGCGGCGTTGGCGGTTTACTACACATCCTTCCTGGCGTTGCGTGTGGGACTGCGCGCGGTGCCACAAAGCTGGACCGATCTGATGCGCAGCTATGGTCGCGGCAGTTGGGATACGCTTGTCACCGTGCGGATGCGGGCAAGTCTGCCCTATGGGTTTGCTGCGTTACAAATCGCAGCGCCAGCGGCGTTTTTGGGCGCGATGGTCGGAGAGTTCACCGGAGCCGAACGCGGCCTTGGAGTTCTGACCTTGAGATCGATGCGCGCGCTCGACACTGATGGGACATGGACAATCGCGCTTCTCGCAACCGCTGTCTCGATGACAGTGTACTTCGCAATCGGAGCGCTTGCGACACGCGTTTTGAAAGATCGCCCGCCTCTCTTGCTTGCGACACCTTCGCAATCCCAGTCGCAGCCGATTTGGCAGATGGGTCTATCGGCAATGGGTCTCGCGGTTTTGGTTTTGGTGACCTGGCACGGCATGATGGAGCTGTTTGAACTCAACCGTTTCTTCGCCAAACGACCTGCTGACATCTGGTCCTTCCTCGTGACCGGCCCGAATGCAGAAAGCATGCGCCAGACCCTTTGGGCCGCTTTGAGGGAAACCCTGACCTTGACCTTGCCCGGCTATTTGGCTGGCTTAGGTCTGGGCGCCGGGCTTGCCATGACCGTCGTGATGTTCCCAAAACTGAGCGCGCTCATCTTGCCCGTGGCAATTGCCCTCCGCTCTGTGCCGATCATCACGACCGCACCGCTTTTGATCCTTGCGCTTGGACGCGGGGCCGTGGGCACCATCACAATTGTTGCTGTCATGATCTTTTTCCCAACACTGGTCGCTTGCGCAGAGGGGCTTAGGCAAACACCCGGCGCCGTTTCAGATCTGTTTCGCAGCTATGGGGCCGGGCGATTGCGCAAGCTCGCCTTAGCTCAGATACCGGCGATGCTGCCAGCTTTCTTCGCCTCAGCTCGCATGGCTATCCCGGCAGGTCTCTTGGCCGTGACCACCACGGAATGGTTGGCCACGGGCCGCGGTATCGGCAATCTCATGGCGCTCACCGCAAGCACATCCAACTACAATATGCTGTGGAGTGCCACAGCCGCCCTCGCTGTTTTCGCGCTGATTATGTATCTCGCGGCTGAAGCGATCGAGCGGCGAGTATTGCAACGCTATGCCAGCGAACAGACGCGTCCATGACCGAGGCTGTATTTGCCATCCCAGGCGACCACACCCAACGGACCGGCGGGTATATCTACGAGGCCACTGTACTAGGTGAACTTAACGCGCTTGGATGCGCGACAGAGCTCTTATCCTTGCCCGGCAGTTTCCCAGATCCGACTTCAGAGGACATGGTCGCCACGCTAGAGGCTCTGAGCCGTGTGCCCGCCAATCAGGTCATTATCCTCGATGGATTTCTGGTTGGGAGTTTAGACCCAGAGCAAGCACACTCGATCAAAGCGCCAATGCTTGGGGTCGTGCACCATCCTTTGGGCCTAGAGACAGGCCTTGCGCCGGAACGCGCGGCATTTTTGCGCGCCAATGAGGCCGCGATGCTCTGCAACATCTCCCATGTGATGGTCCCAAGCCCGCATACAGCCAAGGTCCTTAGCGACGAGTTCGGCGTTCGACGAGAGAGGATCACCATCGCCTTGCCTGGTGTGAACATGCCAATGGGGCCTCAACACCCTCTTTCGCCACCGCTCCTTCTCTCGGTGGGGTTGCTGGCACCCCGCAAGGGCCATGACGTCTTGCTGAACGCTTTGCACCAGCTCACCGATCTGCCTTGGCAGGCAGAAATCGTCGGGAAATCGCATGATCCCGCGTATGAGAGCCAGCTTCTGGGCCTGCGATCCGATTTGGGTCTTGAGGATCGTGTAAAGTTTCTCGGCGAGATCAAGGAAGGTGATTTGTCCAAGAGCTTCCGCGCGGCCAGCGTGTTTTGCCTGGCCAGCCACTATGAAGGCTACGGCATGGTGCTCAGCGAGGCGATCATGCATGGGCTTCCCATTGTGTCTTGCCGGGCGGGAGCAATCCCAGACACCGTTGGCGATGCCGGATTGCTGGCGACACCAGGGGACGCCTCCGAATTCGCAACCCTTCTTCGACGCCTGCTCACGGATGGCGCTGTGGCGGACCGCTTGCGCCTTGCCGCAATTCACCAAGCGAAGAGCTTACCCAAATGGTCTGACACCGCCAAGTATTTCGCGGACTGTCTTCGGCGCATCGCAGCCCAGAACCGCTGATCTAAACTGGCCAGCGCACCGGCGCCATCAATGACCATAGATGCTCTGGGCTGTCGCGATTACCGCACCGTCCGAGGCGCGTCGTATATGGGTGGACACACAAACGGCAGCCGCAGCACCAATCGCTTGAGCCGCAGCGCGCGCGGTGATTTCCATACGGTCGCCTGGATCAAGATTGCCGAAATAGTGAATCCGACGATTGCGCATTGGCCAGGCTTTCAGAAGATTTGGCACCGAATTGGTCTCGGCCTGCAAAATCTCGTCATGGATGACGGCAAAATAGACAAGACCAACCCCGTTTACATGCAGCTCTGGCGATATCGTCACAACCCGATGCGGAGGGTCGGTGTCCTTTTTGGCCAGAGCGCGATCTGAGGCGCCTACCCTGCGGATGATGTGAGATCGACGCGCCGCTTCGCTGGTGCGACAGCCAAGAAGCTCATCATCCAAGTTCGCCCGCTCCAAGTCGCAGTTCGAGGCCCCCCTTCGTCTGGCAAAAACGGTGAGGATTTCCGCGCGCAGTGACGCGCCAGCGGCATTCGTCAAGTCGCTCTGACTACGCCAACCATTCTCTGCGCTCGGTGTCTCCGTCAGTCTCAACTGGCATTCATCGTCTTCTGAGAATCGAGACGCATCCCCGTTCACAGTGCACGCCACAACAGAGGGCAGCACACGAACGCCGTCCCGGTCACGTATCTCCGACGGTGGAACGTCAAACTCTCGAGCGATCGCCGTCCAATGCAGGTGGCAAGCTTCGCGCAACAACCAACCATGACGAACCCCATCTTGACCCAAATGAGGCATGCCCAAGTGCAAGGTTTTTGGAGAGAGAACTTCGTAGCTGCGCGCCCCATCTTTGAGAAAAGCCGATCTAGACATCACAGTCTCTGCTCGTTGGTGCAAAGATAGGGGAAAGGCTTCTGTCCTCGTAAACTGGTAACGAAGCCCACTCGTGATTTTGGATTTGCCATTCAAGTTATCCTTATTGACGACCGCATAACGGCAGCGGCTGATGGATCGTCATTTCACTTGAATTCGCCGGGTTTTTTTATCGTCCAAGTGGCGTATTTTCTATCCTGCAAATGGTGTATTCTCGCACTTGGCAATCTTCGAAGCTCGGCATTTGAGGCAGGTATGCTGAAGTCATTCACACGGATTGAACCTTTGTCCGACAGAGAGTCGGAAGTGGCGCGGGCCTATGCACAAGGCTTGAGTTACCGTGAAATCGCGGAAGAACTTGGGATTTCACCCGCGACGGTTCGGACCCATCTTAACGCGATTTTCCGAAAGCTAGAGGTTTCCAACAAGCTAGAGTTGTTGCGAATTGTGGAAACGGCGGACCAAAGCCAACCTCCGCACCCTATCAAGAAAAACCGACCGCCATGGGCTTTACCTAGCGCCTTCGCTTTACTCGCGCTTTGCGTGGTTGTTCTCGGCTACTGGCTTTTTTCTCAAAGCGACGCGGGAGAGCAGCCAGTCGAAGCCCTTTTTGACGGTCCGTCGATCGCCGTCATGCCCTTTGAGGTCGCTGGCAAGGACGCAGACGGACCAGATGTGCTTGGCGCAATCAATCGCGATATCATCACCGATCTCAGTCAGTTCAGAGGCCTTTTTGTCATCGCCGCGGACAGCAGCTTTCGGCCTGATGTGGTTGAAAAAACAGCCAGAGATTTCGGGGAAGACCTTGGCGTTCGCTACGTGCTGAACGGCGCAGGAAGCTGGCAAGGAGACCGGCTGGAGGTCACGCTTCGCCTGGTCGAGAGCGCGACAGGTCGCGTTGTTTGGTCAGAGCGCTTTGACACCACACGCAATGCGCTTTTGACTTTTCAGACCGACGTGGTCACGCGCGTTGTGGGCGTCATAGGACCCCTAGATACCGGCGCCGGAAAACTGCGCCAGGTCGAGCTTGACCGCATCCAGCGTCGCGCAACGGATTCACCCGAGGCGTATGATCTCTTCTTGAAAGGAATGACCGCCTACGAACTGTTTACCCGCGACAGCAATATCGAGGCGCGTGGCCTGTTCAAAAGTGCTTTCGAACGGGATCCGGACTATGCAAAGGCCTATGCCATGGCAGCTTGGACCTATGTCCTCGACATTTGGATGGACCGGACGCAAGACAGAACTGGCACCCTTGCGGCAGCCGATGAGTTATTGCGAAGGGCTGCTGAGGCAGATGCGTTCGAGCCTTATGTGAGTTGGGCGCGCGGCGGCTATCATCTCTTTAACGGTGAGCATCAGCAGTCGCTGGCGGCCTATCGCAAAGCTTTAGAACTCAACCCAAATGGCGCGGATCATATGATGTTTCTCGGCTGGTCGATGGTCTATGCGGGACAAGCTGAGGACGCGCTCGCGGTCATGGACGAGGGGTTTCTGCGCAATCCCTATCATCCAGGCTGGTACCACTATGACCAGGGTTTCGCTTACCTGTTTGCGCGGCAATACGACAAGGCGATTGAGACTTTGGAGGAGCGAGAGCCGAAGACCATGGGAACCTATGAGCTCTTAGCGGCAAGCTACGCGCGGGCCGGTGATCTGAACGCTGCGTCCTCCGCCATGTCAGAGCTTCTAAAAAGATCCCCCGATTTCTCGCTCGAAAGGGTCGCGCGGGTTGAGCCCCACGCCTCACCAGAAGATCTGGACTGGTACCTTGAAGGCTTGCGCCTCGCTGGCGCACCAGAGCGTGCGCCCTAATGCTGTTTGCGTTTGATTGGGATCGAACAGGGATACACACGAGGGCGATTGTCTGATTCACTTCTGCTGGGAAGTGGATCCTGGGCAAGCTATAGTCTTTGGACCTTCGTCAACGAATTCTGGCTACTTTCGTTTGAGTGAGACTGCACGCGTGGATGGTCGCACGACTTCGAGGAGTTAGCCCGATGCGGCAATCTCCGCCTGCTTGTGCTGTTTCCCCAGCTGTTCAAAAGCGGGCGCTTGGGCGGCCTTAGGCTTCCGACGCATGATCGTATTTCGCTGGGAAAGCTTACGCGTGCTGGTCTCCTTCAACGCCCGATGAGACGCCACAAGCTCTGACCGCTCGTCCTTTTGTTTTACTTGCAGGGCTCGGCGCTCGTCATCCTGACGCTGACGCGTCTTGCCAGTGACATCAGTGACCCGCAGCACGCGGGCACTGATCCGGCCATGGCTTTTATTAGGCGCCTCCCTCTCGCTCCTGTGGCGGCGCCGTGAGGGCCTGTCTACGGACACTGAGTGTTGTGGGACGTTTTGCAGCGCTATTTTCGGTCGCGCCAAACAACATTGGTTCGTAGTTGTTTTCGATACAGTCGCGACGCATGCCGGACGCAGTGATTGAGCGTCAGAATCTGAACAGCAGGTTTGTCCCGCTCGGCGGATCTCCGAGGTCCCAACAGAACCACTGTCTATCTTGGCCAAAATCGCGGTGAGGCAGATCAAAGGCTTGTGGTGTGGAGCATCCTGCAAGCTCAGGTGGGACGGGCCTTGCTTTGGTTCATGCGGCTTTGCGACGTTTTTAGGCCGAGGATCGACGTTGTAACCTGATTGCGAAGTCTCTGGGCAGTGCCGCCACCTATGGTGAACATGCGCGTGTCTCGCACCACAGGTTCCGACGGGTTGGTGCGCGAATATCTGGCATCACCGTGAAGCTGAAGCGCGCCGTTTGTCACCTTCACCGCGGCTACAGAAGCGAAGATCTTGGCCCGTGGCATCAAGTGACCCGCATGCAGAGCCGCGACAACACCCTGCTAGGTCACACGGTCGCCAATGCTGCAGCGGCCAATCACTTTCATGGGCACAGCGTCTCTATCGACCACGGATCGGTCAAGCGTGCTGATACGTGCCCAGGCAGGTCTTTGGGCCGCAGTGCGCCTCCATTGACCTTTGCGATCCGATCATTAAAGACGATGATGCTCGATCCCAGTCCGTTCGCAGAACCCACAAGGCAGAGCCCCTTGGCCGCTGCGATGTGAGGACGACAGATGGAGAGATACGCTCAGACACTGCCAGATCGATACCCGTTGAAGGACACAGGCCTCGACGGGTTTGAGAAGAAATTGGTCCCGCCGTTTCGCCATCTTATGGTGGCGTTGCGCGGCACCCGGCCGGATGCGTGGCACACCGCTTATGCGACGGCAGCGGAGATTTGGGGCCCGCCCGTCGGGTTGCCCTTGGTCCACCGCTTCAGCGCGACGGTGTTCAACCTTCATGAGACCGGAAAACGCGCGTTCATCCTGCATGATCCGCTGGATCTGCGGAACCGTGAAGACCTGTCGCGCGATGAGATGGATTTCTTTGAGATGATCCACTACATGCGACGCAGTTCGCCCCACGCGGCGCGCGAGAGCATTTTCGCGCTTACCGAGGGGCGTATGGACGCGGGCTTCATCCACGAAGCCATGTCGTTTTGCCATGACTACGCCGTGGGGGTGCGTCCTGGGGTCGGGTCCAAGCCCAAACTGCGCGTTGTGAGCTCTTAAGAGGGCGCTGTCCCGCTTGGCGCGGCGTCCCTCTGGTCAGTAGACATCGCGTTGATAGCGGTGATCTGAGGACATGGCCTCCAGATACGCCTTCGCCCCGGTCTCATCGGTGCCAGCGCCCTTTGCGATGATGCGCAACAGGGCTTTTTCCACATCGACAGCCATGCGCGTGGCGTCCCCGCAGATATAGACCGCAGCGCCCTCTTCGAGCCAAGCAAAGACCTCATCACCGCGCTCTTCCAGAAGTGTCTGCACATAAACTTTCTCAGCGCCATCCCGCGACCAAGCCAGCGACAGCTCATCGAGGAGACCGGATGCCCGCCAGTCTTCGATCGCTTCGCGGTAGAGATAATCATGCGCCTCATGCTGATCGCCAAAAAACAGCCAATTCTTTCCGGTCGCCGCCCGGGCTTCGCGTTCTTGCAGAAAGGCTCGGAACGGTGCGATTCCGGTGCCCGGTCCAATCATGATGAGCGGTTGCGCATCGTCGCTCGGTGGATGGAAATGCGATGACTTCTGAACATAGACGCCGACCATTCCGCCTGCGGTGAGGCGCTCACCCAGATAGGTGGATGCCACGCCCTTGCAGGCCCGCGCATTGAGGTCATAGCGCACCTCGCCCACGGTCAGATGCACCTCGCCGGGATGGGCCTTGGGGCTGGACGAAATAGAATAGAGCCGGGGTTGCAAGGGTCGCATGGCATCGGTGAGCTGCTGGGGCGCGACCGTGCCAGAGGCCTGGATCAAGTCCAGGATCTGGGCACCCTCCGGGGCGGCCTCAAGCCCCAAAGCCTCGAGCGTTTTGGGCGTCACGGTCGCCAGGTCCAGACGCGTCGACAGCGCCGCCTGCAAAGAGGCCGGGCCGCTTTTCAGGGTAACGGTTTCTTTGCCGGTTAAGCCTGACGCCTTCAGCATCGCGGACACTTCACCGGGACAGTTCACCGGCCAGATGCCCAAGGCATCGCCCGCGGTATAGGCCAGATCCGCACCGCCACCGGCCAGCGAAATCTCAATATGATTGACGGATTTGGAACTGTCATCGCCGCTCAGCCGCTCGACCATGGACAGAGACGCCATGAAGGGTCGGTTCTTGTCGAAGAGCGGCTGCGGCTCGGTATCAATGATCTGCACCGCCCCGCTGCCGGCGCTGGCGAAGGGCTCTGAGGTAAAGACCGCGTCCTTCCAGGCGGCATAGTCATCGTCGAAATCGACATCGCATTTGACAAGCTCTGCCACACGGGTTGCTCCCAGCTCTGCCAGACGGGCGTCGATATCAAAGGCGCATTTGTTGAAATCTGCATAGCTCGTATCGCCCAGACCGCAGACCGCATAGGTCAAACTCGCGGGCAGAGCGGGGCAGTCTTCGGCCATGAGCGCGGCGTAGAACTTTGCGGCATTGTCCGGCGGCTCGCCCTCTCCAAAGGTGGAGACGACAATTGCCACATGCTCCATGTGTGCAAGGTCAACCGGCGTGATGTCATCCAGAACCGATACCTCCGCCGCGAACCCATAGCCTCCTGCGGATTTGCGCAGGTCTTTGGACAATGTCTCGCAATTGCCCGATTGCGACCCGTAAAGAACGCGCATCGTGGTCAGCGGTGCATCCTCGGCGGCGGCATCGGCCGCAGCAGAGGCGGCGATGGCCGACAGGCCGGTCAGCAACCCGTTCAACCACGCGCGCTGTGCGAGATCGAAAGGCGCGTCTTCGGGCACCAAATTCACCTGCGGCGTTTCGGCGGAAATCGCGGCCTCAATGGATTTCGAGATCATGGTGTTTTGCATATTCATGGTCTTTCCTCCCTTAAGCCGCCTTCTGGATTTCTTGGGGCAAGAGGGTTTGCAGGTCGTCGTCGCCCAAGCTGCGGACGAAGGCGAGAAAGCTCTGATCGGGGGCCCGGCGCGCCAAATAGTTGGCCACCACCTGTTCGACAATCGCGTGGATATCGCTGGACGCGACGGGGCCGCAGAGATGCCGGGCCAGGCCCTGATCCTGGTCCGAGCCGCCGCCCAAATAGATGTTGTATCCCTCGCCCCCACCCGGCGCGGCGGCCCCGATCAGGCCGATATCGCCGATATAGTGCTGAGCGCAGGAATTAACGCAGCCGGTCAGATGGATGTTGATCGGCAGATCGAGGGTAAATTTGGTCTCCAGATGCCGCACCAGAGCAAGCCCGTCTTGTTTGGTATAGGCCGCTGCGAGTTTGCAGCCCCATTTCCCGGTGCAGGCCACAGCGCCCGCGGCAAAGGCCGTTGCCTCGACCGCCATGCCTGCGGCTTCGATCATTGCAATGGCGGCGCTGACCTCAGAGCTGGGAATATGCGGGATCAGGGGGTTTTGCCACACGGTCAGACGGATGTCGCCGGTGCCAAATTGCGCGGCCACATCGGCAAGAACGCGCATCTGATCGGGGGTCAGTTTGCCCATCTCCAGCGCGACCCCGATATAGTTGAGGTCCTCCTGCTTCTGCGGATGCACCCCGATATGGGCCTGGCGGTCGATGGCACCGCGCGGGCGGTCAAATTTCGCGTCGAGCCGGGTCAGCGTCACGCCGGAGGGGAAAGCGTCGAGCTTTTCTTGTGTGCGCTCGAGAAACCAGTCTACGCCTTCTCTTTCGAGCAAATATTTCAACCGTGCTTTTTTGCGGTTGGTGCGGTCGCCATATTCGACGAAGACGCGCAGCATCGCTTCCGAAACATCGACGGTCTCGTCAGGGCGGCACAACAGCCCGGTGTCGCGGGCGAAATCCCTGTGCCCCGTGATCCCGCCAAGCGCGATCCGGCACCAGAGGCCCGGTTCCACCCCTTGGTCGTTCTCTTCCACGATTGTGGCGAGAAAGCCGATGTCATTGGTGTCTGACAGGCAAGACACGCGCCCGGCATTGTCGAAGGATATGTTGAATTTGCGCGGGATGCCTTGCAGCTCGCGGGTGCGCAGGATCCGCATGGACAGACGCTTTGCCTGCGGTGTCATATCCACAAGCTCGTCCACGTCAAACCCTGCCGTCGGCGTCACGGTCAGGTTCCGCGCCGAATCCGCGCCCGTGCCCTGAGAGGTCAGGCTCGCGGTCTCCATCTTTGCGATCATATCGATCACCGACCGCGGCTTGATCTCGCGCAGTTGCAGGCTGCCCCGCGTGGTCACATGGGCATAGCCGCCAGCAAAATCCTCGGCACATGTGGCCAGGACCCGCATCTGATCGGCTGTCAACTGGCAGGCAGGCGCGCGCAGGCGCATCATATAGCCGGGGCTGTTCGGCTCTACATTGAAAAAGCCCAGATGGCGCAGCATGAACTGATCCAGCCCTTCCGCCATCTGATCGGCCGCGGTCCATTCCTCCAACCGGCGCCAGACATCGAGGGGATGGGATTTGTGCTTGGCCGCTTCTTCTTTGCAGAGATCCTCAAGCGGGTATCCGTAGAAGGTTTCCGGCTCCGGCGCGGCAGCGGTTTGCGAGGCTTGCGGGGCAAACAACCGATGCAAATTCAAATCCATCAGGAGCTTCGCAAGGTATTCCTGCTGCTCGCGCGTAAAGCCTTGATGCGGGTCGGACATGGCGACATCCCAAACACTGCGGCCCGCGCGCGATTAAGATGCGAGGGGCCACGGAAAAGCACTCCGTTGTGCTTGGAAGCTCGATTTTGAACGGCTGGGGGCGCCATTGCCTCACCAACCTGCTGCAGCGGCCTATCACAGGGGATCGGGATGGAGAATGCCTTTAGCGCGAAAAGCGGCGCGCATTCTGTCGCGTGCCCAGTTTTTAGTCGTTTTCTATGCAGCTTGCGCAGCGCTCTGCGTCGAGAAAGCTCAAATCGAGGGGGGCAGCGCCGCGCGCGGCAGGCATGCGACCACCGCCCAGAATATCATTGGTCACGTTCAGGCGAAACGCACTCAGGCCACCGGCGCGCTGACCGCTTGCGTGGTGGCAACTGCCGCCCTGGCCTTCAGTTCCTTATCCAAGAGCAGCATGTTCCAATTGTCGCCCGAGGCGGCATTCACCTGTTTCAGCACTTCGCGGAACAGGTCTTCTTCCTGCACCTGCTCATCGAGAAACCAGTTCAGCATACTTTGGGTCGAAAACTCGTTTTCTTCCTTGGCCAATTGAAACAGACGGTGGATCTGCTCGGTCACCACGCGTTCGTGGCTGAGCGCGGCCTCCAGCACTTCCGAGGGCGTCTTGTAATCTGATTTCGGTTTTTCCATGCCGATCAGTTCCACCGGAGCATCCCGGGCCACGACGAAATCATAGATCTTTTGCGCGTGCGTCTGCTCTTCTGCGGCATGGGTGCGAAACCACAATGCAAACCCGGCCAGATCCTGGGCATCGAACCAGGCGGCCATGGCCATATAGGTGTAGGCCGCGCTGAGTTCCGAATTGATCTGTCGGTTAAGGGCGTCGGCCACTCTTTCGTTTAGTTGCATGTCTGTCTTCCCTCATAGGTCCGTACATGGGTCTGGCATGTGCCGTCTTTCAGAACCTCCCGTTCGCGCAAGCTCAACTCACGCGAATATACCCGGCCAGACCCGATTTCTGATGTTCGATCACATGACAGTGGAAGGCCCAATCGCCGGGGTTGTCGGCGACCAGCGCCACATCGATGATCTCCCCCTTCAACAGCAGCATCGTGTCTGTCCAGTTTGACGGCAAGGTGCGCAGGTTCGAGCTGATCGGTCTGAACACCAGCCCATGCAGATGGATGGGATGCAGGTTAGGAGATTCGTTTCTCAGCCTCAGGATATAGCTTTGCCCTTGTCTCAACGTCGTGACCGGCCCGGTGCCCGGAACGTCATCGCCTGGCCAGGGCTTTCGATCGATCGACCAAAACGTATAGCCGAAATCGCCGCAGAACCCGTTCTTGGTGCCATCGCCATCCGGGGACCAGCCGAAAAGTATCTCTTCGACTTGGGCATTGGCCAGATCAGGCTCGGGCAAATCCGCTGGGGGCAGTGGTCTCAACTCCGCCAGATCGCGGTTCAGTGACGCCCCTGCAGCGCGCAGTGTCACGATGTTGGATATCTGTCCGCCGATCCGCGTTTGCACCGGGATCTCAGCGCCGTCGCGATCGGGCGCGCGCAGAGCAATGTCCACCCGTTCGCCGGGCGCGACCCAAAGGGGGGCGTCTTGGGTTGGCATCGGCAGCGGCTCACGCAAAGGATTGCCGTTCCATGCAATCACCTCGCCGGTCACCTCCGGCAGGTAAATCTTGTAGACACGGGCGAGGTCTGTGTTCAGAAGCCTCAGGCGCACCAATCCCCCGGCCGGCACATTATAGCTTGGCGTGATATCCCAATTGACAGTGCGCACATTGCCCAAAGTGCCGCCCCGCGCCGCGCCCCGCGCCGTGAAATAGGGCAGAAATGTGCCATCATCCTGCAGGCGAAAATCCTTCATATTCACCGGCACATCTGCGTCAAAGCCAGGATCGTCGTCCTCTTCAACGATCAGCATCCCGGTGAGACCATGGGCCATCTGCTGCATGGTCATGCAATGCGGATGGTACCAGAAGGTGCCCGCATCTGGGGGCGTGTATTCATAGGCAAAAGTCTCATTCTGCCCGACCGGTATCTGCGTCAGATACGGCACGCCATCCATCCGGTTGTCGATCCTCAGCCCGTGCCAATGGATCGTGGTGTAATCCTCCAACCCATTGGTCAGATGGATCACGGCCTTTTCGTTACGTTTCAGCCGCAGCACCGGGGGCGGCGCGTTGTCGACCAGGCTGACAAGATCCTGGGTCATCGGCCGATCTGCAAACTGGTAACGTGTCAGGCGGGTGCGGAAATCAATCGGGGCAGCCCCCTGAGCAAAAAGCGTGCCCACCCCGCTCAAGGCGCCCAGCCCTGCTGCGCCAGCAGCGGTCAGAAACCCGCGGCGGTTGAGCGCGGAAGATGCAAGGATCGACATGTGCTTTCCTTCCAGTATCGCGGCTTTGGCGCCCTTGCACCAAAGCTCCGGTTGAGGTCAGTGGCTGCTGCGTCCGCCCTTGGCTCGGGTCGGTTAAGATCTATCGCGCGGGAGCGCAACAAGGTGGTTGTCCCAGTGCACCGGTAGCTGAGCATGGGCGTCAAATCCAGAAGCATCGAGACGTCCAAGAACCCCGGTGCCCGAGGACAGGTAAAGCCCGTTGCCCTCGGCTGTGGCAACACCACAGGCATCATCCTGCAAGAGCGTGTGGAGATGCGCGCCGCGCGCCGCGTCAAAGACCTGCACTCTGCCGCCTCGGGGCGAGGTGATCGCCACGCGGCTGCCATCGCCCGAAAACGCGACGCTTCCGGCGTAACCATTCATCGCCTCATGATCTTCCGTCGTCGCTTGCATAAGGGTCACGGGTCCGCCCTGCCGATGGGTCAGCAACAGGGGTGGCGTCTCGTGGATCTCTCCCTGCCACTGGCAGGCCGCTGCAATCAGACCATCCTGCCGCGCTGCCAAATGCCGGATCGATTGCTTGTGCCATGCTGGATCGAGCGTGACGTGATCCAAAAGGGCACCCTGGGGCGAGACATAGGCCAAGCTGGGGGCCATTGACCCGAGATTGAGCTTGAGCCGCCCGGTCTCTGGATGGGTCTCGATCCCGCCATTGGCCACGACCAACGTATCGCTGCCCGGCAGGCGCAACAGCTCGTGTGGCCCGGTGCCATAGGTCGGGATCTCTCCGATCCGGCGATAGGCCTCGGTCGCGTCCCAGATGCCGATCCGGCCCTCTGCGGCCTCGTAATCGCTTTCCGAGGTGAAAAGTAGCGTGCCATCCCGTGAAAATGCGCCATGGCCGTAGAAATGGCGCCCGGGCGGGGCGGCAAGCGTTGCCACCACCTGACCGCTACCTCGGCAATCCATCACCAGGGCGAACGTGCCCGGCCTGCGTGCAAAGGCAACGGCCTGTGGCAATCTGGGATGCGCTGCTGCCGCATGTCCGCGGCCCGGCAGCGCCTGGGAAAAGGTGATGGCACCCGCTGCATCCAGACCGTGCAGCATATAGCGCCCATCTGTCGCGCGGGCCGCTGCGAGATAGTGTGGTTGGCCCACATCGGCCCAACTCGGCGTCGGGGCGAGTGCCGAGGCCGCAAGACCTGCCAGAAATCCCCGTCGTGATGGCAATGCGCGCCCTTTCTCGCCCTACTGTCCAGTGATCTGCCTCGGTTTCGGCGCAGCGCGCAATCAAAAGCTTTGTGCTGTCGCGTGCACAAGAACCTTCCCTGGGTTTGCGTGCAGACCGTATCTTGAAACTATGTCGACGGCCAGATCTAACGGTTGCGCGATGGGGTCAAATAAGCTCCGCCGGACCGCCATATTGGGCGACTTTTCGATCGGCGGTCAACAGCACCATCCCCTCAAAGGCCGTCTGCGCCACCAAGATCCGATCGAACGGATCATTGTGCAGCTCTGGCAACGTGCCCAGCCCCAGACAGTGGTGGCTCTCGAAGGCCAGTTCGCGATACTCGCTGGACAAGAGCCCCGTCCGCAGCGGTCCGGGATCGATACTGAAATCGGCCCGCCCAAGCCCGCGCTTGATCGCCACCTCCCAGATCGAGACCGCGCTGAACCAAAGCGTGTTCTGCTGATCTTCAAGCCTGTCACGCGCAGCGGGGCTCAAGCGATCAGGCTGATAGGCGGCCCAAAGAAGGATATGCGTGTCGAGCAGCAGGTTCATCTGCTGCTGTCAAAAAGCGCTGCGATCTCCTCTGCGCCGAGCCTGTCGAAATCCTCCGGCACACGCGCCTGCCCTGCCAAAAACCCCAAACGTTGCGGAGCAGATGCCTCGACCTGGCTGACCCGCACCATCGGCTTGCCCGCTTTGGCCACGATAAAGGGCTCGCCCGCGGCGGCCTCTTCGACCAGTTTCGAGAGGTGAGTCTTCGCTTCGTGAATATTCACCGTTTTCATCAGACACCTCATGACTTAGTTTACCAGACTTAGTTCAGTGTTTGTCTAAGGTCAAGAACGCCACAATTGAGGAGCCAAGATGGCGGCGGTGCAAAACCTTATTGCTAGACCCTAAAGACATGTGGTCATAGTAACGCCAAGCAGTGAAAATCGCGGCTAAAACCGTATATACCGGGTAACCCGCCGGCGACAGATCGCGATATGAGGCAGACCAATGGCACAGGCCATATCGCCACCCTCACTTGACTTGCGGCCCACGAAGCGGGATCGCATCGATCAGCTTGTTGGGGACCATGCAGAACGGCTTTCGGAGAAGTTGCAAGCACATCGTGCGCAGCTTTTCCCGCTCGATGCCCGTAAGGAGCTGCGCCGCTTCACTTCCGGCGAAGCGGCCAGCTTACTGGGTGTGAAAGACGCGTATTTGCGCAAATTGCATCTCGACGGTCGGGGCCCCTCGCCCGAAATCCGCGGCGGTGGGCGGCGCTACTACTCGCCCGAGGATATCCAAGCCTTACGCGAGCTGCTGGAAAGCGGCGCGAAAAAACCCGGCACCTATTTGCCCGGTCGGCGAGAAGGCGATCATCTCCAGGTCATTGCGGTCATCAACTTCAAAGACGGCTCCGGGAAGACAACGACCTCGGCCCATCTGGCGCAGAAATGCGCGCTCGATGGCTACCGGGTTCTCGCAATCGATCTCGACCCGCAGGCGTCGCTTTCTGCGCTCCATGGGTTCCAGCCCGAATTTGATCTGCTCGATGGCGGCACGCTTTACGATGTGATCCGCTATGACGACCCTCTGCCCCTTACCTCGGTCATTCAAAACACGTACTTCCCCAATCTCAACATCATCCCGGGCAATCTCGACCTGATGGAGTTCGAGCACGAGACCCCCATGTCCCTCGCGCAGGGAGAGAACCGGTATTTCTTTACCCGTGTCGGCGATGTGCTCGCCCAGATTGAGCCCGACTATGACCTTGTGATCATCGATTGTCCGCCGCAGCTGGGCTTTCTGACCATGTCGGCACTCTCGGTCGCCACCGCAGTGCTGGTAACGGTTCATCCGCAGATGCTTGATGTCATGTCCATGTGTCAGTTTCTGCTGATGACCTCCAACCTACTTGGGGTGGTCGCTGATGCGGGCGGAGACATGTCTTACGATTGGATGCGGTATCTCATCACCCGCTACGAGCCCGGCGATGGGCCGCAAAACGAAATGGTGGCTTTCATGCGCTCGATGTTTGGCGAGAATGTGCTGAACCACCCAATGTTGAAAACGACCGCCATTTCCGATGCTGGCATCACCAAACAAACGCTCTATGATATTGAAAAATCTCAATTTACCCGATCAACCTATGAACGTGCCATGGAGAGCCTCAACGCCGTCAACACAGAGATCAGCGACCTGATCCAGGCAGCCTGGGGGCGCGGCGATGGCCCGTAAGAACCTGTTGAAAGGCTTGATGGAAAACTCGGCCAAGTCAGATAACGAGGGCGCGGACCGGCCCCCTGCACCGCCTGCCAAGCAGCCGCGCTATACCAAGGGCGCCATCGGGGCCGTGAGCCAGTCCATCGCAGAGTTGAAATCCCGCGCCATTGCTGAGATTGACCCTTTCGACATCGACCAGGGCGGCGTTGTCGACCCTTTTGACGATGAGGAGGCCGATCACCAAGCGCTCTTGGTCTCGATCCGCGATCATGGCCAACAAGTGCCGGTGCTGGTCCGCCCGCATCCCGACACCGAGGGCCGCTATCAGATCGTCTATGGCCGGCGCCGGGTCTTGGCGCTGCGCGATCTCGGGACCCCGGTGAAAGCCATGATCCGTGATCTCGATGACCGCGATCTGGTGATCGCACAAGGTCAGGAAAACACGGCCCGCAAGGATCTGACGTTCATCGAGAAAGCTAATTTTGCGCGGCAGATGCGCGATGGCGGCTATGACCGAAAGGTTATTTGCGCTGCGCTCCATGTGGACAAGACGCAGGTCAGCCGCATGCTCTCGGTCGCCGATGCAGTGCCATTGGCTTTGATTGAGGCCATCGGGTCAGCGCCTTCAGTGGGGCGGGACCGTTGGCTTGGGCTCGCAGCCCTGATCGCCGAGTCCGAGGTCGACACGGCTGAGGCCATCGCAATGACAAACCTCGCACAAGCCACCAACAGTGACGAACGTTTCACCGGTCTAATACAGGCGCTGTCCCTGCCCAAGCGTCGGTCTGCAGCCGCACAAGATGCCGCGGGCGCTCAGGGCGTTCTAAGATCGAAGGCCGGTGTTGAACTGGGCCGGCTAGAGACCAAGAACGGCAAGATCAAGATGACTATTCCAGTGGAAAACGCAGAAGGCTTTGACCATTGGCTCATCGATAACTTTGCAAAAATTCATCGCGACTGGCTTAAGGATCGCGAGAAACAAGAGGGCTGAAGCCCCAGGAAAACCACAGGCAAGAGAGCCGCAAAACAGAGGCACAATCCGGTAGAGCCGTGAAAGAAACGGCCCCCCTGGAAAAGACATCCGAAGGACCCGCAAATCGTTCGCTACCCTGTTGACAGGTCCAGAGTTAGAGGGCGACGCTCCGATTATCGACTTTCCCTAGAACTGGGCACTCAGCGAACGTGCTCACGGCATGACCGAAGCGACCCTGCGGCGCCATCTCGCAGCGCTTGGGGCAGCGGGTCTGATTTGCGTCACGACAGTCCGAACGACAAACGCTATGCCGCGCTGACCGTGACCTTTGGCGTTGACCTGCGTCCCTTTCTGGTGCGCGCCTCAGAGATTGCTCATGCATCGCAGGCCGCTGAGGACGCCGCTGAAAGGCTCCGCCGGATAAGAGAAGCGGACCAAGTTGTTCCTTGGCTTGGGATCAGCCCCAATGGGTGGCGTTCTGCCCAGTCGGGGATGGGGCCTGCGGCAGCGGCGGTCACGCTCTCAGCTAGTCTTAAGCGGCAGCCCCCCAATCAGATCGCCGGGGGATATTTGCGCAGCCTAACGGAGAAGGCACGCGTGGAGAAGTTCACGCCCGTTCCGATGATCAAGGCGCTGCTCAACCGCGACGTTCAAGACGCGAGGTGAGTTGGCTCAGACCCTCGAGGCGGTCCCAAGTTGACAGCTGTCAACTGACCGAAATGGGCGTGGCGCTGGGGCAGCGTATTCGCTTGCCCGGTCTTCTCACAGCGCCGCTACGACCCGGTTCGCGTGAAGATCACACACGACGCGGTCGACACCTCTGCATTGGCCTCAGCATGGGTGTAGCAAAGCTCAAATCGGTCAGGACCGAGGATGCGCCCGACAGAGGTTCCGTCATTATCGGCAGAAAAAAGCATGTCCCCGGATTGCGAAATCACGCCGATCTTCACCTCCGTGTATTGCGGGCTGGTAAAGGTGCCAATCAGCCGACCATCGTCCTGTTCGGTCCATTCCAAGGTCAAATCCGCAGAGACGAATTTCGCTCTGGTGCCATCCACAACGTAATGCCCGCTTGTGCCGGTCACCACAGCTCGGCTGGTTCCGGTCCAGGTCCCGAGCAGATTGGGGTAGTCTGCTGCCACGGCGGCGGTTGTCATCATGGCAAGTAGAACTGTCGTTCGTCCTAGGATTTTCATGGCCATTCTCCCAAGTTGCATCGAAAAAACCGAACAAGCTTGGATGTCTTTTGTAAAGCGGGAAGGGCGAGGGCACTATCGGGTAAGGTTATTCTTCAGCCTCCGCGCGGAGACCCGCCAGAAAAGTGCGCACGGTAAAGGCGATGCGGCGCGCAGCGGGTTCCCCATCGGCGAGCGAAAGGGTGACAAACCCGTGCATCGCGGCCCAAAGGGCCTTTGCCGCGTCATCGATTTTTTCATCTTCCATGGCGACGGGGGCGGCATCGGCGACGGTGGACTTTAGAAGGTCCAAAGCGCCTTTCGCGGCAGCGGAGTAGCGCGCGTCGTTTGCCTCCACGAGGTCCCAACGGAACATTACCGCAGCGTAGCCCGGATGGCGTCTGCCCATATCGACATAGGTCTTGCACAGCGCGATCACACGGTCCTCTGGGTCGTCGATCCCGTCCATCGCGGCCTCTTGGTGGGATTTGAGCGCTTCGAACCCGCAAGACGCGACCGAGGTCAGCAGGCCCTTGGCATTGCCGAAATGATGCGATGGGGCGGCGACAGCGACGCCTGCGCGGCGCGCAACCTCGCGCATGCTGAACCCATCGGCGCCTTTCTCAGATAGAAGGCGCGCGGCTTCTTCGGTCAACGTGCCGGGCAGGTCGCCATGATGATAAGACGTGCGCGGTTTCTCGGGAGGAGAGCTTTGGTCGGCCATAGTGAAAACTTAAACATAGGTTCGGGATTGACTCAATCTGATCACTGATCATATCGGTTGTCTGAACACTGATCAGATTCGTCAAATGACAGGGGCCGGTATCATTGTCGTGGCTCTGTCGCGCCGCAGACTCAGGAGACCCAGATGAAGTTCATCCGCAGTGATGTGACCAAACGGGCCGAGACCCATGGCTGAGCGTCTGCCACGGGTTGTTGTCATCCTGGCAGTGGCGCTCAATGCGCTTGGGATCGGGCTGATCATTCCTGTGATGCCAGCGCTGTTGTTGGAGATGGGGGTGCCCAGTGTCGCGCAAGCGGCCTCGATCGGGGGCCTGCTGTCGCTGGTCTTTGCACTGATGCAGTTCCTGTTTGGTCCGATGCTGGGCAGTCTGTCGGATCGTTTCGGGCGGCGGCCGGTGCTGATCCTGTCGCTTCTGACCGTGGCAGTGGATTATGCCATCCTTGCCACCGCCACGACGCTTTGGCTGTTCTTTGTTGCGCGTATCGTGTCGGGCATTGCGTCGGCGACCTTCTCGGTGGCCAATGCCGTGCTGGCGGATCTCTCACCCCCAGAAAAGCGCGCCGCGGCCTTTGGTTTGACCGGGGCGGCTTTTGGCATCGGGTTCGTTCTGGGGCCCGTTTTCGGCGGGCTTTTGGGTGAATTGGGCCCGCGGGCGCCGTTTTTTGCGGCGGCGGGATTGTCTGCGCTGAATGCCGTGATTGCCTATTTCGCGTTGCCGGAGACTCTGAAGCCGAAAAATCGCGCACCCTTTCGGCTGTCCAAAAGCAATCCGTTCGCCGTGTTTACAGATCTCGCGCGACGGCCTGCGCTTGGCGGGCTTGTGTCGGTCAGCTTCCTCGATGCGTTGGCAGGCATGGTCTATCCTGCGGTCTGGGCCTATTTCGCCTTGACCCAATTCGGCTGGAATTCGGCCACGATTGGGGTGTCCTTGGCCACTTATGGCGCTTTCTTTGCGCTTATTCAGGCGGGCCTGATCCGGATCGTTCTGCGCTTTCTGGGCGAGATGCGCACCGCCTTGCTGGGACTGGGTCTTGGGGTCTTGGGTTTTGTCATCCTCAGCCAGATCAACTCTGGCGCATTGGCGTTTTTGCTCACCCCGCTCTTTGCGATGCGGGCCGTTGCCGGCACCGCGCTGTCGGGGCTGTTGTCCCGCCGAGCCGGAGAGGAAGAGCAGGGCGCCATCCAGGGCATACTTGCGGGCATGACAGGGCTTGCCACATTGATTGCGATCCCTGTGATGACGCAGATTTTCGCGGTCTTCACCAGCGGTGGCGGCATGGTCTGGGCCGGGGCCCCCTTTGCGGCCGCTGCGCTTTTGTCGGCAGCGGCCTTGGGTCTGCTGGTCTGTCTGGCGCGTCCCGCCCACCGGCTCCGGCCTCTCGCGATCCCCGATCTGCGCGACACTGGCGCAGAGCGGTAGCGCTGCCCAAGCGGCAGGACGGTCCGGCCTCCCGGACCGCCCTGAGAGCGCTTAGCCGTCCTCGTCCATAGCGATTTTATTGACCTCATCCAGGGACAGGTATTGCACCTCTTCGGTGCCGCCATCGGTGAACTTCCAGACCACGGCCGGGGCAGAAACATCGCCGTATTTGTCGAAGCGCACATTGCCCGTGGCACCTTGGTAGAGCACGCTGCCCCCACCTGAGAGGACGCCGCGCGCGACCTCAAAGCCATCGGTGTCAGCGCTGACCGGGGTGCCGTTGGGGTCGGTCACGCGACTGACGGCAGCGGCAATCTGTTCGCCATTGGCGCCCTTGCCTGCGGCCTCCATCGCCAAAAGGGCAATCATCGTAGCATCATAACTGTTGGCGAGGCCGGGGCCGTTGGGCTCTGAATCGAAGCGTTCTTTATAAGCCTCGACAAAGGCGTCCGCACTTGCCACCCGCGGTGAGGCTGTGTCGGTGCCGAGCACATCGCCAAGATATTGAAGGCCGACATTGTCCCGGAATTCATCCGATTTCAGCGAGTTGGCGACGATCATCTTTTGCGTGCCGCCCAGGGACAGCCATTCCCGCACAGCCGCGGTCCCCTCGGTCGGGTAGAGCGCAAGATAGAGCGCGTCGGGATTGCCTTCGAGCGCCCGGGTGACCTCGGCCCGGTACGAGGGCTGGCCATCGGTGATCGCGACCGATTGGGTCACGTTGATCTGACGATCTGCCAAATCCTCAATGAGCAGGGCGTTCATGTCCTGGCCCCAATCGTCGTTTTTGTAGAGGATCGCCACGGTTTTATACCCCTGCTCGGCGGCGACCTGGGCACCCACCGCAGCTTGCACGCTGGTGGTGGCGAAAGTGCGGAAGAAAAGACCATCGGTCTTGCCCTCTTCGGCGAGCTTGGTGAAGGCCGTCGAAGAAGAGCAACACGACATCTGCATCACATTGCTGGGCACGGTCACCGAAGAGAGGATCGGCATCGACACGCCCGAAGAGACCGCCCCCAACAGCACCGGCACGCCGTCGAGATCGACAAGCGCTTTGGCCGCGTCCACACCCACTTTGGGGTCCACTTGGGTGTCGCGCAGCACCATCTCGATCTGACAGCCCGCGACACCGCCCGCCGCATTGACCTGATCGACCGCGAATTGCGCGGTGGCCGCGATCGGCCGTCCCCAATCGACCGAGGTCGGCAGCACGGCCCCGATCTTGGTTGTGCAGTCCTGCGCCATCGCGCCCCCGGCCATCAGCGCAAGGCCAGCGGCGCCTCCAAACATTAGCGCGCGTCTTTTGGTCTTCATAGCAGTTCTCCCTGTGGATGAGATTTCGGTTGGTTTTGACTGGATTGTGACACGACGAGGCGTTCGGGGAACAGTCCCTGTGGGCGCCAGAGCAGCATACCGACGATCACACAGCCGATCAGGACGTATTGGATCGACCCGGTGTAGAGCTGCGCCTCGACCGGCGCAAAGCGCGACAGGGCCCAGCCCCCGGCCGTCCAAGCGGCCCAGATCAGGAACGCGCCCAAGACCGCGCCGCGGTTGTTGCCGGCGCCGCCCACGATCAGCATGGCCCAGATCTGGAAGGTGAGCGTCGGCAGCACATCCTGCGGGCTGACAAAGGCGTAGAAGGTCCCGTAAAGCCCGCCGGCCATCCCCATGATGACAGACCCAATCACAAAGGCAGTCAGCCGGATCTGGTTGGGTTTCTTGCCCAAAGACCGCGCGGCGGTCTCATCTTCGCGGATCGCGCGCAACAGACGGCCAAAAGGCGAGGCGACCAGGGCCTCAAGAAGGCGGTAGGTTGCGAAGAGCAGGACCAGCACCCCCAGCAGAAAGAGGCAGTTGTATAGCAGCCCGTCGCCCAAGAGATCGCGCAGCGGCCTTTCGAACCCGCGAATGCCCTTGGCGCCGCCCGTGAAGTGTTCGGCGTTGCGCATGACATTTTCAAAAGCGATGGCCACACCAAAGGTTGAGATGGCGAAATAGTCGTGCCGCATCCGGAGTGTCAGAAGCCCCACGATCCAGGCGAGCGCCCCCGCAGCCGCCATGCCGCCAGCGAGGGCGATGGGGTAGATCAGGTTCCAGCCGCCCAAATGCGCGCCCGGCGGGCCGCCGAGCATCAGCGTGCCATAAGCGCCCGCGCCAAAAAAGGTAACGACCCCGCCGTTGAAAAGCCCGGTATTGCCCCATTGCAGGTTCAGCCCCAAGACCGCGATCGCCAGGATCGATGCGATGGTGGTGAAAAACACCAGATAGGACAGGACACCGATCACGCGCGGGCCTCGCCAAAGAGCCCATTGGGCCGGATCAGCAGCACCAGCAGGATGATCAGGAAGGGCACGGACGGGCTATAGCCCGAGGGCAGCACCAAAAGAGCCAGGTTGGCCGCCAGTCCCACGATGAAACCGCCCAGAAGCGCCCCGTAGATCGAGCCAATGCCGCCCACGATGGTTGCAGCGAATATAGGCAGCACCAGATCGCGACCGATCACCGGCGTGACCTGGTTGGTGAGGCCATAAAACACGCCCGCCAGCGCGGCCAGAGCGCCGCCCATCACCCAGACGGTGACGATCATTCCTCGCAAATTGATGCCATTGACCTGGGCGAGCCCTGGGTTTTCCGCCACCGCGCGGAGCGCGTAGCCAAATGTCGTGCGCGACAGCATCAAATGCAGGCCCCACATGATCAAAAGCGCGATGGCCAGCGTGGCGACTTGGTCGGGTTTGATCAGGATCAGTGGGTCGCGGCTAATCACGGTCGCGAAAACGATGTCCTGGCTGTAAAGCTGGGTGTGCAGGCCAAAGATCAGACCGATCCCATTGCGGATGATAAGCGCCAGTCCGAAAGAGGCGAAGACCATCGAAAGCTCTTCGCCTTTTTCGCGGACACGCCGAAACACCAGCCGGTCAAACAGGACCGCGCTTACCCCGGTGATCGCCATGGCCAAAATCATCGCGAGCGCCAGCGCGAGGGTCATTGAGAGCGGCCCGATTTTCGCCGCGAGCACCGGCATCAGCACCTGAAACAACCGGTCAAAGACCAGCGCGGAATAGGCACCGATCGACAAAAGCTCGGCATGGCTGAAATTGGCGAAGCGCAACATATGCATGACCATGGTCAACCCAGTTGCACCCAAGGACAGGATCGCGCCCACCAACAGGCCATCGAGCATATGTTGGATCATGCCTCGGCCCTCAGACGTTTGCCGCCCAGATAGATTTCGGCCACGACAGGGTTGTCCAAAAGCTCAGCCGCTTTTCCGTCGATCTGGTTCCGCCCTTCGGCGAGGATGTAGCAATGATCGGCGAGCCTCAGCGCTTGGTTCACGTTTTGCTCGACCAAGAGCACCGTGACGCCATCGTCTGTCAGATGGCGAGCGTGCTCCAAGACCTCTTGCGCCGCTTTGGGGGCGAGCCCCGCGGAAGGCTCATCGAGAAGCAACAGCCGCGGATGCGTCCCAAGCGCCATGGCCACGGCAAGAAACTGCCGCTGACCGCCGGAGAGCGCCCCGGCTTTGACCGCGAGCTTTTCCTTCAGCGCGGGGAACTGGCGAAGGACGGGCTCTAACCCGCCCGCATCGGGCTGTCGTCGCTGGGCAAGCTCGAGGTTCTGGCGCACGGTCAAGCTGCGAAAGATATTGTCGCTTTGTGGCACATAGGCGATGCCGTGGCGTGCCATCTGGTCGGGCCGGATATGGGTGATCGCCGCGCCGTCATGCCGGATCGTGCCACCTGTGACCGTCACCAGCCCGGCGATGGCCTTCATCAGTGTGGATTTGCCCGCGCCGTTCGGGCCGATCAGCACGGTCAGCGTGCCGCGCGCGGCGCGGATGGAGACATCATGCAGGATCGGCAGGTCAGGCCGGTAGCCTGCAGTGAGGCCCTGCACCTCTAGGACAGCCTCAGGCATCGGCACTTGCGCCCAGATAGGCATCGAGCAAGACCGGGTTGGCTTGCGCCTCTGCCGCTGAGCCCTCAAACACCACGCGCCCCTGCGCCAGTGCGATGATCGGATGGCAATGATGCATCACGAAATCCATGTCATGTTCGATGATGACAAAGGTTTTGCCCTGGCGGTTCAGTGTCTCGATTTTGTCGATCAGGGTACCGGCGAGGCTGGGGTTCACCCCCGCGGCGGGTTCGTCCAACAAGATGATTTCTGGGTCGCCCATCAGCACGCGGGCAAGCTCGAGTAGTTTCATCTGCCCGCCCGAGATTTTGCCCGCCGGGTGATCCGCAAGCGGGGCCAGCGTCATGAAGTCAAGAACCTCCATCGCGCGGTCACGAATATGAGTTTCTTGCGTCCGCATCGCCCGGCGGCGAAAGATCGGCCCGCCTGGGCGTTCGCCGATCTGGCCCAGGGGCGCGAGCATGACGTTTTCCAGGACGGTCATGCGGGCGAAAGGGCGGGGGATCTGAAAGGTCCTGCCCAGGCCTTCGGCAAAGAGACGCTCGGGCGAGAACCCGGTGACATCCGCCGCGCGCAACCTGACCCGGCCAGCGCTTGGGCGGATCGCCCCAGTGATGGCGTTGAAAAGCGTCGTCTTGCCTGCGCCGTTTGGCCCGATCAACCCGGTCATTTTGCCCTGCTGGACCGCAATATCGACATGATCAACAGCGCGAAACGGCCCGAAATCGACCGTCAGATCTTGGGTGGCGAACACCGTATCAGCCATCCGATTGCGCCAGGATCTGATCGTCGGGTCGGGTGTTGAGATTGTATTTCATGATTTGGCCGTGGCGCGAGCCGCGGTCGCCTTCGAGCCCATAGACGGCCCCGCCTGGGCCATTGGACTGGGCTTGCACCGTGGCAATAGCAGCCATGTCATCGTCATCGAGCACCAGGTCAAAGACCTGCAGTGTTTTGGGCAAATGCTTGGCATAGCGTGCGCCTACAATCGCGGCGGCCACTTGCGGCTGGTCCAGCACCCAACGGGTGGCAACGGCGCTGAGCGATGCACCATGCTTGTCGCCGATCTGCCTGAGCGTCTGTAGCAGCCTTTGAAACAGGGACCATGGGCCGAACTCGTCGATGATCAGGCGGTATTTGACCAGGCTGCGATTTGTGAAGTCAAAGCCCGGGTCGGGCCGATCCAGCCAGCTTTCGGTCAGGAAACCGCCGGCCAGACTGCCGTAGCAAAGCAGATGCACCTCTTTCGCCGCGGCCCACTCGGCGAGCCCGTGGGACGGGCGCTGATCAAGGACCGAGTATTGGACCTGAGCTGCAACGATGTCATAGCCTGCCTCAACAAAGCGGCTGATCTGGGGCGCATCCCAGTTGGTCACACCGAGATTGGCAATCTTGCCCTTCGCCTGGCAGTCTTTGAGCACCTCCAGCGCTTGCACTGCGTTGCCCTGGCTAAGATCCCACCAGAAAAACTGTACCAGGTGGAGCCGGTCAATCTGCAGGCGCGTTAGCGAACGATCGACAATCGCCTCCACCTCATTGGGGTCAAGATCCGCCAGTCGCGATAAATCGGGCACCAATTTGGTGTGGATGCGCACTTGGTTGGCCATGGCCGCACCGCGCCGCTGCCGCAGATCCGCAATGAACTCTCCGATCATCTCTTCGACACCGGTATAGATATCGGCGCAATCGAAGGTGGTGATCCCAGCCTCGACAAAAGCCTCCATATCGGCGATCGCGGCTGCCCGGTCGACCGCGCCGTGATCGCCCGCCAGCTGCCATCCGCCTTTGATCACCCGTGAAATCTGATGGCCGGGCCGGAGCGTCTGTGACTCAACCTTGCTCATGAGGGCCGTCCTTTTGCCAGTAAGGCGTGCTGCGCTGATCGGGGAGCCCGGAGGTTTCGCTATGGGAAAACCAACGCTTGCCTTCGCGGATGATCCGAAACCGCCCGCCGCAATGGGGATCGGGGCAGGCAACTTCGGCATCGGTTGACATCCAGTCGGCGGGGTCGGTCATGCGTTGTTTGGCCGGCAATAGCGGGAGCAGAGCGGCAAGGGCATACATCGACACGCGCTGGCCTTGGTCAAAGACCAAGGTTTCGCCGACGACGCGGAAACTTTCGCCTTCCACGTGGCGGCACACCGGCGTGCGACCGTCTAGAACCGTCTCGACCCGCAGATCATAGAGCCAGAAGCCCGCTTCGTCAGCCATCGATGCCCCGCGTTGATCTTAAGGGTGTTATCTGTGATATTTGATCATAGGTAAGCCGCAAAATACCTGTCAAGCCTCTGCAGAGGCAGCAAAAGGGGGGGGACTATGACCCAGGCACAGATTGCGCCGCTTGACCAATCCAGCTTGCGTGACAGTGCCTATCAGGCGCTGCGGGACGCCTTCATCCGCGGTGCCTTTGCGCCCGGCGATGTGCTGTCTTTGCGCGCGCTTGCCGAACAGTTGGGGACCTCGATGACCCCGGTGCGCGAGGCGGTGCGCCGTCTGGTCGCCGAAGGCGCATTGATCGACACGCAAAGCCGCACGCTTTTGGTGCCGGATTTCTCTGCCCGGCGCATGGCGGACTTAAAGTCAGCCCGGCTGGCGCTGGAAACCATGGTGCTGGACCAGGCGATGGACCGGATCGACGCGGCTGGCATAGCAGAGCTTCGGGATGTGTTGCAGCCGTCCAGCGACCGCACCGACTCGCGACCCGATCTGGTCCGGAATTACCGCTTTCATTTCCAGCTTTATCGCCATTCGGGATCGGAAGTTCTGATGCCGATCGTCGAGGCGCTTTGGGTGCAGTACGGGTCGTACCTCAATCTGATCATCCACAAGCAGGCCGCGCGCGAGATCGAGCAGGATCTTCATCATCTAGAGATCATCGCCGCGCTCGAGGCCGGTGAGCGAGACGCTGCAAAATCGGCGCTGAAAGCCGATATCGAGCGATCCTTCAATGTCCTCAATCTCGCGGCGGCGGGCGGTTCCGACCGCACAACGGAGCGCTGAATGGTGCCCCGACAGGCTCCGGAGCGGACCGAGCTTGCCCCTGGATTGACCATCAGCCGCGTTCTGACCGGTCTTTGGCAGGTTGCCGATATCGAGCGCAAATCGGGCCCGATTGATCCCGAGACCGGGGCGGATCACCTGCAGGCTTATGCGGATGCGGGCTTCGACACATTCGACATGGCCGATCATTATGGCACGGCAGAGATCCTCACAGGCCGCTTGTTGAGCCGCTATGGCAGCACGGATCGCCCCGTTGCGATGACCAAATGGTGTCCAGCGCCGGGTCCGATGACCGCCGCGATCGTGCGGCAAGGCGTCGAGGACCGTCTGGAGCGTCTCGGCGTGGATCGGATCGATCTGCTGCAATTTCATTGGTGGCTGTTTGAGCATCCTGCGTGGCTCGACGCCCTGCACGAACTGACCAGGTTGCGCCAAGAAGGTCTCATCGGCGAAATCGGGGTCACCAATTTCGATGCCGCGCATCTGCATCTTGCGCTGGCCGATGGCGTGCCGCTTCGCACCAATCAGGTATCGTTCTCGATGCTCGACCGCCGCGCGGCGGGTGCCTTGACCGAGCTTTGCCATGAGCGATCTGTTAAGCTTCTGGCCTATGGGACGCTCGGCGGTGGTTTTCTGTCAGAGCGCTGGCTGGGACGCCCAGAGCCCCAGGACATCCCCGATTGGTCGAAGATGAAATACAAGCGTTTCATCGATGTGGGGGGGGGGTGGGACGTGTTTCAGGGTCTCCTCCAAGACGTTCAGCGCATTGCCGCAAAGCACGGTGTCTCAATTCCCAATGTGGCGACCCGCTGGGTGTTGGAGCAGCCCGCCGTCGCCGGTACGATCATTGGCGCGCGGCTGGGCGAGAACATGCATGCAGGCGACAATGCGCGGCTTTTTTCCTTTGCGTTGGACGAAGATGATCACGCGCGTCTGGATGCAGCCTTTGCGGGCATGCGGTCGATCCCGGGCGATTGTGGAGACGAATATCGCAAACCCCCTTTTTTGACCGCATCGGGCGATCTCAGCCACCATCTCGATCAGATCCCGCTGGTCCATGCGGGCGCACCGGTCCCGCATCGGCCGGGTGCAACCTGGGTGTCTGGCGGGTCGGAATGGGAAGATGTCGCTGGCTACTGCCGGGCGCAGCGGATTGGGGAGCGTGTTTTGGTGTCTGGCACCACGGCCACGAGCGGGGCGCGTCGGGTGGTTGCCCAGGGCGATGCCGGGGCGCAGACGACCTATATTCTAGACAAGATCCTGGCCGCGCTCTCGGCCCTCGGCGCCGAGGCAAAGGACGTGGTTCGCACGCGCATCTATCTGATTGATGAGACGGATGTGATGGCCGTGTCCCTGGCCCATGGCCGCGTCTTTGGTGCGATTAAACCGGCCAATACGCTTGTGGTCGTGGCCAAACTGATCGGCGATTTCCGCGTCGAGATCGAGGCCGAAGCGATCCTCCGCAGCGAGCAAGCCAGCCTATGAACCGGGCCCGGAGCGTCTTTGTCGGTTTTCTAAAACCAATAGAACAACCTGTGACATCGCCGGTCTTGTCACTATACATCAATCGAGGTTTCGGTTTCTTTGCTGGAGGAAACTGGATAGCGTTCGGACGTGCAAACCCAGATTGAAGGGGCCGTTCCAGGTATAGGACAGGTGCAAATTCGCAGATGACAAAGCTTCGCCCGGAACAGACAGAATTGCAGTCCAAAGCGCGTCAACTTGCGCGAGATCGGTTTCAGCCACGCGCTGCGGAAATAGACCGGACCGAGGACTATCCTTGGGACAGTGTCGAACAGCTCCGAGACGCGGGCTTTATGGGCATGACGATCCCGTCTGACTACGGCGGTCGTGGACTGGGGTATTTGGATGTTGTTCTCGTGATCGAAGAGATCGCGCGGGTTTGCGGCGTCACAGCGCGCATCGTTGTCGAAGCGAATATGGGCGCGCTTGGAGCCATCATGGCCTATGGCACCCCGCAGCAGAAGAAAATGGCAGCGGATTTGGTGCTTTCCGGCGATAAGCCTGCGATCTGTATCACAGAACCCGGCGCCGGCAGTGCCGCGACCGAAATGACCACGACGGCGGTCAAAGAGGGTGATCGCTATCGCATCAATGGCAAGAAACATTGGATTACCGGCGGTGGCGTGTCCCGGCTTCACCTCATCTTTGCGCGGGTTGTCGAGGACGGAATACCTCTTGGGATCGCGGGTTTCATTTGCGACCGAGAGGACGCGCCTGGGTTGATCGTCGGTGCGCGCGAACCCGCGATGGGCCTGCGCGGCATTCCCGAGACAGAGATTATTTTTGACAATCTCGATGTGCATGAAAGCATGATGCTCAATCCACCTGAGGGACCGAGACATGGGTTTGGCAGTCTGATGTCAGCGTATAATGCGCAGCGCATTGGTGCAGCAACCGTCGCCTTGGGCATCGCGCAAGGGGCCTATGACCTGGCCATCGACTACACAAAGACGCGCCGACAATTCGGACGCCCCATCGCTGAGTTCCAAGGCTTGCAATGGATGCTGGCCGATATGTCCATCGGTCTTGAGGCCTCGCGCGCGTTGATCCACAAAGCCGCTGATTGCGGCGAGGCTTTCCCGGATATGCGAGAGGCCGCCCAGGCCAAGATCTTCGCGGCTGAAACTGCGGTGAAGGTGACAAACGATGCGCTCCAGCTTCATGGTGGTGCCGGGTATTCGCGCAACAACCCGTTGGAACGTATGGTGCGAGATGCGCGCATGTTCACCATAGGTGGCGGCACTGCCCAGATACTCCGCAATCAGGTGGCTGCGTCGATCCTTGGCCTAAAAACCTCGCAAAGCCGCGTGAGCGAAAGCGAGGCCAGTCCCAACAAGGACAGCCAGAGCGACAGCCGCATTGCCGCGATCCGATGAAACGGGTCCTTGATGTGACATCACCCCTTTGTCAGACGGCTTTCAGAGCCGACAACACCCGCTGAAAACAAAGTTCTGAGGCTTGCGTCAGCGGGCGGACCCGACTGCGAATGACAAAGTAGGGTGTTACAGAGATTTCTTCGGACACCGAGAGCTGCCGGAGATTGGCGCCGAAGGCGTCCCCACAGAGCAGGTTTGCAACCTCGCGCGCCTGGGGGGCGATGATGTCAGAGGCTGCCAGCAGGGATTGGACGAACAACAACGAAGAGCTGTTGACCACGTTTTTTGGCGTGGGCAACCCGTTGCGCAGAAACGCGGCCTCAAGCGCACCGCGGATCGGAGAGCCCGGTTCCTGAATGACCCAGTCATAGTCCAAGAGCTTTGCCAGCGGGATCGACTTTGCCCATGCGAGCGGGTGGTCCTTGCGCACGATCAAGGCGATGGGTTCATTCTGCGCTGGATGGGCGATGTAGTTCCGGGTGTCGAGATCCGGCGTGAACCGCGCAAGGATGAAATCGAGCCGCCCCGAGGCCAGCCCGCGCGTCATCTGTGCCGAGGGCCCGACCTCGACCGTGACCGACAGTCCAGGGGACTCGCGGCGCATCGCGTCCACAACTGGTCCAACGATGCTGACTGCCGGTGCGGTTACGCTGCCAAGACGGATCTCCCCGGCAGAGCCTTGCGCCAGGCCGGTTACCTCTTTTTTCAGGCTGTCGAGTTCTGAGACGACCGTGCGCGCATGGCGCACGAAGGCATCGCCCGCCTCCGTAGGCTCCATGCCTTGTGGTGTTCGCTCAAACAGCGGAACGCCCAAATCCCGTTCCAAATCGCGCAAAATCCGCGACGCCGCGGGTTGAGAGATCGATCCAAGCTCGGCCGCGGCCTGCAGCTTTCCGGTTTCAGCGATCCGGAGCACCAGTTGGATATGGGCTGGTTTCAGTCGGATCGGATCCATTCATCATACCATTTTTTGTAAGTCACATGCCGATAATCGTATTTTACAGGTATGTCACGCCCACCTAGAGTTCACTTCAGGCCCATGGCCAAAAACACGGGGCGTCGACCTTCATTTTATGGCGTCTAGGGGAGGAAATAATGCAACTAAAAACCATCCTGGTTGCGGGTGCCGCAGCCATCGCAATGGTATCGTCTGCCTATGCAGAGGGCACCGTTGGTATTGCCATGCCGACCAAATCGTCATCGCGTTGGATTTCGGACGGGAACTCGATGGTCGAGCAGTTCCAAGCGGCGGGCTATGACACGATTTTGCAATATGCCGAAGACGACATTCCCAACCAACTGGCGCAGATCGAGAATATGATCACCAATGGGGTGGATGCGCTGGTGATCGCGGCGATCGATGGCACCACGCTGTCGAACGCGCTTGAAAACGCCTATTACGCCGACATCGCCGTGATCGCTTATGACCGGCTGATCCGCGACAGCGAGTATGTCAGCTATTATGCGACCTTCGATAACTTCAAGGTCGGTGTGCAGCAGGCAACGTCGCTGGTGGATGGCTTGAAAGCGCGTTTCGGTGATGGCCCTTACAATGTGGAGCTTTTCGGCGGGTCGCCTGACGACAACAACGCGTTTTTCTTCTATGACGGCGCGATGTCGGTGCTGCAGCCGCTGATCGATGACGGCACGATCAATATCGTCTCTGGTCAGATGGGCATGGACACGGTCGGAACGCTTCGCTGGGATGGCGCTGTTGCCCAGGCCCGGATGGATAACCTGCTGTCGGCCTATTACACTGACAATCAGGTGCATGGCGTCTTGTCACCCTATGATGGGTTGTCGATTGGGATTTTGAGCTCGCTTAAAGGTGTGGGCTATGGCTCTGACGATCTGCAAATGCCGATAGTGTCTGGTCAGGATGCCGAGATCCCCTCAGTCAAATCTATCCTCACCGGCGAGCAATATTCCACGGTGTTCAAAGATACCCGCGAGCTGGCCCGTGTCACCGTGGGCATGGTCGATGCGTTGCTGAAGGGCGGGGATCCAGAGATCAACGATACCGAGACTTATCACAACGGGATCAAGGTCGTTCCCAGCTATTTGCTGGAGCCGGTTTCGGTCGATAGCAGCAACTGGGAAGATATCCTGTTGGGCTCAGGATATTACACCTCGGATCAGATCCAGTAATCACCCCTCCCAACACTGGATCTTGGGACCGCGTTCCACCTGTCGCACGCGGTCCCAAAATTTGAACGGTAATCGCTGCCCACGAGGTGCTTGATGCAGCCGCTTCTTCAGATGCGCGCCATCACCAAAACATTCCCGGGTGTGAAGGCGCTCGACCATGTCGATCTGAGTGTCCGGGAAGGCGAGATCCACGCCATTGTCGGTGAAAACGGTGCTGGCAAATCCACCCTGATGAAAGTGCTAAGCGGGGTTTATCCAGCGGGCGGCTACGAGGGCGAAATCCACTATGCTGGAGAATTGGCGGCGTTCAGGTCCATCTCGGACAGTGAAGCCGATGGCATCATCATCATCCACCAGGAACTTGCCTTGGTGCCCCTACTGTCAATCGCGGAAAACCTGTTTCTCGGCAATGAGATCGCTGGGAAGACCGGGGTGGTCAACTGGCGCGAGACGCTGAACCAGACCGAAAAGCTGCTGCGCAAAGTGGGGCTGCGCGAGGCGCCCACGACCCTTGTTGAAAAGCTCGGCGTCGGCAAACAGCAACTCGTTGAGATTGCAAAGGCGCTGTCAAAAGAAGTGCGCCTGTTGATCTTGGATGAACCCACCGCGGCGTTGTCGGAGGCCGACAGCCAAGCGCTTCTCGATTTGATGCTTGAGCTTAAAGCTCAGGGCGTGACGCAAATCATCATCAGCCACAAGCTCAACGAAGTGCGCCGTGTGGCGGACACCGTCACGGTGATCCGGGACGGCACGACAATCTCGACCATGCGCTCGGACGTGGATGAGATCACCGAAGACCGGATCGTGCGCGATATGGTGGGCCGTGACATGGCCCATCGCTTTCCCGAACGCACACGGACCTCAGGCGAGACCCTGATGGAGGTCAAAAACTGGAATGTCTGGCATCCAGAGCATGCCGACCGCCAAGTGATCCGCAATGTGAACTTCACCGTGGGGGCTGGAGAGGTCGTTGGCATCGCCGGGCTGATGGGCGCGGGCCGGACTGAGTTGGCGATGAGCATTTTCGGCCGCTCTTATGGTCAGAACATCAGCGGTGAGATCGAAATTCGCGGCGCGCCGGTCGATCTGCGCGATGTGCCGCGCGCTATCGCGGCGGGTCTGGCCTATGTCACCGAAGACCGAAAAAGCCTGGGCCTTATTTTGGACGAAAGCATTCAGCGCAACATCACGTTGAGCAATCTCGGCGCGGTGTCCCGCTCGGCGATTTTGCGGTCGGCTGAAGAGACCCGCGTCTCGGAGAGCTATAAAAATGCGCTGAACATCCGCACCCCGAGTGTCTTTCAGCGGGTCGTGAACCTGTCTGGCGGCAATCAGCAGAAGGTTGTTCTGTCGAAATGGCTTTTTGCGGAACCTGAGGTCTTGATCCTAGACGAGCCCACGCGCGGGATCGATGTGGGCGCGAAATATGAGATTTATGGGATCATCAACACGCTCTCTGCAGATGGAAAAGGGGTTGTGATGATCTCCTCTGAGATGCCCGAGCTTTTGGGCATGTGTGACCGGATTTACGTGATGAATGAGGGCGCGTTCGTCGGTGAGATGCCCGCTGACCAAGCCAGCCAAGAGCGGATCATGTCGCTCATCGTCACGCATTAGGGGGCTTTCATGGAAACCGCAAAATCGCCTGAGCAGATCAGCGCAACCCCGGGACGGTCGACCGCCTATCTGGTCGCCCATATCCGAGAATATGGACTGTTGCTGGCGCTGATCGCGATCATGGCGTTCTTTCAGATCGTCACCAATGGCACGCTGCTGAAGCCGGTCAACATCACCAACCTGCTGCTGCAAAACAGCTATATCATCATCATGGCGCTCGGCATGCTGGTCGTCATCGTGGCCGGCCATATCGATTTGTCCGTAGGCTCGGTCATGGGCTTCATCGGCGCGCTGGCGGCGGTGATGATCGTGAATTTCGAGTACTCCATGTGGGTCGCCGTCCCGATCTGTCTGATTGTCGGCGGCGCCATCGGCGCGGCGCAAGGCTATTGGGTCGCTTATTGGAAAATCCCGTCTTTTATCGTGACTTTGGCAGGCATGTTGGTGTTTCGCGGGCTGTCTCTGTGGCTGCTCGAAGGGCAGTCGGTGGGGCCCTTTCCCAAAGAGTTCCAGGTGATCGCCACCGGCTTCGTGCCGGATATCTTCCCCGCCGCCATCGGAGAGAGTCTTGCACCGATCTTTGATGCACGACGGGTCAATGTCTTGGCGCTGCTGACCGGGATCGTCGCGGCGGCGATCATCATTTGGATGGGGCTCAACAAACGGGCCCGCAACCGCGCCTATGGGATCGAAGACGAGCCGCAGATCTTTTTCGTGGTCCGCACCGCAATCATTGCGATTGCGCTGATCTTCATCTGTTTCAAGCTCTCCACCTTCCGGGGATTGCCGAATGTTCTGATCACCATGGGTGTGTTGACGATCATCTACGCGTTCATCACCGAAAGCACCGTACTGGGGCGGCGGATTTATGCGCTTGGCGGCAATCAGAAGGCCTCGAAACTCTCCGGCATCAAGACCGAGCGTCTGACCTTTCTTGCGTTCACCAATATGGGGGTCCTTGCAGCCGCGGCGGGGCTGGTCTTTGCCGCGCGGCTGAACACCGCGACCCCCAAAGCGGGTTTTGCGCTGGAGCTTGACGTGATTGCCGCGGTCTTCATCGGCGGGGCATCGATGTCGGGCGGGGTCGGTAAGATCGTCGGCGCGGTGGTCGGCGCCTTCCTTATGGGGGTGTTGAACAATGGCATGTCGATCATGGGGATCGGCATCGATTATCAGCAGATGATCAAGGGCATGGTGCTGCTCGCTGCCGTGATCTTTGACGTCTACAACAAAAGCAAGCAGGGCTGAGCGATGCCCTTCACACCCGCAAAATGGCCGCGCAAACTGCGTTCGCAGGAATGGTATGGCGGCACCTCAAGGGACACCATCTACCATCGGGGATGGCTGAAAAACCAAGGCTATCCGGGCGATCTATTCGATGGGCGGCCAGTGATCGGCATCATGAATACCTGGTCCGATCTGACGCCCTGCAACGGTCATCTGCGCGAGTTGGCCGAAAAAGTGAAGGCCGGGATTTGGGAGGCAGGCGGGTTTCCGGTCGAGGTTCCTGCGTTCTCGGCGTCGGAAAACACCTTCCGGCCCACAGCGATGATGTTCCGCAATCTTGCGGCGTTGAGCATCGAAGAACAGATGCGCGGCCAACCCATCGACGGTGCGGTGTTGCTTGTGGGGTGTGACAAGACCACCCCGAGCCTGCTGATGGCCGCGGCCTCGACCGATATGCCCTCGATCGTGGTGTCGGGCGGTCCGATGCTGAACGGGTATTTCCAGGGTGAGCGTGTGGGCTCTGGCACTCATCTTTGGAAGTTTTCGGAGGCCGTGAAAGCGGGTGAGATGACCCAAGAGGAGTTTCTGGAAGCCGAGCAATCCATGAGCCGTTCTTCGGGCAGCTGCAACACAATGGGGACGGCGTCGACCATGGCGTCGATGTCGGAGGCTCTGGGCATGGCGCTCTCCGGCAACGCCGCGATCCCCGCGGTGGACAGTCGGCGGCGGGTCATGGCGCAGGTATCAGGTCGTCGGATCGTACAGATGGTCAAAGACGATCTCAAACCCTCTGACATCCTCACAAAGGCGGCGTTTGAGAATGCGATCCGCACCAATGGTGCAATCGGGGGCTCCACCAACGCGGTGGTGCATCTTCTCGCGATTGCGGGCCGTGTCGATGGGGTCGATCTTACCCTCGACGACTGGGATCGCTGCGGCCGCGAAGTGGCGACCATCGTCAATCTGATGCCTTCGGGCAAATATCTGATGGAGGAGTTCTTCTATGCCGGCGGCCTGCCGGTCGTGCTGAAACATCTTGGCGAAGCGGGGCTGTTGCACAAGGAGGCTCTGACCGTCTCTGGCGGACCGATCTGGGATGATATCAAGGGCGTCAAAAACTGGAATGAAGATGTCATTCTGCCAGTGGACAAAGCCCTGACAGCCCAAGGTGGCATGGCGGTGCTGCGCGGCAATCTTGCCCCTAACGGCGCAATCTTGAAACCCTCTGCCGCCTCGCCGCATCTGATGGCGCACCGGGGCAAGGCGGTCGTGTTCGAGGATATCGACGACTACAAAGCGCGTATCAATGATGACGCGCTGGAAATCGACGAAACCTGCATCATGGTGCTCAAAAACTGCGGGCCCAAAGGGTATCCCGGTATGGCCGAAGTGGGCAATATGGGCCTTCCGCCAAAGGTTCTGAAGAAGGGCATCACCGATATGATCCGTATCTCAGATGCGCGGATGTCAGGCACGGCCTATGGGACGGTAATCCTCCACACCTCTCCAGAGGCGGCGGCCGGTGGCCCGCTGGCCATTGTGCAAACCGGGGATTTTATCGAGCTCGACGTTCCTGCGCGGCGCCTTCACCTCGATATCTCGGACGCAGAGATGTCGATGCGGTTGGCCAGATGGTCGCCCAGTTATGATCGCGCGGAAAGCGGCTATGCCTGGTTGCACCAGGAACATGTGGGTGGGGCCGATACGGGGGCGGATCTTGATTTTTTGAAAGGCTGTCGCGGCAATCCGGTCGGGAAAGACGCCCATTGACGACACCATCACAGCAACAAAAGGAAAGTGAGTGCGATGAAGGCCCCTCTTAGCGGCATCTTGCCGGTCGCCCCGACCCCGTTCTTGGAGGACGGGCAGTTGGACCTCGAAGGCATGCGCCGGGTGCTGGACTGCATGATCGATCAGGGCGTCGATGCGATCTGTATTCTGGCCAATTACTCTGAACAGTTCTTGCTGTCGGATACCGAACGCGCAGCGGTGATGCTTGCCACGCTCGAACATGTCTCGGGCCGCGTGCCGGTGATTGTCACCATCAGCCATTTCTCTACTGGGATCGTGGTGGAGCGGGCGCGCGCTGCGGCCAATCTGGGCGCATCCATGGTGATGATGATGCCGCCCTATCATGGGGTGGGTTTGGTTCCCTCTGAGGCGGGTATCTTCGAGCATTTCCAAGCGGTCTCAGAGGCAATATCTATCCCGATCATGGTGCAGGATGCACCTTTGTCGGGGTGCACAATGAGCGTCGGGCTGCTGGTGCGGATGGCGCAAGACCTTGAACAGGTCAGCTATTTCAAGATGGAGATGCCGTTTGCCGCCGACAAGCTTGCCGCCCTGATCGCCGCGGGGGGCGATGATATCCTGGGACCCTTCGATGGGGAGGAAGCCGCAACACTCCTGGCGGATTTGGACGCTGGCGCCACCGGCACAATGACATCGGCCCTGCAGCCGGAGAAAATTCGCCCCATTGTCACGCAGTATTTGTCAGGTGACACCGAAGCCGCTTTGGCGCAGTGGAAGCTCTGCCTGCCGCTCATCAATCATGAAAACCGTCAATGTGGCTTGCGCGCATGTAAGGTCGTGATGAAAGAGGGGTGTGTTATCCGGTCCGATCATGTCCGCCACCCTCTGAAACCGATGTCTCAGCGCACGAAAACACGGTTGCTGCAGCTGGCGGAGGAAATGGATCTCATCGCGCTCAAATGGGGAAAGTGAACATCGTATGGTAGTTGAATTGACGGGCAAGAACCTGGTGGCAGGCGATTGGGTCGAGGCCGCGGGCAGCTTCACGTCTGAGCCGGTGAGCGGCGCGCCGAGAGCGTTTTCACAAGGAAACGTCGCGCTGGTAGACCGCGCAGCTAAGGCTGCGGAAGACGCGTTTGGGATTTATGCCGCCACCAGCCGAGAAGACCGTGCCATTTTTCTCAACCAAATCGCCGATGAAATCGAAAACCGTGGCGCCGCGATCACCGAGATTGGAACCGAGGAAACCGGATTGCCGGCTGCACGACTTGACGGCGAACGCGGCCGGACCACGGGGCAATTGCGCATGTTTGCCAATCATATCCTGGCAGGCGATTATCTTGATCGTCGCCATGATGAGGCTCTGCCGGATCGCGCGCCCCTGCCACGACCTGACCTACGGCTGATCCAACGCCCCATTGGTCCGGTGGCGGTGTTTGGCGCGTCCAACTTTCCGCTGGCCTTTTCGACCGCTGGGGGCGACACCGCGGCCGCTCTGGCGGCAGGGTGTCCGGTCATTGTCAAAGCCCATCCTGCCCATCCTGGTACCGGAGAGATTGTGGCCGATGCGATTCGCGCAGCTGCGGCGGCAACGGACCAGCCAATGGGTGTCTTCAGCTTTATCCATGATGCTGGTCATGAAATTGGTGCCGCTCTGGTTCAGCATCCGCTGATCACCGCTGTCGGCTTCACCGGGTCCTTGCGCGCCGGGCGCGCTTTGTTCGATCTTTGTGCCGCGCGGCCCGTTCCGATCCCGTTCTATGGCGAGCTTGGCGCGATCAACCCGATGTTCGTCCTGCCGGACGCTTTGGCGGCGCGCGCGGCGGATATCGCCAATTGTTGGGCGGCTTCGCTGACCATGGGCGCGGGGCAGTTTTGCACCAATCCCGGCGTTGCCTTCGTGACCGACGGGGCCGGGGCGGAGACCTTTGCAGAGGCGGCGACCGAGGCCTTGGCTGGCGTCAATGAACAGGTCATGCTGAGCGCCAACATCGCGCAGAGCTTTGCCGAGGGCCGTGATCGCCTGGCCGCGACGCCAGGGGTCGAGACCCTGCTGGAGCGTGACAGCGGAGCCCGGGCGGCCAATCCCAACCTGCTCGCGACCACCGCCGAGACTTGGTTCGCGCGCTCCGATCTGGCGGAGGAGGTCTTTGGCCCTTTGGGCATCCTGGTTCGGCTGAGCGACCCCGCTCAGTATCTGCAGGCAGCCAATGGGCTTGAGGGCCAGTTGACCTGTACCTTGCATCTCGACGATGGCGATCTTGAGCTTGCCCAAGACTTAATGCCGGTCCTGGAACGCAAAGCGGGACGCATTCTGGCCAACGGGTATCCAACGGGCGTGGAAGTGTGCGATGCGATGGTCCATGGCGGGCCTTATCCGGCCTCGACCAATTTCGGCGCCACGTCGGTGGGCAGCATGGCCATCCGACGTTTCCTGCGCCCGGTGAGTTATCAGAACATGCCAGAGGGACTGCTACCGCGCGATCTGACCTGATGCGAAAGGCTTCCGTTCAGCCGACATCGCGCGAAACTACTGTCAGGTTGAACCGCAAACCCCTGGCAAGAGGGCCGAACAGGCTCTGCTGTGCGTGTCGTTTTGGGTTTTATCTCAAAAGTTTCTGCGAGACGCACGCACGCCAGCCTTTGTAGAGACCCAGGCTGCGAGGTGAGAAAACGGCTGGAACGTGTCGCGACCGCAGCTCAGGAGCTTACTTTGGAAGCGAGTCTAAGCCATTTCGGTGGAGGAGACTTCTTTGGTACCGCCTCCAAGTGCATTACCGGACCGGTGCTATTCACACTCGCATCCGGCGTCTTCTTGACCGGTTCAACGTCTTCAAGCGTTCCGCCAGTGCCCTTGCTCTTCTCACTGCCGATGCTTGCGACGGAGATTTTCGCCCTGGGAGCGGTGCGACGGCTTTTCAATGTAGTGAAACATCCGCATTTGCGTCTTCAAAGCGCCTCGTCAAATACGTCCTACATCGGTGTCACAGATTGACCCTCAAACCGAGGCTATCAGGTGGGGCTCGCCCGTCTGCGTATTGGCCTTTCGTTTGTTGAGATAAAAATGGGCGGGTGCTGCACTGAGATTTACTTTGCGACCTGTGCCGCGCCCCAAGCTTTCATTTGGTCGATGACCGGCAGGACGGAGCGACCTTTATCCGTAAGTGCATAATCGACACGCGGGGGCACCTCGGCAAAGACCGTCCGAGAGATCAAGGCATCCGCCTCAAGCTCTCGCAACTGCTTGGTTAGCATCTGTTTTGTGATCCCCGGCACCGCCCGCTGCATTGCTCCAAATCGGTCAATGCCATTGGCGATGCAGTAGATGATCACGGGCTTCCACTTCCCCCCAACCACCGACAGAAAGTGCGTCACTGGACATCCCTGAGCATCGGGACTTGGCGCCAATGGTTCCGATTTCATGACTATCTCAGTTTTTAATGACTAGTTGTCCCAGACATTTTTATGCGCAACTTGAGGTGCCATCGTCAACCGATGGAGACACATATGAAACAGCTCATCGCAACACTGGCATTTTTTTGCACGCAAACCATCAGCGCATCGGCGCAAGATACGACTTTGGAAGGATTACAGCAGCGCATTGTTGGCAGCTGGACCTCGATCAGCTGCGAATTACGCCCGCAACAAAATCCTCAGGATCCAAGCCTCGCGCCCTCTCCGATCTATCTCACACGGGATTTCAAATATGATGCAGAGGGCAGTTTTCACGGCACTATCACGGTTTACGCGGATCCAGCCTGCCAGATGCCTGCGATTTCTTACGATTTCGCTGGAGAGATCGTTTGGCATGGCGCCAATCCCGCTGCTGATGGCGCGTGGTCCCAAGACTATCTGCTCAATCGCCAGCTTCAACTGACGGTGCTCGCCGCACCAATGGCTGCCCAATTGAATGCTCTGCCCGATGGCGCCTGTGGCACTGGTGCGTTCATCGTCGGCAAGACCCGCAATATTCTTGGTCAGCCCTGCGCACTTCTGCGCTTTGTTGAGGGCAGCGACTTTGTGAAGGATCATGACTTTCTATATGTACGGGAGGACACACCTAACATGCTGTTTATGGGTGGAAAACATGTCGACGGGACAGGCTTCTACATCCCAGAGAACCGCCCGACCGTCGGACTGCAACAACCCCTGATCCGCGTGAACTAGGCTTTCGGCAAAGTCTGCGGTGCGTCGGAAATTAAAAAGGGCACAATCTTGATCGGCGCCCCAAAACAGCCGTCACAGATTGTGCCCGGGACACAGGTTGGACCGTGTCCTTGGTCGATATCTCCGATCTCAGCGCCGAATGACGCTGATGGGAACGTAGTACCGCCGCACAAATTTCTCGCCATAGAGTTGGCAAAGTGCGTCATAGACCATTCTAGGAACCACCATTTCCGAACTCCTCCAAAGTAGGCATCTGTATACAACAATAATATTTCAGGTAAAGCCGATAAAACCTACAAAGATTACTTAAGTTAATATCCAGCGGTGGCGCGTGCTTTTGTGCAACATGCGCCACAGAAGTTGTAAGTTTTGCGGGGGTAAACCTTTTTGGCGAGCTCTTAGCTGCTCTCCACCTCTTCGAAGAGAGCAATCAGATGGCCGTGACCCTCCGTTTCAAGGTCGTCGAGATGGATGAAGCGCAAGCTGGCGGAGTTGATGCAATAGCGCATCCCGCCGTGTTCCTGCGGTCCGTCTGGAAAGACGTGGCCCAAATGGCTGTCTGCGCCTTTCGACCGCGCTTCGATCCGGACCATTCCAAGCGATGCATCGCGATGTTCAGTCACTGTTTCTTCTAAAATAGGCCGGTGAAAGCTCGGCCAGCCCGTACCGCTGTCGAACTTATGGACCGACGCAAAGAGCGGCTCACCCGAGACCACATCGACGTAGATGCCCGGTTCCTTGTGGTCCCAATATTCATTGGCAAAGGGCCGCTCGGTGCCGTCGCGCTGCGTGACGCGGTATTGCTCGGCGCTCAGGGCCGCAAGCGCTTCTTTGGATTTTCCCCAAGTCTTCTCAGTCATGCGCGTGCCTCCATGGTTCACTTGTGGATATGTCGGCCGCGCGGCGCGGAAATCAATCGCTTGTTTCGGCGTATCGCCGACCCGTGATCCGCTCAAGAAGTCCTGCTGGCTGCTCTTGGTGTGTCGGGTCAGGGCATAGTGGGTAGAAAACCAGGCGCTTCGCGATGCCCTGTGGCTTGTTCAAAGGCATAGGCGTATCCCAGGAGCTTCCCGTCACTCCACGCGCGGCCAAAGAAGGACAGACCCACTGGCAGCGCATGGATTTTCTTCATTGGTACTGACACATGGGGGTAGCCTGCCATCGCGGGCGGACTGGAACAGCCCCCCGTGATATGATCGCCTAGGATAGGATCGATCATCCAGGGCGGCGTGCCATCGGTGGGCGCAATGATCGCATCCAAACGATGTTCGTCCATCGCTTGGTCAATGCCCTCGGTCCGCGCCATATGTCGGCAAGCTTTCTCTGCTGAAAGATAGTCGGTGTTCGTGAAATCGCCTTTGGCTTCGGCAAAGTGAAAGAGTTCTTGCGGGAAATACTGCAGTATTTGGTCTGCATGCGCGGTGTTGAACGCGATGACATCGGCAAGGCTGCGCATGGGCGAGGCGGGACGCTCCGCCAGATAGCGGTCGATCCCGTGCTTGAACCCATAAAGGCAAAGCGTCGTTTCATCTTCACCAAAAAACGGTGTCCAAGCCCCGAGTGCAGGATCAATCACCTCAGCGCCCAAGTCTTTTATCACTGCGATCGCCTCTTCCACACGCGCATCCACGGCTTCATGGGTCCCCATCAGATCGCGCGCAACGCCGATCCTCGCACCCCGTAGCGCATCTGGCACAAGAAACTGTGTGAAATCCGTTGGGGTGGACAGCGCGGTCGCGGGATCGGTCGGATCAGGGCCCGCGATGGCACTAAGAAGAAGGGCAACATCGGCAACGTAGCGACCGAAAGGCCCTGCGGTATCTTGTTGTGCGGCAACCGGCATGACGCCTGTGCGGCTGACCAAACCCACGGTCGGTTTGATCCCCACGATCCCATTGGCCGAGGCCGGTCGAACGATGGAGCCATCGACCTCGGCCCCGATTGAGCCCATGCAAAGCCCCGCGGCGACGGCGACCGCAGAGCCCCCGCTCGATCCCGACGGTGAGCGGTCCAGGACATGGGGATTCTTGATCTGTCCACCGCGGCTGCTCCACCCGCTGCAGGTCCGGGCCGAACGCATGTAGCTCCATTCGGACATGTTGGTTTTGCCCAGCAGGACCGCCCCCGCGGCGCGCAAATGCTGGACAAGTATCGCATCAGTGTCCGCGTAATGCCCGACCATGGCGAGTGATCCCGCAGTGGTCATAGTACGGTCAGCGGTGTCAATGCTGTCTTTGATGAAAAGCGGAATGCCTTCAAGCGGTCCAGCGACCTGCCCGGCTGCACGGCGCGCATCGGATGCCTCGGCCAATGAGACCGCATCGGGATTGATCTCGATCACCGATCGGAGGGTGGGGCCGTTTCGGTCAATCTCTTCAATGCGGTCGAGAAAGAAACCGCAGAGCGCGACGGAGGTCAGGCTGCCATCGGCCAGTTTCCCAGCGACGTCCGAGATCGAGAGCTCATCAAGACCTGCCATACGATTTCTCCAGTCAACTCACCGCGATATTGAATGGGTTCACTGAGATGTCTAGCGAGGAATGCGCGTGCCGCCATGGCGCGCGGCTTGCAGCGTTGGCCGCGCAGGCGAGGGACCCGCAGTGCCATCATGGCTCGCCTATTTCGCGCGACCCAAAACAGCGCGCGCAATATCAACTGCTTGGTCGGCAGGTGTGTTGCCCTTGCCAAACTCGACTTTGTCGGCGGCAAGCGCGTCTGACAGCGTCAACATGCGGTCCCCATCGTAGCTGCCGCTGGCTTTGAGCAGTTCCAATACATCTGCGCGAGAGTCATGGAAGCCTGCGAGACGCACATTGTAGCGATAGAGCGCCCCAAGTGTGCCCAAGAGAAAGAGCAAAAGAATTCCCGGCGGTGCCTGTTTCGCGAGGGTCTGGAAAACATCGGCATCCTCCCGCGAAAGTTCCGCCTGCCAGGCTTGCGTACATGCGAGCGTCACCCGGTCGGGATCCGCATCGGTGACACCCCGCGGCTGAGACGGCTCTGTCCAATCTGTGGTACCGCGACAGGTCGCCATAAATGCCGCAAAGTTCTCGCGCTGTTCGGCCAAAGCAAAGACATCGCTGCTCATGGCCAATTCGCCCTCGATCTCTTCTAGCCGCGCATCAAGTTCCGATCGCACCGCCAAGAGCCGTGTGGTCGCGCGATCGGGCTCGAAAAGTTGCCGCCGCAAATTGGGAGAAATTCGGTTTAAGAACCCGGCCAGAACAGCATCATCGTCCAAGTTCTGGAATTCGAGCGCCGCAGCCTGGGACTCGTGATCGCCATGTCGCAGGATCGTCCCTTCATCGCCGTAAAACAGGATGTTGCCACCTGGCAGAGTGGCATGACCATAATAATTTTCCGTGCCATCCCCTGGCAAATCGAGAAGCGGGACAATGTTTTTGTCCTCGATCCCGTACTGAAGAATGCTTTTGTCGGAGCCATAGATCAGCAAATCGCCATTGGGCAGAACCGCATGGCCGTAATAGTCTTCGTCGCCATCGCTGAGTGGATTTTGAAGGCGCTGGCCCTCGCCGCTTACGACGTCATATCGCAGGATCGTAGCGCCGTCGCCGTAGAACAGGATTTCGCTGCCCGGTTGCGGCGCGTGTCCGATGTAAAACTCATCTCCTGAACCCAAGATATCGGTAAGAGCCACTGCATCACCGCTTCCGGGATCGAAGCGCAGGATCCTGTTGCCGTCGCCGTAGAGCAAAAGCTCCCCATCTGGTAAATCGACATGACCCACATATTGCTGCGCCGCAGCCCCCGGCAGGTCGGGGAAATGCTCAAAACTGTTTTCTGCATTGCTATACCGCAGCAGCGAATTCTCTGTGCCATAGAGCAGAATATCGCCATCTATGGTGTCGGTATGACCAACGAAATCCTTCTGACTTGGACCAGGGAGGAGATCGAACTGGAAGCCCGTACCGGTGTCAGGATTGAGACGGAGGATCGTGTTGCTGTCGCCATAAAGCAGCAGATCACCGCCCGGCAGAAAGGCATGGCCATTATAGATCTCATCACCGATACCGGGCAAATCCGCAAAGACTTCAATCCTGTCGCTTTCGGGATCATATCTCAGCACCCTGTTGTCGCTGCCGTAGATCAACAGGTCCCCGTCAGGCAGCTCTGCGTGGCCATAGTAGATTTCAAAACCCTGACCCGGCAGATTGGGCAGCGTCGCGGCACGGTCAGTCGCCAGATCGAGACGAAACAAGGTGTTTTCGTTCCCATAGATCAAGACATCCCCATCGGGCAAAATGGCGTGGCCAAAATAGACTTCGTCGCCATCGCCGGGCAGATTATCGAACCGGGTTGTGGTGACCTTCAAAAGCTCAATGATGTCGTCTGCGATTTCGCGGCGGGTGTTGTTGAGATTGTTGAGCGCGGTGTCGGTTGCGGCCCGCTCGCGCAGCAGGGCTTGGCGGCGGCCATCGAAGTTTTCTTGCACCAACGGCCAAATCACATAGGTGCCGAGGCCGAAGATCACGGTTATCAGCAGAAACACCAAAACGATGCGCGCGGATCGTTGGGTGCGCCGAGCGCGCTGGCGGAGATTTAGAACAAGATTGTCGACATTGCCGATATCGTCTTGGAATTCGGCCGAGGCCCGCCGCCATTCTGAACGCAGCCGTTCTTCCTGCATGCGCTTGTTGCGCACTTGCCGCGGTAAATCTTCGTAGCCAGCCACAATGAAAGCCTCCGGGTCCGGAAGTGTGGTGACGAATTCCTACGGCGGTCAAGTTTGAAGAGGCTTAGCTTTCTCGATGGTTCAGAAGTGTGCGCAAATCGACTCGGTCGGCCTCATCTGCAGAGACGTAAACGAACTCCATATTGGTCCGTTCATCAATCATCTCACCAGGAAAGGGCAGATAGCTTAGCTCTCGGGTTCCAAAACCAGGAGACGCAGTACCAACCTGCCATTCCGTGATCAGGCGAACATCGACAAGCTTCAGCGCCTTTGCGCCACCTTTTCCAGCGCGTTCAAAGGGCACTCCAGCAAGACGGAGATAGGCGGATTTGTCAGACGCCTGGCGCCAACCATCGATGAACTGATCGGTCAACACCTGAAGCTCAGCCGCTTTATCGGCCTCTCTCAGGTGACTCTCGAGATGATCCGAGCCATGGTTGTGGCCGATGCTGCCATTCACGATGTCATGGGGCATAGTCGCTGCTCCTTAAGTCTTTCCGGACGGGGACACAGTATCTTCGGCGCGTCTGGGCGGTTTACTTGGCCCGTGTCTGCCAACGCGGTACCCCGTCATAGCCGTCGCCTGCCGGAATGCTCACCGGTTTATCGATATGGCCCCGATGAGCCCCCATCTTCCCTGCCGCAACCATGGCGCCAAGAACATCGACGATCACGCGCGTGCCCATCAGCGCTGTGATGTCGGAAGTGTCATAAGGCGGAGAAACCTCGACCAATTCCATGCCGCAAATCCCTTCAGCGGCAACTTTGCTGGCCAAGGCCAATGCTTCGCGCGGCAAGAAGCCGCCCGGTTCGGGCCACCCGGTTCCCGGCACAAACCCGCAATCGATGCTGTCGATGTCGAAGGACATATAGACCATGTCTGCGCCGTCCCAGGCCATTTCCAGCGCCATTTCTGCAGTTTTGTCCAAGCCCATCCGTTCCATATCGGACATCGTGATGATGTTGGTGTCGCGCTCGCGGATCATAGCGACAGCCTCGCGCGGAACCTGCCAGCCACCGATGCCGACCTGCACAAGATTGCGCGCAGGCACGTTCGGTAAGTTGGTCGAATGGAACCACGGCGTGGTGTGCATCCTTTCATCGAGGTCTTTTTCCTGAATATCGGCGTGGCGGTCGAAATGGACGATGCCGATCTTTTTGGAGGTGCATTCGGCGATGCCGCGGACACAAGGAAAACCAATGGAGTGATCGCCGCCGATGATTATCGGGAGGGAACCAGAGCTAAACACATGGCTCACCGCGCGGCTGATCTGGTCAAATGTCTTCTCGATATTGCCGGGGATCGTAAAGATGTCGCCAGCATCACACAGGCTCATTTGTTCTCGTAGATCGATACCCATCTCGTAATTGTAGGGCGTGTAGAGGGCTGAAATCTTGCGCAGACCCTGCGGTCCGAAGCGCGTTCCAGGTCGGTAGGTGGTGCCTCCATCGAAGGGCGCACCAAGGACCGTCGCGTCGTAATTCCCGACATCGGCCACGTCCTCCGCGTAAGGCGCTTTAAGAAACGTGTTGATGCCAGCGTAGTGGGGCAACTCGCCCCGGGCGAAAGTTGGGATCGTGCGGTCCTCGATCGAGTCTGCTGCAGTAAGCCCCATTTTAAGAGCCCAAGCTTGCTCTCGTTCCCATTCTGCGCCCGGGATTTCAGCTTCGGCACGGGACGCCTTCCAGCCGTGAAGTTTGGACAGATCAGGGTGATGATGCCGCTTATCGGTGCGGCACAGATCTGCCGGGTGATGGGAACGGGTGCGGTCGCGGGTCATAGCGCGCCTCCTAGAGTTGGGCAAAACGCCAGTTTCGTAACGCCGGATGCAGATCGGTCGGTCTGCCCGCACAACGACATGCAGCCGCTTGGCATGCGAACACTCCCAAAGGTCCCTCTGAGCGCAAGGGAATTGAGATGACGGACAACAACATTCTCAAGACCGAAGACGGCAGTGCGGCATTCGACGGCGGCGTGAGCAGCCCTTAGGTAGCAATCAACAGGGAGGCGTAGGGCGCCCTGGACAAGAGCTCTGACAAAGACGGTTGCTGTGAATTTGTCGCCAATTGCTAAGAGGCGATCATCGACGGGACCACCGACGATTCCGGCTTGGGCTAACACCTGGTCAGACTTCGATCGGAACATGGGTCGCCTCCATGAGGCGCTGATAGGGGATCCCGCCGTCGCGCGCGTCGAAATCATAGGTGATCGTCGCGCCAAAGGCCTCGGGGTCATGAGGATCCCAACGCGGCTTGTCGAAGACCAACACCCGGTCGCCCAGCTTAAAGCCTTCAGGCAGATCATGCGTGACCATGAAAACGGTCATCCCGGTTTCGCGCCGCAACTCAACCAGGAAGTCATGCATGGTCAGGCGCGTGCCAGGGTCGAGCGCGCCGAAGGGTTCATCCAGCAGCAAAATCTTTGGCTTTGCGGCGAGCGCTTGGGCAATGGCCAGACGCTGCTGCATTCCGCCTGACAGGCTTGCCGGATACTGCATCGCAACATGGGCCAGTCCGATCCGCTCCAACACTTCCATCGCATGGTTGCGGGCGCGCAGCCGCGCTGCGCCCCAGAGCGAACCGAAAGGTCGGTTTAATGCAGCGGCCGCGCAAATATTGTCGCGCACCGTCATATGCGGAAAGACCGAGTACTTCTGAAACACCACGCCCCGATCCTCATCCGGTTCCTCGGCAGGTGGTGCGCCTTGAATCGTGATTTGCCCACGGGTCGGGCGTTCTTGTGCCAAGAGAAGGCGCAGGAAAGTCGACTTGCCGCAGCCCGATGCACCGACGATTGAGACGAACTCACCCTGTTCAACCGACAGGTTTACGCGCTCCAGGATAGGGCGCGTGCCGTAAGACTGAAACAGGTTTTCAACGCTGACAAAACTCATGTTCGGCGCTCCGAAAAATTGGCGGCAGGGGCGATTTTTAGGGGCAGTTGGCACGCCGAGATGGTGCAATTAAAGCAGCAGGTTAGGCGCCCTTTGAGGAACACGACAATGCTCATAGTCCGGAATCCTGCCAAGGATAGAGCCGGCGCGATAGCTGGCGTAGCAACAGATCGATCAGATAGGCCAGAAGCGTGATCCAAAGGACATAGACCAAGATCACATCCATCGCGAGGTAGCGGCGCACGAGAAAGATGCGGTAACCAACTCCGTTTTCCGCCGCGATCGCTTCTGAGGCGATGAGAAAGAGCCAAGCAGGTCCCAAGGAAAGCCGGATAGAGCCGATCAACCGCGGCATCATCTGCGGCAGCGCAACTCGCAGCCCCACCACCAGGGAGGACGCGCCCAAAGTCTGCGCTTTGACGAGTTGTTCTTTTGGCAGCTCTGTTGTGCGTTCCGCCAAATCGCGGATCAGAAAAGGGGTGATGCCGATTGCGATCAATGCGACTTTGGACGCTTCTCCGAGCCCAAAAACGATAAAGAGGATCGGCAATAGCGCCAGGGGCGGGATCAGCGAAAGCGTGGACACGAAGGGCGACAGCGTCGATTTCGCCACGGGGATGAGACCGATCAAGAGCCCGAAACCCAATCCCAGGGCGGCGGCGATCCCTACACCGATGGCAAGCCGTTTCAAACTGGCCGCCGTGTCAACCCAGAACAAGACGCGACCCGAACGGCGGTCGGGCTCACTGACCAACCGCTCCGCCGTGGCGATGATCTGCGCCGGGGCCGGCAGAAGTTTGTCGGCAGGGTTGACAGCCCGTCGTGCCTCGGACCCCATCGTGTAGGCAACGATCACCAGCACAAAAGGGATCAGCATCAAGAGCACCGCCAAAGGCCGGCCCGGCTGTCGGTTGATCCATCTCATCGCCTAGAGCCCCGATTAATCGCCGTCGCCTTGCCAAGACCATTCTTGGCCGCCGAGTTCGGTTATCCATGACCAACGCTGTGGCTCGCGCCGATCAAAATCGAGCGTCAGCCTTTCACCCGCGGGACCGAAAAACGCATCTTCCCCGCAAAGCTCCGCCGCCAAAAGGTGGTGTCCCGGTGCAGTGATAAAGCCCGCCGCCGCGGTCGTCTTTGGACCCGTTGCGAGCGGTTTACGATACTGAGTCACCCGCGGAGCCGCGGAAACTCCCTCGATGGTCAACGCCAGTTCCAAGCGCCCAAATCCAGGCGGCATCACAGGCTGGGTGGGGGTCAGGGGAGCTTCACAGCTTTCGCAAGAGAGGTGCAAGCAAATGTCATGCCCCAGCAAGGCGGTGTGCGACTGCCCCTCCGCTGGAAGCGTCCAAGGCGGAGCAGCCGCAGAGACGGGCGCAGAGCATAAGACCCAAAGCCCAAGCGTGGCATAGCCTGCTGTCCGTTGGATCATCTGCACCCACCCCCTCTGGCGCATGGTCGATCAGAGCCCACCATCCGCGGCCATGAGCATGTACTCGGTGTTGAAACGGAATTTGATGTTGTTGGGGTCGCCGGTGGTTTCACCTTGAGGGTATTGTACGCCTACGAAATCAGCCGACGGAGCACCTTCGCCCAGAATGCCCTTGTCATAGAGGAACTCCGCCACACTGACCATGGTGTCCATCAGTTGTGGATCTTCTGCAAAAGACACTGCCGCGCCGGGTTCATAGAACATCTGCGTTGAGGCCAACTGCGCCTTATAGCCCTCAAGATCGGTCCCAGAGGCCTCTGCCATCGCGGTCAGCGCTTCTACGTTTCCGGCAGCCATCAGACCCATGACTTCATACCAGGCGCCGACCATGGCTTTGCCGAAATCGGGATTGGCCTCAAGGACCTCGGTGTTCACCACCATCAGATCGATGATCTCACCGGGGATATCGGCGCTGTCGAACAGAACGGTCCCGTTATGTTGCTCGATGATTTCTGCGACGAGCGGGTTCCAGGTCACCACGGCCTCGACATCCGGGGTGGCAAAGGCTGCGATCATATCTGCATCAGAGGTGTTGATGACCGCGGACAAGTCACGCTCAGCGATCCCGACACTGTCAAGCGCCCGAGCCAGCAGGTAATGCGAAACGGACAATTCAACGAGGTTCACAGGCTTCCCAGCCAGATCCTCGATCTTGCCACCGCCTTTCACAATCAGCGCGTCATTGCCGTCCGAGAAATCACCGATGATCAGCGCTGTGGTATCGACACCACCGCCTGCGGGGATCGAAAGGGTGTCCATATTGGTGGCCGAAACGCCATCGAAGGCGCCTGCGGTATATTGATTGATCGACTCAACGTAGTCGTTGATCTGTACGATATCGACGGTGATCCCGTATTTATCGGCCCATTTTTTCATGATGCCGGAGTCTTCGAGATAGCCCCAGGGCATCCAGCCGACATAGATCGACCACGCGACCCGGAAATCGGTTTTTTCCTGGGCCAGCGCGGGCAAGGGCGCGGCAAAAGCAAGGGCCGCTGTGGCGGCGAGAATGAGGCGTTTCATGTGATCGGCTCCCTGTCGTCGATCCGTCTGTTTAAGGACGCGCCAAGGAGATGGGGTCGAGAGCGCGGCCAAGCCGTTTGCAGTGCTCTCCCGGGATTTTGTCCCGCCGTGTACCGGATGGAATTGGCCATGCCGGCGGCACCTCTCGGACCAGCCCTCCTCTGTCTGAGAAGCGGAACCCTAGGCACCCTGCGAGGCGACCTTTGCAGATGAGCGCCGCATTCGGGCAGCGCTCGGGGGTCATTGGCTTGGACCTCATGAGGCTTTGATCAATAAATGGGCGTTTTTCGTACTTTTTGTCTGCTTTTGCAGCACGTCGAGATCGGTGGCGATAGAAGTTTTTCGCAATCGACCGGTCCAGGCGGTGGCTCTTTCCGCAACGCCATGGGATAGGCGGGGCGAAAGTGGAGAACCTACATGTATGTCGTGACCCTTCTTTGCGATCCTGCAACGCCCCGTCTGGAACACAGCAGATTGGATGCCTTGCAAGCGCATTGGAAAGGTGGCGACATCATCTGGCTCGCCCCTGGGCGGGCGGCTGAGTTTCAACTTAGCAATCCGCCAATAGACCTCGCAGAGATTGCAGGGCAGCAGAGGTCGGAAGGGTTTGATCTTGTCTTCCAACCGGCAGAAGGGCGGCGGAAAAAGATGCTGCTGGCGGATATGGACAGCACCATGATCCAGCAGGAATGCGTGGACGAGTTGGCAGAATTTGCAGGCGTCGGAGCGCAGGTGCGCGAGATCACGGCGCGGGCCATGAATGGCGAGTTGGATTTCGAGGCTGCGTTGACCGAACGCGTTGGACTGTTGGCCGGATTGCCCGTGGAGATCATCGACCAAGTCTATGCAGAAAAGATAAGTTTTACCCCTGGCGGACCGGAACTGATCGCGACTATGGCGGCCCAGGGCGGCTATGCGGCGCTGGTCTCAGGTGGATTTACGTCCTTCACGCGAAAGGTCGCCGCTGGGCTCGGCTTTGATGAGACTCGGGCGAACACATTGATCGACGCGAATGGCCGTCTCACCGGTGAAGTAGGACGTCCCATTCTGGGCCGCGCCGCCAAAGTCGAGGCTTTGGAAGAGATCACCGCACGGCTCGGGATTGCGCCGGACGATGTGATGGCTGTGGGCGACGGAGCAAACGATTTAGGCATGTTGGATAGCGCGGGCGCGGGTGTGGCGCTCCATGCCAAACCGGCGGTCGCTGCACAGGCGCAGATCCGGATCGATCACGGCGATCTGACCGCGCTTTTATACATTCAGGGCTATAGTCAGGCCGATTTCGTCACCGAATAATGACACCGGGTGACAGCGGCGCCGGGTCAGGCGCGTCAATGGCGCCCAAGGCGATGTCGCCAACTGCCCAAAGTAAGTTGGAAAGTGCAAAGGCAAACCCAAGTTCGGTCTCCGAAGCAAGCGCGAATGCGATGGCTATGATACGCCAAGGAAGCCGTGCCACCATTGCAAGATAAAAAGGGCGTTTTTCCTTGGTCTCGCGGGAGGCCCAGAAAATCGCTGGCCGGACCAATCGGTCACAGATCAGAGTGACCACATAGTCGAACATCCAGGTTAATCCCAGCGCCAAGGTGCCCGTTTTGGGGTGCAAGAAGCGGGACACCAAGGTTTTTCCAGGGACCACTCCAATTTGAGAAGCAATCAACGCACTGCCGCCGATATAAGTCAAAAGCCCAGCCCCAGCGGCGTAAAAGCCAACAAAAAACGTGGTCAAGGCCAGGCCGGTTTGCGCAACACCTGCAATGGGAAGGGTCAGACCTGCAAGACTGAGCGCCGCACCACCCATGGCCAAAAAGAGCCCGCCAAATTTGATCAGGATCGGAAAGAGCGTTCCAAGACGCAAAAGGCAGGACCCCATGACAAAGGCCGACGCCGAAAGCGTGAAGGCGTTGACCGCATTGAAGAGCCCAAAGAGGAGAAGCGCGAAAGCCAATGGGATGGCCAGTGCATGGACCAGCTCTGCCGCGGAGGCCCCACCGAGTTTGCGCGCCAATGCGGCGATTGGAAAAGCAAATACCACCAGTGCCATCACAGAAAGAGTGGCCGCGGCATCCGGTAGCTGGGTGAATAGAAAGCTGAGCGCCGCCAAAGGATGGGGATTGGAAAGCGTCGTTTCACGCAAAGCTTGGCTCAGCGCGGCGAACCCGCCCGCGCCCGCGATGGCCGCACAGACGTTTCCGGTCTCGTAGCCCCAAAACTGAAGCTCTAGGCTGTGGCGCTTGATGAATCGCATCGGCGTTTCCCCTTGACGGTGCACCAAGACTATCAGGGGCTCGCGTGAGCGCGCTGTGAGCCAACGCACAGGCAGGCGTTAAAATCACTGTTTGGTCGAAAAAGTTCCTGGAACACGTTTGGTTCGGTGGATGGGTGAGGGGACATCGACAAAGCGACTGCACGTCTGGCGTCGCCGACTAACCAAATATCAAGCTGGCTGCGATGGCCCACATCAAGGCCGCGACCAATGCTTCTAAGGCACGCCAAGCTTGTGGGTTTGTGAACACCGGGCGCAGGATGCGGGCGCCATAGCCGAGCCCAAAAAAGAAGACAAAACTGGCCAACACTGCGCCGAGCCCAAAGCGGAAAGGGTCCGGTGACTGTGCGGCGAGGCTGCCGACCAGCAGCACTGTATCCAAATAGACATGCGGGTTCAGCCAAGTGAGGGCGAGGCAAGTGGCCAAGGCAGGCCAGAGCGGTGTGGCCCGATCCTGAGCCGGAGCAAGCGCGGCGCCCCCCCGCCAGGCCGCTTGGGCTGCACGCGCGCCATAGGCCACAAGAAACGCTGCGCCACCATAGCGGAAGACGGGATCTATCCAGGGCGCAGCGCTGATCACAGCGTCGAGGCCAATCACACCAGCCGCGATGAGAAGCGCATCTGAAACTGCACAGGTGAGACACAGAATGAAGACATGTTCCCCCCGAAGTCCCTGGCGCAAGATGAATGCATTTTGAGCCCCGATCGCAAGGATCAGACTGAAACCAGTTGCAAAGCCTTGGATGGTGGGGGCCATCTGTGTCTCCTGTTTTTTTGCTCGAC
>JBCDGN010000008.1:0-60051 GCA_038751255.1 Pseudomonadota bacterium
GATGTTCAGCACGCTCGGCTTGCTCGCGGTTGTCGCTGGTGTTGTGCTCTTTCCAGAGGGCAGTGAGCTCCGTTGGGATCGATTGGGAATCGGCATCATTGTGGGGGTCGTCTGCTTCGTAGTTGCGGCGCGACTGGCAAAAACTGACACAAAGAACTGATGCGTTAACGCAGTAATGATGCGTTAAGATACCGAAAATATTATCTAAAATCCGAAATATCTGGATGTGTGTGCAAGCTGCGCGCCAGTTCTCTCAATACGTATTAACGCCCGATTAACAGCCCGCTGATGCCCCAACGGCAGAGTGAGTCGTGTCAAGTGAACGACCCGCTGTCACGAAGGAGACTTCAGCGATGAATTTTCGGATTGCGATGCAATGCCGCCGGGCCGCTTCCAGCCTCTGTCGTCCTCACGAAGTGATCGATCAGAGCTTTGAGTATCTTCTCGCCGAACGCGTGAGCGGCAGCGCAGAATACCTACTTCTTGCCGAAGCGGGCCCCTGCAATGGGACAGAGGCCGAGGCTCCTGAAAATTTGCGGGAGCAGCACGTGATGATCGGCAAGCTGGTGTCGCGCGGTCCTGAGCCAGGCAATGAGACCTTTCTTCTCGAACGACACATTCCTCAGCTCGTGCGTTTTCGCGGTATGTTTCTTCCTGCTGAGGGATTTTTACGGCTTCGCAGAAGCTCTGTCGGAACAATTCTGACCGGGATCTGCCGTCTCACTTGGGCGGATGGTGATGTTGCCACCGCCGCCGATCAGACCATCGCCCGTGCCAGCAGTGGTGGCACACAAGCGGTCGGCTGTGTCCAGCATTTGGACGCCTCGTACATCCCCTGGGCGCGTGAAGTGCTGCCCCATGAACGTTCAATCATTACTGCAGAAGGAGTGCTGAGATGACACGTCTATCTCATAACAAAGACTACGAAAGCCATATTGGAGCAGTCACGCCGCGACCGGTGACGTCCACTCTATGGCCAGAGGGCAAGCCCGCGAACTTCGCAGGCCCAAAGCCTATGGGCACGCCGCGCATTATCGTTCACCTAGGGGGGGACTTCAGCGCATCGACCATCGATGGCACACCATTGCGGCTGTCGCAGAAAAAGGGCCGTTTGATGCTTGCCATGTTGGCCTGTTCGCCGGGGATGCGCCGGTCGCGTGATTGGCTGCGCCGCCACCTCTGGCACCGGGCTTTCACCGCGCATGGATTTAGCAGTCTGCGTCAGTGCCTTCACAATGTGCGCAAGTCACTGGAACCTGAAGGGGAGTGCCTTTGCGCCGACCGTGACTATATATGGCTTGAAGGTAGTGCGGTTGATGTCAGTGAATGCCAGGCCATTCCGACCCGTTTTCTTGAAGATTTGCCCCGGATCGACGGCCCAGTCCAAGAATGGCTAGAAGTTGAACGCCTGCGCTTGGCCCGGGGTGAAACTGCGTCCACCCGGTGGTAAACCCAGGTTAGGTCAACTTAGACGGCGCGCGCCAAAGGCGGTGACGGTCATTCCGGCATCGGACAGGCGCGCGCGGACCGCCCGAGCAAGCTCTACCGCTTGGGGCGTGTCGCCGTGAACGCAGATTGTATCGATGTCCGTGGCAATCTTTGCCCCAGTATCGGTGATAATCGCGCCGGCCTTAATCATCCCAAGGACTCGTGCCGCAACGATTTCAGGATCATTTAGCACTGCACCCGGCTGTGATCGCGGCATCAGTGTGCCGTCTTCGGCATAGCCACGGTCAGCAAATATCTCTGCCGCATATGCTGCGCCCAAGTCCTGCGCAACTCGGTGCATCACAGTTTGGGCTTGGACCACCAGAACAAGATCGCGGTTTAACTCGAGTACTGCTTCATAGCAGCTCCGTGCGATACTCTCATCGACCGCTGCCATGTTCGAAAGCGCACCATGAAGCTTTACATGGGCCAAAGTCCCGCCAGCCACCTGTGCCATGGCTTGAGCCGCTCCGATTTGATACTGCACAAGGCTACGCAAGTCTGATCCGCTGAGACGGATTTCGCGGCGACCAAAACCTTGCAGGTCTGGAAATCCTGGATGCGCTCCAATGCTGACGCCTTTGGCGACAGCCAGACGCATGGTCTGTGCCATCACTGACGGATCGCCCGCGTGAAAGCCGCACGCAACATTGGCAGAACTCACAATCTCCAGCAAAGAGCCGTCATCGCCCATGGTCCAAGGACCAAAGCTTTCGCCAAGATCTGCGTTCAGGTCCACGCGCCGTGTCATGCAATTTCCCTTCTGCTGAAAGCTGTATGTGTGATTTGAGTTCACCACTTTTGACGTCTGCGAACAGAGCTGTCTACAGGGACGAAATCTGACTGATATAGTAGGGAATCGCTTGCGTCTCGCCGCTTGTCCGTTAAACCCACTATATCAGTCAACAAATAGGACAAGATCCATGACCCGGATTTTCAGTACTGCGTCTCTGATGACTGCGGCCGCGCTCGCCGCTGCTCCTCAGTTGGTCGCGGCCGATGGCGAACTCAACCTTTACTCGTCGCGCCACTACGACACCGATGAACGGCTCTACTCCGATTTCGAAGATGCCACTGGAATCAAAATCAACCGCATCGAAGGCAACGCGGACGAGTTGATCGCGCGGATGCAGGCCGAAGGCGAAAACTCTCCGGCTGATATATTGCTGACCGTCGACACCTCACGCCTTGAGCGCGCAAAAGCCGCCGGCGTACTGCAGCCCATCGACAGCGCCGTTCTTGAAGCGCGCATCCCCGCCTACATGCAGGACGATGAGAACCAGTGGTATGGCTTCTCCCAACGGGCACGGATCCTGTTCTACGATAAGGATAAAATTGCTGAGCCGCCTCAGACTTACCAGGATCTCGCTGATCCGAAATACTCTGGTGAAATCTGCATCCGTTCGGGCACCAATGTCTACAGCCAGACGATCCTCGCAGCTCTGATCGAGCATCTCGGTGAGGACGCGGCCAAAGACTGGGCTGCTGCGGTTGTTGGCAACTTCGCGCGCGACCCGCAGGGCGGTGATACTGATCAACTGCGCGGCATCGTCTCTGGTGAGTGCGGCATCGCGATGTCAAACACCTACTACTTCGGTCGCGCTTTGCGCAAAGATGTCGATGGTCTGTCCTCTGATGTGGAACGCGTCGGTTGGGTCTTCCCGAACCAGAACGATATCGGTGCGCATATGAACCTGTCCGGCGGCGGTGTCGCTGCCCATGCACCGAACAAGGAAAACGCTGTCCTGTTCCTGGAGTACCTCGCGAGCGACCAAGCACAGGAATATTTTTCGGCAGGCAATGATGAATACCCGGCTGTTCCAGGTGTTGGTCTTAGCCCATCCGTGGCAACCCTTGGTATGTTCAAGCCTGATGATCTCGACGCATCCGCAATTGCGGACAATGTTCCTGCCGCACAGCAGATCTTTAACGACGTCGGCTGGAAGTAATCAAACTGGACTTTGATCAGTCTATTGGGTCGCAGTGAAGTCGCTGCGGCCCTTTTTGTTTTTCGGATTTGTATCTAGCGGCCTTTCAGCTTTTGTTGGATCGGCTGAAGCTCTCTATTCGAACGCCTCTATGCGGAACTGGGCTGGACATTGGCTGGTATTTCTTGGAATCGCAGGGGAGGTAGGCTTTAGCGAGCGATGAGAGTACGTTCAGATCGCGCAGCGCGCCATTGAAAGGGCCCCGGAATGAAACGCTCCACCATCAATGATATTTTGGCAGAAAGCGATGCCTTTATCCGCAGCTTCGGGGTGACCCTGCCGCCCTTTGCCTATTGGGACCCGCAGCGCATCCGATCTGACGAAGCCGCTATGATCCGTGCTCGCGGAATGGGCTGGGACATCACCGATTACGGCGTGGGCAAATTCGATGAACTTGGCCTTTTTCTGTTCACCGCACGCAACGGCACCCTTGATGATCTGAGTTTCGGTCGCGGCATGCTCTATGCCGAAAAGATCATGATCTCTCGGGACAAACAGATTTCTCCGATGCATCGCCACAACCTAAAGGCCGAAGACATTATCAATGCGGGCGGGGGGGAATTGATCATAGAGCTCTTCGCCCCTGCAGAGGATGGCAGCATCGACCGCGAGGCCGATGTCGAGGTCCCCTGTGACGGTGTGCATCGCAAGCTGCAAGCAGGGGGATTGCTGCGGCTCGCGCCCGGCGAAAGCGTGACCTTGTTGCCCGGGGTGTGGCATGCGTTTTGGGCAGAGAAAGGCGATTGTTTGATACGAGAGGTCTCGACCGTCAATGACGACAAGACTGACAATGTATTTGAGCAGTCAATCGGCCGGTTTTCAAACATCGTTGAAGACACAGACCCGTTAAGGTTGTTGGTCTCTGACTACTAGACCACGGCGCGATTTCTGTCGCGCTCAACCGTCACGGGCCGATGAGAGCGCGCGATCCGCAATCAGAGCAGCAGAGGTGCGGTTGTCGACCCCCATTTTCTGAAACACCTGCTCAAGGTGTTTGTTAATGGTTCGCCCGCTCAGCGACAGAATATCGCCGATGTCGCGATTGGTTTTCCCTTGAGTGAGCCATAGCAGCACCTCGGCCTCGCGTGTGGTCAGAACAAAACGGTTGCTGAGAAAACCCACCTCATCGAGACTGCTCAGCGATGAAACCCGCACCAGGATATCGCCGCTTGTGTCCTGACCCAAATAGTCGAAGCGAAAGTTTTCCAGCGTTAGGGCTTCGGCGCTCGACACCGGCTCTTGCGCAATTTGTGCCAGCCATCGATCGAGAGCGTCAGGCAGGTCCCCGCCTTGGGAGATATGGAGCGCGCCGGAGGTCAAATGGTCTAGCGCTTTGGGTGAAGACCAGGCCAGACGGCGGCTTGGAGAAAACGCCAGAACCGAGCGTCCTTCCGCGTCCAGCGCGGACCGAGCTGAAAAGATCAGCCTTGCATTGACCAGATGTGTCGTCACTCGTGCGATCAGCTCGTCCACATTGACCGGTTTGGTGACATAGTCGACGCCGCCTGATTGCAAGCCTTTCAGAACGTGTTCGGGTTCGGTCAATCCGGTCATGAAAACGATCGGTGAGGGCGACATGACCGGTGGCGCTTTGAGCCGTTTGCAGGTCTCAAACCCATCCATGCCAGGCATCAGCGCGTCCAGAAGTATAACATCGGGACGGACACGCTGCGCCAGTTCCAAGGCGGTCGGACCGTCTCGCGCGACCAGCACGGTGGTGCCGTTTTCCTCGAGCGCGGTGGAGACCATCCGGATCGAATCCGGGTCGTCATCCACGATCAACGCCACATTGGCGAGCTTTGCGCTGATCATCTGCGCATCCATGAGCGTATCCTGTCTGCGATTTTTGTCATCTCATAGCTGTCCAATAAACTGGCCAGTTCCTCGATTTGGGCGGAGGGTTCGGAGCGATCTTCCATCACCTCCTCTAACCGTTCGCGCAGCGCTGAAGCATGGCCGATATCCGCAAATTTCAGCATGCTCGCGAGCGCGTCTTTCGGGATCGACGCGGCTCCATTGATGGGTTTAGGGGCAGCGTCGGGGCGATCCCCCTCGAAGGTTAGGGTCAGTTTCAGCAATCCTGCCAACCGCTCCAAAAGGTCAGAGAGGTTGTAAGGCTTTGGAACAAAGGCGTCGTAGAGCGCAGCTTCTGGCCCCTTGTCTTTGCGGCGGCTATGGCGCGCCTCTAAGGCGTGACCGGAGACCATGATGATCGGTGTGCTGCGATACCCGGTTTGGCGGAGCCGAGTGGCGAGCGCCCAGCCATCCATCGTCGGCAAATCGATATCTAAAATGAAAGCATCGGGTGTGATATCTGCCAGACGCTCCAACGTTTCCTCTGCGCTGCTTGCGCGTGCGAGGTGAAAGCCCAAAGGTGTAAAGAAGCTCTCCGCCAGATCGAGGTGACTTTCGTCGTCATCTACGATCATCAGGGTCCTGCGCCGACCGGTATAGCCCGTGGCGTGACCTCGCTCTGCCACGCTTCTTTCCAGCGCGGGCCGCGCGCGGTGGTCGGGGATCGAGGGCAGCATCAAGCGGACACGAAAAGTGCTGCCGATACCGGGTTGGCTTTCCACCGCGATGTCGCCGCCCAGAATTTCCACCAAGAGCTTGGTGATTGTCAGGCCGAGGCCAGAGCCTATGGTGTCGCTGCGATGCCCGCGTTCGAACGGTTTCCAGATCCGATCGATCATCTCAGGATTAATCCCTTGGCCAGTGTCTACGGTCTCGATCGTTGCAATTTCATTGCGATAGACCACGCGCAGCACGACCGAGCCTGCATCGGTGTAACGGATCGCATTGCTGAGCAGATTTATGATTATCTGGCGGAGCCGCTTCTCGTCGAAGAGCACCCAACCTGGCAATGCCCCTTCGGTCTCGAGCCGGAAATCAAGCCCTTTGGCCTCTGCTCGTTCGGCGAAAATGTTGGTGATTTGACGCAGGAACTCCGGCAGATTGATCCGCTCGCGATAAATTTGTAGGCGCCCGGCTTCGATCTTCGAGATGTCGAGCAGCCCCTCGATCAATCCGGCAAGATGTTCGCTGCTGCGCCGGATGGTTGACACTGCGGTTTGGCGGTTTTCCGGCAGGTTGGGGTCAGCCTCAAGGATCTGCGCGAACCCGAAGATCGAGTTCAAAGGCGTGCGCAGTTCATGGCTCAAACCGGTCAGATATCGCGTTTTGGCCAGATTTGCGGCTTCGGCCTTTTCCTTGGCGCTTTGAAGCTCTCGGTCAGTGCGTTCATGGGCCCTAATCTCGCGCAAAAGCCGCCTATTTTGGCGTTCTGCCTCAGCGCGCGCAGTGGTGCGGCTTTCTCGGATCAAGATCAGCATCCAAACGCCGATGCCGACGACGACCAAGGTTGCACAGAATAAAAACCCCAGGAGCGTGGTGAAATGACCGGTGCCCTCAAAATTCGCGATGATCAATAAGATCGCGCCAAGGGCGCTGGCGCAAATTGAGAAGATCAACAGAAAGAGCGCCAGTTTCGAAGTGATAATATTTGCGGCCCAAGCAGGCAGATTGCCATGGAGCGCGCGTGACAAAGCCAGGGACAGGCGTGCTTCGGGTTTGCAAAAATCCCGGCAATTGCTGTCAAGCGAACAGCACAAAGAACAGATTTGGCCGCCATAGAACGGGCAATCGGCCATGTCTTCTCGGTCGAAGCGGTAGTTGCAGACCGAACAAGTACACATCGCTTCGGCGGGAGGGGTCGCTTCTCGAGCGAGGTAGTAGCGCCCTTGTGTCAGTTTGGCGATCAGCGGCGCCAGCAAGAAAGCCGTGCCCAATGCAATAAAGGCCGAAATCGCCCCGGCGAACTGACCAAATAGCCCCGCACTGCAGAGCAAAGACAAGATCACTGCGGCAGACATTGCGCCAATGCCAACCGGATTAATGTCATGGAGGTAGGCGCGCCGAAATTCGATGCCCGGCGGGCTCAGACCAAGCGGTTTGTTGATCACCAGATCGGCCACCAAGGCACCAATCCATGCCAAAGCCACGTGGGAATAAAGCGCGAGTGTGACTTCAAGTGCACCGAACACTCCGAACTCCATCAACATCAGGGCGATGGCCACATTGAACACCAGCCAAACCACGCGGCCGGGATGCGAATGGGTTAGGCGCGAGAAAAAATTCGACCACGCAATGGAGCCCGCATAGGCGTTGGTGACGTTGATCTTAAGCTGCGACAGGATCACGAAGGCGCCGGTCAAAAACAGGGCGAGCCCTGGCATGGCCAGAACCATATCAAACGCTGTGTAGTACATATGCGTCGGGTCAGCGGCTTGTTTTGCGGTCAAGCCCTGGGACAACGCCAGGGTCACCAGATAGGAGCCCGCCAACATTTTCAGAACGCCCAACACCGCCCAGCCCGGCCCGGCAGCGATCAGCGCCAACCACCAGGCACGACGCTCGGCACGGGTCTTTGGCTCGGGCAAAAAACGCAGGAAATCCACCTGTTCGCCGATTTGCGCTGCCAACGACAGCACCACGCCAGAGGCGGCTCCGAGCATCAGGACCGACATGCCGTCCGCCCCAGCGTCGTTGAGCCCGGTGAACCCGGTCCAATCCTGCCAATTGATCCCGAACCAGAGCAAAAGTGCGAAGGGCAGAAGATGCAGGATGATCCAAAACGGCTGGGTCCAAGCCTGGAATGCCGAGATCTTGGTGAAACCATGGATCACAAGCGGGATGACCACCACCGAGGAGAGGATGTAGCCAATGAAGAGCGGGATGCCGAAACAAAACTCTAGTGCAAGGCCTAGGATCGCGGCCTCTAAAGCGAAGAAGATGAAAGTGAACGTTGCATAGATCAGTGACGTGATGGTCGAGCCTATATAGCCAAACCCTGCGCCGCGGGTCAGCAGATCGATATCCACGCCGTAGCGCGCAGCGTAGTAGCTGATCGGCAGGCCTGTCGCGAATAGGATCAAGCCGACAAGCATAATAGCCACGACCGCCGTATCGAACCCATAGCTTAGGGTGATCGCTGCTCCGATGGCCTCGAGTGCAAGAAAGGATATCGACCCGATAGCGGTATTGGCCACGCGTGCCATGGACCAGCGCCGGGCGCGCCGCGCGGTGTACCGCAGCGCAAAGTCCTCCATCGTCTCGTTGGCCACCCACTGGTTGTATTCTCGTTTGGCAGGAGTGGCCTGGAAATAGGTCGCCATAAAAGAACTCAATCACATCAGCGGGAGCCCGGACGCTGCCCCGCGCGCCAAGGGAGTTTGGCGCAGCCGTCATCCTGTGGTCACATTAAGGGGCAGAAACGCGCAGGGACATACGTCAATTGACGTATACCGCGGTGCGGCATTTCGGTTCAGCTTGGGCTCAACGGATCATTTCAAGTTGAGAGGAGGCCCCATGTCTGACGACAAGCATCTGAAAAGTAATAGGAAACCTGCCGGTCCCAACCGCCGTGCGGTGCTGGCGGGCGGCACAGCTCTGACCGCGAGCCTATTTGCCCCAAAATTCCTCAATGCTGCGGATTTTCCCAATGCTGAGGTCAATACCACTGGCTTAGCAGTGACTGATGACGCCGTAACAATCGGAATCTTGCACTCTATCACCGGCACGATGGCGATTTCCGAGACCGGATCGGTCCAGGCAGAGAAACTCGCGATTGACCAGATAAACGCCCAAGGCGGCATTCTGGGACGCAAGATCGAGTACATCCAAGAGGATGGCGCGTCTGATTGGCCGACCTTTGCAGAAAAAGCTAAGAAGCTTTTGGTGAACGACAAAGTCGCGTCGGTAATGGGCTGCTGGACCTCGGCCAGCCGCAAGGCCGTGCTGCCGGTCTTTGAGCAATATAATGGGTTTCTCTATTATCCGACCTTCTATGAGGGTCTCGAAGAAAGCCCCAACGTGATCTACACCGGTCAAGAGGCCACACAGCAGATCATCGCGGGCATCGACTGGGTTGTCAGGGAACGCGGCGCCGAGAGCTTCTACCTGCTAGGCTCTGACTATATCTGGCCACGCACCTCTAACAAGATCGCCAGAAAGCATATTGAGAACTTCCTGGGCCTGAAAGTGGTGGGCGAGGAATACTATCCTCTGGGCCACACGCAATTCAACTCAGTCATCAACAAAATCCGCCTGCGGAAACCCGATGTGATCTATGCAATCGTGGTCGGCGGATCGAATGTGGCTTTCTACAAGCAGCTTAAGGCTGCGGGCATTGATATGACCCAGGAAGACCCGATCCTGTTGACGATCTCGGTCACTGAGGACGAAATTCGCGGCATTGGTGGCGAAAATATCGAGGGCGCCTACGCCTGCATGAAGTATTTCCAGAGCCTTGAGAACGACAACAACATCGCCTTCGTGAAAGCCTTTAAAGATATGTGGGGCGAGGACATGGTCATCGGCGACGTGACACAGGCGGCATATCTCGGCCCCTGGCTTTGGAAAGCGGCGGTCGAACGCGCCGGGTCTTTCGATGTCGACAAGGTGCGCGAGGCGAGTCCGGGGATCGAGCTGACCACTGCGCCCGAAGGCTATGTCCGCATTCATGAAAACCACCATCTGTGGTCCAAGACCCGCGTCGGCAAGGCACAGGCCGATGGGCAGTATGAGGTGGTGTTCGAGACCTCCGAGTTGGTGGAGCCCGACCCCTTCCCTGAGGGTTACCAATAAACCGCTCGGAGTAGCTCAGGGGCCGGCCCTTTCCCCTTATCGCCGGCCCCGACTTTCCCGTTTTTACGAACCACCGCCAAAGGGAGCCCTGCGGGATGTTTTCCGATTATTCCATGTCCGAGCTCGGTGCGATTTTCGCCATGCAGGGCTTCGCTGGCCTGATTTTGTTTTCAGTTTTCGTTCTGATGGCACTGGGTCTTGCGATTATTTTCGGCCAGATGGGCGTGATCAACATGGCGCATGGGGAGTTCATGATCCTCGGCGCCTATGTCACCTATCTAGTCTCGAATTTCTTTGAGGCGGCAATCCCGGGATTGTTCGGGATCTATTTTTTCATCGCCATGGTGCTTGCCTTCTTTGCCTCAGGATTTTTGGGCATGTTGGTTGAATGGCTGATGATCCGGCACCTCTATCGGCGTCCACTTGATACTCTTTTGGCGACCTGGGGTCTTAGCTTGATCCTACAGCAAATCTATCGCTCGGTCTTTGGTGCGCGCGAGGTGGGTGTCACGATCCCCAACTGGATGATGGGCTCAATGCCGCTGACCGATCTGATCGAGGTTCCGATCAACGGTATTTTCGTGATGGTCCTCGCCCTGAGTATTTCGCTGGCGATCTATTTTATGATGTTCCGCTCCGCCTGGGGCCGGCAGGTGCGCGCGGTCACGCAAAATCGCGTCATGGCTGGCGCTGTTGGGATCAACACTGGTTGGACGGACCGGATGACATTCGGGATTGGCTGCGGTGTCGCCGGTGTGGCGGGCGCGGCCTTTACGATGATCGGTTCCACAGGGCCGACGGCGGGGCAACTATACATCGTCGACACTTTCCTGGTGGTCGTTTTCGGTGGAGCCGCGAGCCTTCTGGGCACCATCGCGAGCGCCTTCACCATCAGCCAAGCACAATCGATCATGGAGTTCTTCCTCTCCGGTTCCATGGCCAAAGTGCTCACCCTGCTCGTCGTGATTGGCATCCTGATGATCCGACCCCAGGGCCTCTTCGCCCTCAAGCTCCGCAAGTGAGACTGACCCGATGACCCGTACCCGGTATATGAAACTTGATGAGTGGATCGGCTTTGCGATCCTCGCCCTGGTGATCTTTGTCCTGCTGCCGCTTGCGCTCGATGATTTTCGTCTGAACCTCTTCGGCAAGTATCTCACCTACGCCTTTGTCGCGATCGGCCTGGTGCTGTGCTGGGGCGCGGGTGGGATCCTCAGCCTCGGCCAAGGCGTCTTCTTTGGCCTCGGCGGCTACTGCATGGCGATGTTTCTCAAGCTGGAAGCCTCGACACCGGAAAACACCGCGATCCAATCCACGCCGGGCATTCCCGATTTCATGGATTGGAACCAACTGACAGCCCTGCCAGGGTGGTGGCAGCCCTTCTATAGCTTGCCATTTACCCTTGCGGCGGTGGTGATCGTCCCGGTGATTTTGGCGGGATTTATCGGGATTGCCATGTTCCGGCGCCGGGTGGGCGGGGTCTATTTCGCGATCATCACGCAAGCCATCGCGGCGGTCATGACAATCCTGATCATCGGTCAGCAAGGCTATACTGGTGGCGTCAACGGGATCACCGATTTGCGCACGCTGCACGGTTGGGACATCCGCACTGATGAGGCGAAGAACTTCTTCTACTACCTCAACGGGGTTCTGCTCTTTGCCTGCCTTTTCGTGGCGCAATATGTGCGCAAGTCCAAACTTGGTCGGGTTCTGATCGCCATGCGCGATCAAGAGGACCGGGTGCGCTTTTCTGGCTATGACGTCGCAAGCTTCAAGGTTTTCATCTTCTGCCTAGGCGCTGCCATGGCGGGGATCGGCGGCGCGATGTTCACGCTGCAGGTTGGGTTTATGTCGCCAACGCTTGTGGGGATCATTCCCTCGATTGAGATGGTGATCTTCTGTGCTGTTGGCGGACGCTTGTCGATCCTCGGCGCAGTCTACGGCGCGCTCTTGGTGAACTGGGCGAAAACAACCTTCTCGGAGAGTTTCCCGGAACTTTGGCTCTTGGGTCTCGGTGGTCTTTTCATTGCCGTTGTCATGGCGTTCCCCAACGGTCTGGCGGGTCTTTACAGCGACTATATCGAGCCGCGCATAAAAGCGCTTTTCGCGTCCAAGCCCGCAGTACCCGAGGCGCGGCCCGCCCCGGTCAATCCTGCTCCGGCAGAAGCGGTGGTATCGCCCACGCCTGCTCGGCCTCCCAGCCCGCAAATCCCCCCGGCGAGCACCCCAGCACAATAGGAGGTCATCGAGATGACTGCGCCAAACCCAAATTTTGTGCTGATGGTCGAAGATCTGACGGTGTCCTTTGACGGGTTCAAAGCCGTCAATGATCTCAGCCTTTACATCGAGCCCAACGAATGCCGCGTGATCATTGGGCCCAATGGCGCGGGGAAAACCACAGTCTTGGACCTGATCTGCGGGCGCACCAAAGCCACCCATGGCTCAATCAATTTTAACGGCCATGACCTCACTCATATGCGCGAGGACCAGATCGTTCATGTGGGGGTGGGACGGAAGTTTCAGACCCCCTCAGTCTACGAAGATCTGACTGTTTTTGAAAATCTCGAGCTTAGCTACCCCAAGGGCTATTCGGTCTTCGGGTCCCTCATTTTTCGCCGCGATCAAGGCGTGACGGACCGGATCCAGGAAATCGCCGAGATGATCTTCTTGGACGATGCCTTGGAAGAGCGCGCCGCGGTCCTGTCCCATGGACAAAAGCAATGGCTCGAGATTGGCATGCTGCTGATCCAGGACCCTGAGCTTTTGATGCTCGACGAACCGGTCGCGGGCATGTCGGCGGCGGAGCGCAAGAAAACCGCAGAGCTCTTGAACCGGATCATCAAAGATCGTTCGGTCATGGTGGTCGAACATGACATGGGCTTTGTTGCGGATATCGCGACACGGGTCACCGTGCTGCATCAAGGCCAGGTCTTGTCGGAAGGCTCCATGGCTCATGTCCAGGCAGATCCCAAAGTCGTCGAAGTCTACCTTGGCCATTGAAGGAGCGCCGTGATGCTAAATATTCATGAATTGCGTGCGGCCTATGGCGAAAGCGAAGTGCTCCACGGCATCAACCTCAATGTACCGGCTGGCGAGATCGTCGCGATCATGGGCCGAAACGGCATGGGCAAAACGACGCTCATGAAAACGCTGATGGGGATCGTGCCCTCGAAAGGGGGGGATATCTCTGTGGGCGAGACCCCGGTGACAGGACTGAAGTCCCACAAGCGCGTGGCGGCCGGTCTCGCCTATGTGCCACAGGGTCGGCAGATTTTTTCCACCATGACGGTCGAGGAAAACGTCGAAACAGGTCTCACGGTCACCGGCAAGTCCAAGGTCCCCGGCGAAATCTATGAGCTTTTCCCGGTGCTGCTAGAGATGAAGAACCGCCGCGGCGGGAACCTTTCGGGCGGTCAACAGCAGCAATTGGCCATTGCACGCGCATTGGCGAGTGCGCCAAAGGTTTTGCTGCTCGACGAGCCCACCGAAGGGATCCAGCCTTCCATCATCCGCGAAATGGCGCGCACTTTGCGCAAGATCCGCGATCAAAGCGGGCTGACCATCGTGGTGTCGGAACAAGTGCTCAGCTTTGCGCTCGATGTCGCGGACCGCGTGCTCGTGCTCGAAAACGGCACCTTCGTCCACGAAGCCCCGCGCGAGAGCCTCGACGAAGAGAAAGTCACCAAATTCCTATCGGTTTAACGCACGACAGTCAGGAGGAAATACCTATGCCCGATACCCTTCACAGCACCGCTTCCTATAGCGGAGATGTTCTGATTACCGTGGATCTGGACTCCAGCCCCCACACCAATGAGATGATCCATAACCGCTGGCACCCCGACATCCCGATTGTGGCGTGGGTCGAGCCCGGCGATGATTTTGTGGTCGAGGCGTATGACTGGACGGGCAGCCAGATCTCAAACAGTGACGATGCGTCCGACGTCCGCGATGTGGAACTACCGCAGGTGCATTACCTTTCTGGTCCAATCGGTGTGAAAGGGGCAGAACCAGGTGATCTTCTGGTGGTGGAGCTTTTGGATGTGGGTCCGCTGAACCGCAGCCAATGGGGATTCAACGGCGTCTTTTCCAAGAACAATGGCGGGAGCTTTCTTGTCGATCACTTCCCCGAAGCGCAAAAGACGGTTTGGGATTTCGAAGGGATGTACACCACCTCGCGCCACGTGCCTGGCGTGCGTTATGCAGGTTTGATCCATCCAGGGTTGATCGGCACTCTGCCAGATCGCAAAATGCTGGATATGTGGAACAGCCGCGAGAAAAAGCTGTTCGAGACCAACCCGAACCGTGTGCCGCCACTGGCTGCCATGCCCAACCCCCAGTCTGCTCATATGGGCAAGATGACCGGTGAGGCACGCGATGCCGCTGCCGCCGAGGCTGCGCGCACCGTCCCGCCGCGCGAGCATGGCGGGAACTGCGATATCAAAGACCTCAGCCGCGGCTGTAAGATCTGGTTCCCAGTCTATGTCGATGGCGGCGGGCTCTCGATGGGGGACACTCATTTCAGTCAGGGCGATGGTGAGATCACCTTCTGCGGCGGCATTGAGATGGCCAGCTGGCTGCATGTGAAAGTCGACATAATCAAAGATGGCGTGGCGAAATACGGGGTCAAAAACCCGCTCTTCAAGCCGTCGCCCCAGACGCCGAAATATGATGACTACCTGATCTTCGAGGGCATCTCGGTCGATCATGAAGGCAACCAGCACTACATGGACCTCAACGTCGCTTACCAGCAAGCCTGTCTTAACGCGATCGAATATATGACCAAGTTCGGCTACTCGCGCGAACAGGCCTTGGCGATCCTGGGGACGGCGCCGGTGCAGGGCCACGTCTCTGGCGTGGTGGACATTCCGAACTCTTGCGCAACGCTTTGGTTGCCCAATGACATCTTCGAATGGGACATGATGCCCAATGCCGATGGCCCGACGAAATATGTCGACGATTCCGTGAAGGTTCCGGTCGCACCGGATCTCTGAGCAGATGCCTGTATATGACTATAATTGTCCAAACTGTGGGCCATTCGAGGCGTTCATGCCAATGGCGCGTTGCAAGGAACCTGTGATCTGCAGCGCCTGCGGGACAGAGGCGCCACGTGCGCTTCTGACCGCCCCGGCATTGGCGAATATGGCAACGTCCACGCGGCGGGCGCATGAGACGAACGAACGCTCTGCCGATGGCCCGAGACGGTCATCCGATAGCCCGCCGGGCTTCGGTGGCTCGCGACGGATCAATTCTCGAACGGTTCAGCTGCCGAACGGGTCCAAAACAGCGCCGTCCGCGCGCCCTTGGATGCTGTCTTAGCCTCGGTGCGGGGCGTCTATCCGAGGCGGCGTGCTTGGGAGGTACGTTGCCTCAGGGTCTAGGCGCTCTGCCAGCGGCGCGCATCGGTCATGCGCGCCGCGGGTTTTTTGTTTTGGGGGGCTCAGTGATTGTGTGCGCCATGGCCCCCATGGCTGCCCGCTGCAGGTTTTCGATCGAGATCGACGGGGACCTCCAAAGTGACCTCACCGGCCTTTTCGAACATCAAGGTCAGCGGGACTTGGTCGCCGTTGTTCAGACTCTGCGTCAGTCCCATCAGCATGACATGGTGCCCTCCGCGGGCGAGCATGACATTGTCGCCGGCGGGGATTGCAAAGCCCTCCTCGACTTCTAGCATTTGCATCACGCCGTCGGCGTTTTCCTTATGGGTATGCAGTTCCACGCGTTGCGCGGCAGGGCTTTTCGCACCGATGAGCCGGTCGGGCATAGCGCCGTCATTATGGATCATCATGAAGATAGCGCCGGACTTTGCGGATGGGGAAGAGGCCCGCGCATAGGGTTCAACAATAGTGATCCCATCATCTGCAGCGAAACTTGGCAGGGCGGTTGTAGCGGCAAGCACGATGGCTGCCAAAAAAGAAGTACGGTGTGTCACAGGAAGTGTCCCTTGTATCGGTCTGAGAGATTCGAGGCTGCTCAGATCGATTGGGGAGGGGCCCGTGCGGGCGGCGCTGCAGCCCTTGTGATCTTGTGATTGGCTTCCACAGGAAGCGGTTTCTCCCTTAGATCAGAGGCCGGCGCTTCCAAACGCGGCGCTGCAGGCGATCCTGGCAGGAAAAGGACTATACACTTAGGGCAGATATGCCCCGGTGAGACCGGTTGGCCGTTTTCATCAACTGCTGTGACAACAATTTCATTGCCGATGCAAAGCGTTGTCCACCCAGCAGCGGGCGCTTGTCCATGAGCAAACCCACTGCCGATACTGCCGAGCAGCAGGATCAATGCGGCGATGGCGCCAAAACTGGACCGGTGTTGTTTCATAACCTGGAGCTTAAAGCGATTGCGGAAGCGGGCAAATCCCCTCCGTCACCGAAGACTATTTAGTCGCGTGATGACCGGCTTCAAAACGCGATCAACCAATGGCACCAGAATAGCCCCGACCAGAATACCCCCAAGAAGGGTGGGCAATGCTTCGGCGAGCCATTTCATGAGACCGCCCGGGGCAACGTCAGAGGCGAGCCTTTGAACCAAATGAGCCGGTGCGGCAAACCCCAAGGTTTCAAACCCATGCAGCAGAATGCCGCCACCCACCAACAGCATAGCTATCGTGCCGACGATTTTCAGGACCCGAAGCAGCCCCGGCATTGCCCGAACGATACCGCGCCCCAATGCGCGTATTGCGGCCGCAGGCGCTTTTTCGGCGAGCGCCAGACCGATGTCATCGGCTTTGACGATCAAGGCCACCGCACCATAGACCAGCGCCGTGATCCCGGTGCCCACGATTGCTAGAACTATGGCCTGCTGCCAAAGCGGCGCGTCTGGCACCGAGGCAAGGGTGATTGCCATAATTTCCGCGGAAAGGATGAAATCGGTTCGGATCGCGCTTTGGACCCTGGCGTCTTCTTCAGAGATCCCCGCGGGCCGGGCGGCTTCATGCTCCGACACATGATGGCCAAATCCCGCCCACTCCAGCAGTTTCTCTGCGCCCTCAAAACACAAAAACAATCCGCCAAACATCAACAACGGGGTCATAAGCCACGGCGCAATCAGGCTGAGGCCAAGGGCGATCGGCAAGAGATAGAGAAGTTTGTTGCGCAATGAACCGCGCGCGATCTTGGCGACGATGGGCAGTTCGCGGGCGGCGGAAAACCCTAAAACAAAGCGCGGCGTGACCGCGGTGTCGTCAATCACAACAGCGGCTGATTTCGCGCCCGCCCTGGCAGCAAGCCCAGAGACATCATCGACCGAGGCCGCAGCGACTTTGGCCAAGCCTGCAACATCATCCAAGAGCGCGAGCAGTCCAGAACTCATGGTCGATCCCTTTGGATTGCTATTAAGGAATGGCGCGATGAGCGTCATCTCGCCGAATGGGGTCTGAAAAACATACGACACCAAAATTAAGTATGCTTGCTACTGGTCTGGCAGTTAAGATGATCGACGCTTGGTACGGCCAATGGCAAATCATTTTGATAAGACGGCTTCTTAGAACACGCGCCAAAACGGACGTTCGGTTTGATGATCTAGGGGCGAACAGAGAGGTCCTCTACCACAACTGCAGTGTTGGCTTATGAGTCTACGCCCTAGTCTCATTGTCGATGATCTCGATGATCTCGATGATCAGCGCGTTTTGTTTTGAGCTGCGGTGATCCGACATGATCGTCTGCGCCGCGGCATCACATGGATGCACATGAAAAGCCCACAACATCAGGAGCGTTGTGCTGAGTGAACTGCGCCGGGCGGCTGCCCGCTAGCAACTCGTATTCGGCGAAACGGTCCAGGTTGAGCATGTCGCCGGTGGCCACAACGGTCGGGAGTGTCATCAACACGCCTTCAAAGTCTGCAAAATCAATCAGATACATATATTTTTCACCCAGAACTAAGCGTTGCTGGTTCAAATTTATAGACACAGGGGTAAGTACCTAGGTTTACACGCCGACCATGGAAATATCGCCCGCGGAAAGCGTGGTTGTTGCCTCATCACTCTCTTTTGTCCCTTTGCAATACCGGTGCGGTGCGAGGGCCGTTGTCACGATGTATTAAGTTGCTAGATCTCTGGCCGTTTCACGTAACTGGAGTAAGGCGATGTCGATGGCGTTCGTCAGAACAACGCTGTGGATGACGTCGAAGGCGCTCGTGAAGTGGCCTATAAAGATCACCGCCGGAGGCCTTTGCGGCTTCACACTGGCCAGGGTGCAGAAGCCATCAGGTCCTGTTTGGCGAAACTGCAACGCAAAAAGCCCGCTCGGGCGCTCCGAACGGGCTAACCTAGCATCAAGCCTCTGGCGGTTAGGCGGTGGCCTGAGCTTTCGCGATGTCTTTTTTGATCTTCAAAGCGGCCTCGGACAGGTCGGCGTCTTTGGCTTTGGCGAGAAACGCATCCAGCCCACCGCGGTGATCGACCGTACGCAGCGCCGAAGACGAAATCCGCAGTTTGAAGGTCCGGCCAAGGGTCTCAGACATCAATGAGACGTCGTTCAGGTTCGGCAGAAACCGGCGTTTGGTTTTGTTGTTGGCATGGCTGACATTGTTGCCGACCATTGGGCCTTTTCCGGTCAGTTCGCAGCGGCGTGACATGGATCTGTCCTCGGGTTCGTCTGGGCCTTGCAGGATTGCAGAGCGCTGTGCGTCAAAAAAATCAGGGCGCCGTTCCCGGCACCCTCAAAATCAGGATCGCGGGATACGAGGACCGCAAGAGCGCGTCAAGCCCTTTTTAGCTTGTGAGCATCTTTACGGGGAGGCCACAATCGTTTGCCACCGGAACCCAGATAGGCGCATTTTTCCAATGTTGGATGATGGGTTTTCGCAGTTCGCCGTCTTTGCGGAGGACGCTGGTGTTGTAATTCTTTCGGGCGTCATTGCGAACTGAACGGTGGCTTGAATTTTGATGAGGCGCAGCAAGGGACGCTTCTTTCATCATGGTGCTCACAAGCCTCGGTTACTCTTGTTGCGGCTGGGCGGCGCGCCGATCAGGGCTCTCGCTTGAGTTTCCCTAAGGCCTAGTGTGCTCTGCCACCAAATTCAGAATGGTCTGCGCAGCTTCCGTGGGGAGGAGTTGGCCGCGTGCCACCGCATCCCCAAGGATGGCCATCTGCTTCTTGATCTCTGGGTTTTCGGTCAATTGCGCAAGCAGGCCCTGCTGGACCTCTTCTTGGAACCAGTACTGGGCTTGGTCCATGCGTCTTGTTTCGAAGACGCCATTTTCCCGGCGCCAATTGATCAGGGCCTGCATTTCATCCCAAGCTTTTTCCAGACCGTCGGCTTCGAGCGCAGAAACCATCATCGCTTTTGGGAAGTCTGCCGGGTCTTGGGGGCGTTTGCGCAGCAGCCGCAAAGCGCCAGCGTAGTCGGCACAGGTGCGTGTCGCGACGGGCTTAAGCGCACCGTCGGCTTTGTTGACCAAAATCAGGTCGGCAAGCTCCATGATCCCGCGCTTGACGCCCTGCAATTCATCGCCGCCCGCGGGCGCCATCAACAGCAAAAAAAGATCGGTCATGTCGGCGACCATGGTCTCAGACTGCCCAACCCCGACAGTCTCGATCAAAATCACGTCAAAGCCTGCAGCATCGCAAAGCGCGATCACCTCACGACTGCGGCGCGCGACACCGCCGAGATGGCTTTGGCTGGGCGAGGGACGGATAAAGGCATTGGGATCACGCGACAGCCGCTCCATCCGGGTCTTGTCGCCCAAGATCGACCCGCCGGAGCGCGCTGACGAAGGATCCACTGCCAGAACCGCGACTTTCAACCCATGGCCTGTCAGCATAAGCCCAAAGCTCTCAATGAAGGTCGATTTGCCGACACCGGGCGTGCCCGTCAACCCGATCCGGAGCGCCTGTCCCGTCGCGTGCTTGACCGCCAGCAAGAGCTCGGATGCCTCTGCACGATGGTCGCGATGGGTGCTTTCGATCAGGGTGATCGCACGGGCCAACGCCCGTCGCTGACCGTTCAGAACAGCCTCCGCCAGAGGCGGGAGAGTGGTGTTCTGGGTCATTTGCGCCTCACTTCTGTTTGCTGGGGCGTCGAGACTTGGCTTGACGCCGTGACCGGTTTCTTGCCTTGCTGCGTTTACGTTTGTCCAGCCATTGGAGCCTGAAATTGCTACGTGTCCTTGCTCTGTGCTTACCTGCGCTTCTCCTGGTGACGCCTGCGACCTCAGATGAGGGGGCCTTTACCGTTTCACTTGCAGGCATTCGTGCCGGGATCATTGCCTTTAGCGGCGAAGAAACGGGAGGCGGGCGTTATACTGCGCGCGGCTCTGCGCGATCCTCCGGTCTTGTCGGGTCGGTTCTTGATATTTCAATAGACACGGTTGCCATAGGTCGGGTCGATGGCAATACTTATCGTCCGTCCAATTACCGACAGACGGGCAAAGAAGGCGACAATGTCCGAGACATGAAATTCACGTATCGCGGTGGCGTGCCCGCGGTGACCCGGACACCGCCGCGGGAGTTGCCTGATCATGTGGCCCGGCCCGCAAATCAAGCGGGGACTATTGACCCAACAACAACCGCTTTTGCGATGTTGCGTGACCGCCCGCGCGACTTGCTCTGCGAGCTCAACGTCGATCTCTATGATGGACGGAGGCGCGCCAACATCCGCTACACAGAACTAAAATCAGGCCGAAACGGCGGATTTGTTTGTAAGGGCGAATACCGACGCGAGCAGGGGTTCACGCCCGAAGAACTTGCTGAAAGACCATTTTGGCCGTTTTCAGTGATCTATACACCGCTCGGAAATGACCTCTATCGCGTTGCCGAGGTGCGGGTGCCCACGACATTTGGACCGGTGCGGCTCCGGCGCCGTTAACCCGATTGGCAGATCGGCTGCCCATTGAGGAGGCGCTTCCAGGTCTTGTCGCGGCCATGGCAGATGCCGGTCGCGCGGTGCTGCAAGCCCCCCCTGGCGCCGGCAAAACCACGCGCGTGCCTTTAGCGCTTTTAGAGGCCTTTCCCGCGTCAGGCAGGATCGTGATGTTGGAACCGCGCCGGCTTGCGGCGCAGGCGGCGGCCGCGCATATGTCGGATAGCCTTGGCGAGACGCTAGGGCAAACCGTCGGCTACCGCATCCGTGGCGAAAGCAAAGTAAGCCGTGCGACCAAGATCGAGGTGGTTACCGAAGGTGTGCTGACCCGCATGCTCCAAGTCGATCCTGATCTGCCGGGTATCGGAACAGTGATATTCGACGAATTTCACGAGCGCTCTCTACAGGCGGATCTAGGGCTCGCGCTGACATGGGATGCACGGCAGGCCTTGCGCGATGACCTTCAGATCTTAGTGATGTCAGCCACTCTGGATGCGGAGCCGGTGGCGGCTCTTCTGGACGCGGCCCCGGTGATCACCAGCGAGGGTCTGAGCTATCCGGTGGAGACACGCTGGTTGGATAGGCCGCGCCGAAAAGAGGCTCGGATCGAGGCGGATGTCGCAGAGATTGTTCTGGATGCGCTGACCACGACCGAAGGTGGTCTCTTGGTGTTCCTCCCAGGCGAAGGCGAAATCCGCCGTGTCGCCATGGTTTTAGAGCGACGCTTGCCCAAAGGCCATGTGCTTCGCCCACTTTACGGGGCGCTTGATTTGAAAGCACAGCGTGCGGCGGTTGCGCCAGATCCAAAGCAACGCAAGATCGTGTTGGCAACGGCGATTGCGGAGACTTCGCTGACCATCGAAGATGTGCGGGTGGTTGTCGATTCAGGCCTTGCAAGGCGGGCGCGGTTTGATCCAGGGACGGCGATGTCTCGTCTGGTCACAGAACGGGTAAGCCGCGCAGAGGCAGCACAGCGACAAGGACGGGCAGGGCGGGTTGCGCCCGGCATCTGCTATCGCCTTTGGACCAAAGGCGAAGAGGGCGGGTTGCAAGCTTTTCCACCGCCTGAAATCGCGCGGGCTGATCTGACCGGTTTTGCGCTCGACTTGGCGGAATGGGGCGCGTCCCCAGAAGAGTTGGCTTTTCTGACATCGCCACCAGAGGGCGCTCTGGCAGAGGCGCAGGCACTGTTGCAAGATCTCGGAGCGATGGATGACAGCTTACGTATCACAGCGCATGGGAAGGACTTGGTGAAATTGCCTGTGCATCCCCGTATCGGGCATATGCTATTGCGCGCTGGGCGGCAGGCAGCACCCCTTGCAGCCCTCATGGAGGCGTGGGATCCGTTGCGGGACGCAGGTGTGGATTTGTCGCGTCGGCTCGGGACTATTTCTGCACCCAAAGAGGCCCCAAAACCGGCGCGCCTGGCATTTGAGCATCTCAGCAGAGAGGCGCGGCGACTCGCGAAGCGCGTGCCAAAAAGTGAAGACCGCCTGAGCGCTGGGGCGATGGCAGCGCTTGCCTATCCTGACCGGATTGGGCTTCGCCGGCCGGGCGATGAGGCGCGCTGGCTCTTATCGGGTGGACGCGGCGCAAGCATGTCGGCAGAGGCCTCCCTGACGAGCGCACGGCTGATCGTCGCGACGGATCTCGACGGCGCTGGGCGGGAGGCCCGCATCCGTCTCGCGGCGGAGTTGACCGAAGTGGAACTGCGCGATCTCTATGGCGAGCGCTTGGTTTGGCAGGAGACGTGTCGCTGGGACAAACGCCGTCGCGACATTCGGGCCCGACGCCAAGAACGGCTGGGTGCGCTGATCTTAAAAGATGAGATTTGGCGCGACGTGCCGGTTGCCGCGCGCGCCGAGGCCGCCTTGGACGGCATTCGGGATCTCGGACTTGGTGTCCTGGGCGGGCAGAAAACCTTTGCCCTGATTAGGGCGCGCCTGGCAGTCGCCCGCAAAAAGGACGACCGTCTGCCCGATCCCACAGACGCAGGTCTGATCGCTTCGGCGACGGAATGGCTATTGCCGCATCTTGGCAATGTGCGACAGGCTTCGGACTTCGCCAACATCGATGCCTCTGCGGCACTGAGTGCGGCTTTAAGCTGGGAAGAGGCGCAAACACTCGCCCGTGTCGCGCCGCCCCACTATGTAACTCCGCTCGGACGCAAAGTTCCGATTGACTATGGAGGGGAGGTGCCGGCAATCGCCCTGCGCCTCCAAGAGGTATTCGGAGAGACGGTGCACCCCTCTGTCGGCGATGTGCCGCTGCGATTGGAGCTTTTGTCGCCTGCGGGACGGCCCATTGCGGTGACCAAGGACCTGCCGGGGTTTTGGGCGGGCAGCTACGCCGATGTGCGTAAGGATATGCGCGGGCGCTACCCCAAACATCCCTGGCCCGAAGATCCCACACAAGCCGATCCCACGCTTCGGGCGAAGCGCCGGGACTAATAAGGGGCTCTCCCGCCCGTCTTCCGTTGGCGCGTGCCGCGCCGCCGTCATCCCGTTGGGCCGGGCAGGCTTCGCCTGACCCGCCTTTGACGGATGCTCACAAAGAAAACCGCTTGTGTGCCTGTGGATTTCGGCATAGCAGCACCGCCATGATGTCACGCAGCACACCTTTCTTCTGCCTCCGACGCAGCCGCGCCTAACTGATCAGTGGCGCGCGCTTAAGCCGTGCGGTCAACAACATCACCCCCTTGAATAGATTGACACCGGCCCGGCATCGCGCCACCAAGGGCCTTTCCGATCCGGAGGAGCAAACATGATCCCCGCCGTTTTGCCGACATATACCCGTGCGCCCCTCAGCTTTGCCTCGGGAAATGGTTCTTGGCTGATTGAGAAAGACGGGCGACGCTTCCTTGATTTCGGCGCGGGTATCGCGGTCAATGCATTGGGACACGCGCATCCGGACCTTGTGAGAGTGCTGAGCGCGCAGGCTGAAACGCTTTGGCATGTGAGCAACCTCTATAAGATCGAGGCGCAAGAGGCGTTGGCCGCGCAGCTTGTCGATCTGAGTTTTGCCGACACGGTTTTTTTCACCAACTCCGGTACTGAGGCCTGTGAGCTTGCCGTAAAAATGGCGCGCAAGTTTTGGTACGACGCCGGTGCACCGGATCGGACCGAAATCATCGCATTCAATGGCGCCTTTCATGGCCGCTCTTCTGCCGGTATTGCCGCGGCAGGTTCAGAGAAGATGACCAAAGGCTTCGCGCCTTTGCTGCCTGGTTTCACCCATTTGTCTTGGGGGGATCATCCTGCACTGGAAAGCGCGCTTACGGGGCCTCGAGCTGAGCGCATCGCCGCGGTCATCGTCGAACCAGTGCAAGGGGAAGGCGGGATCAAACCTTTGCCCGATGCCTGCCTAAAAGCGCTGCGCGGTCTCTGCGATCAATCCGGCGTGTTGATGATCCTTGACGAGGTGCAATGCGGTATGGGGCGGACCGGCAAGCTTTTTGCCCATGAATGGGCTGGAGTGACGCCCGATATAATGAGTGTCGCAAAGGGCATTGGTGGCGGCTTCCCACTGGGTGCGGTGCTCGCGACCGAGCGCGCGGCCTCTGGCATGACCGCGGGCAGCCATGGTTCGACCTATGGGGGCAATCCCCTTGGATGCGCCGTGGGTCAAGAGGTTCTGCGCCACGTCGCCGACCCGAAATTTCTGGAGGATGTGAATCGAAAGGCAGGGTTTTTAAGGCAAAAGCTCGAAGGTTTGGTCGCTGCACATCCCGATATTTTTGAGAGTGTCCGCGGCATGGGTCTGATGCTTGGGTTGGTCTGTAAAGCTCCCAACGCTGAGATTGTGTCTGCGGGTTATGATCAGCTTCTTCTCACAGTGCCAGCAGCGGAGAATGTGGTCCGTCTTTTACCACCCCTGAATGTGACCGAAGCCGAAATCTCAGAGGCCGTTGATCGGCTGGAGCGTGCAGCACAGCAGTTAGAGCAGGCAGAAAGCGTCGCGGTTTGATCTGATGATGCATTTTCTGGATATCAACAAGACCGCGCCAGAGGCTCTGCGGACAATGCTCGACCAAGCAGCGGCGATGAAATCGGCACGCGCTGGATTGCCAAAAGCCGCGCTGGATGAAGACCGCCCCCTTGAGGGGCGTATGGTTGCCCTGGTCTTTGAAAAACCCTCGACCCGGACACGCGTATCTTTCGATGTCGGTGTGCGGCAGATGGGCGGCGAGACCCTGGTGCTCTCCGGAGCAGAAATGCAGCTCGGCCATGGCGAAAGTATCGCCGACACTGCGCGGGTTTTATCGCGCTATGTCGATCTGATTATGATCCGAACATTTGCCGAAGACACGCTTTTGGAGCTTGCTGACCATGCCAGTGTGCCGGTCATCAACGGGCTCACCGACCGGAGCCATCCATGCCAAATTATGGCCGATATCTTGACCTATGAGGAGCATCGTGGACCCATTGCAGGACGGAAGGTTGTGTGGTCAGGCGATGGCAACAATGTTTGCGCTTCTTTCCTGCACGCTGCTGGGCGATTTGGCTTTGATATGACTTTTACCGGGCCGGAACCACTCGATCCCGAGAAGGTCTTTATGGACGAGGCGCGGGCCGCGGGCAGTGCGGTTTCGATAGAACGCGATCCGATAAAGGCCGTTGAAGGGGCTGATTTGATCGTCGCCGATACATGGGTGTCGATGCATGACGGGCCTGAGACACGTGAACGGCGTCACAACCTCCTCGCACCCTATCAGGTCAATGAAGCTCTCATGGCTGCGGCGGACACAGACGCGCTTTTCATGCATTGCTTGCCCGCGCATCGCGGAGAAGAGGTGACGGATGCGGTCATGGACGGGCCGCAGTCTGTTGTCTTTGATGAGGCCGAAAACCGGCTTCATGCCCAAAAGGCAATTCTAAGATGGTGCTTGGGGCTGTGACCCGGCGCGGCCGCGGGTGCACTGCCGGTGTTTAACGACAGATCTTCGACGCGTTCTGGCCAAAAATCTTGTAGCGGTCCCAAAACTGTTCATGCCGATGATTGTCGGACATCTTTACCTCTTGTGCACGGTCGGGATCGCGGAAGAAGCTGGCGGCAAGACGCTGGTCTGGAGCAGTGAGGACCTGATCAGCGACCCGCTGAATACAGTTGCACCGGCTGGAACTCGCTGCGTTTCGATCAGACTGCATGCAGGCTTGCTGAATGCGCTTCGCCTCCGCCGGGCCGGTTAGAAAAACAGACGCGATGGACAGCATCAAAACGGACAGGAGAAAACATCTGAAGACGGTCATGGAGTGCCTGTTGCCTCGTGAAAGCTGCAAGTTTTGGAGACGATGGCAAAGACTGAGCAAATTTTCGCTTAACCTGAAACAAAGACTCTCAATCGGCGAAAACTTGCTCAAACGCGACACGCTATGGCAAGGGAGCGGTGGGACCCCATCAAGGATTAGACAGTGTTTCAACCCGAAACCGTGCTGAAGCGCGATGCCTTTTCTGAGACTGTAATTGGCAGCGAACCGGGGATCGCTGAGCGCTTGGTTCTGCGCAGGCTCGATCAACTGGCGCAACCCGGGCGAGCGATTGGGCGGTGGTTGGCGACGCGAGAGTATCGAGCGCTTGAGGCGTCTCAGGGGATCGAAGGCGTGCCGGTGGTGGTGCGATTTGATCGGATGGGGCTTTTGCGGATCTGGATGGAGGGCACCCCCCTGCAAGCAGCGCGGCCCGATGATCCCGGATTTTACCGCGACGCCGCACGGATTGTACGTGCCCTCCACCGGCGCGGCGTAACCCATAACGATCTGCAAAAACCGCAAAACTGGCTGATGAAACCCGATGGCGCGGCCGCGGTGATCGATTTCCAATTGGCAACTGTCTCAAAGCGCCGGGGTCGGTTGTTTCGGATCCGCGCCTATGAGGATCTGCGCCACCTGTTGAAACAAAAGCAGCGCTACGCGCCACATCTTCTCACCGCGCGTGAACGGGCAATCGTCGCACAGCGTTCGCTCCCATCGCGGATTTGGCGCCGAACGTATAAGCCGGTTTACAACTTTATCACCCGCAAGCTGATGCAATGGTCTGATGGAGAGGGCATGGGCCAAAGGCTGCAGGACGAAGGTCCCGCGATCCGCGCAGAATTGCTCTCGTATGATCAGGTGCACGATCTGGCGCTCTCCTCCTATCCCTCGGGGGGACGCGGGAAGGGGCTCTATGGGTTTGTTGAGACTGACCTCGCTGCTGATGAGCTCCGCGGGTTACTGCCTGAAACTCAGGTCGAGCTGTTGCAGCCAGTGCGCGCGCTGCCGAGGACAGAGACCGGCGCGCCTCGGCAAGATCTACTGGATCTCGTGGCGATGAACCGGATCGAAGAGATTGCGCCTTTGCTTGCGCGCGATCCGGCGCTGGAAGCAGTTATGGCCCCGATTGTGGCTGGGCGTCTTAACCTCACCGATCGCTATTGATGCTCAAGGCCGCTCTCAGAGATGTCTGGTTGTTGGTGCCCGCATTCGCGGTCGGGGCCCTAGGAGCGGGGCTCTTTTTTCTAATCGGATTTCCCGTCGCCGCGCTCACGGGCTCTGCGTTGGCAGTCGCTGTGGCTGCGCTCTGCGGTCTACAGGTCAACGTCCCCACGTGGTTGCGTAATATCACTTTTCTTACCCTTGGCATCAATATCGGCTCTGGCATCACGCCTGAGGTACTCAGTTCCGCCGTCACTTGGCCGCTGAGCTTTGTTAGCCTTGCGGTTATGCTTTTGGCAGGGCTCTTCACAGCGCGCGCGCTGCTGCATCGGCTGTTTGGGTTTGATCGGGAAACCGCGCTCTTATGCTCCACGCCCGGACATTTGAGCTATGTGCTGAGCTTTTCCATCGACTCGGGCAAAGATGTCACAATTGTGACCGTGGTGCAGTGCACTCGAATCCTGTTGCTCACCATCTGCCTGCCGCCTCTGATCACCTTTGTTTTTGGCGCGACGCAGGCTGATTTTCTGTCTGGTCCAATCCTTGGGCTGGTCCCGGGTATCATCCTTTTTCTTTTGTCCGGTGCGGTTGGCGCAGTTTTCCTGCGGTTGCGCTTGCCCGCGGCCTATTTGCTCGCCGGAATGGCGATGAGCGGCCTGGGCCATGCTGCTGATCTGGCACCCGGTCGTTTCCCAACGGCGATGCTGAACGTTGCTCTGATCGCTATGGGCACGCTTATCGCCTCCCGGCTGACAAACATCACCTTTTCGCAGTTTCTCGGTGCGCTCTTGGCGGGGGTCACGGTGACAACTGTCATGTTGTTTTACGCCCTGTTGGGGGCTGTTTTGATGCTTTGGCTTTTGGGCCTGCCGCTTACAGTGACCTTGGCGGCTTATGCGCCTGGGGCAGTTGAGGCGATGGCGGCCATCGCTCTGCAATCTGGGCTCGATCCCCCCTTTGTCGCGGCGCATCATGTCTTTCGACTGCTAATCCTGACGATATTGGTGCCGCTTCTTCTGCACAGATGGGCCTAGAGCAGACGCGGGCTATGGAGCCTTTCGCTGCTCATGGCGGGCGCAGGTCCTTTTTGTTCACCCGAGGTTTCCCGCTGACCCCTCGGTCGTCGCTCTGCCTGATTTTGAGTGAGCGTCTCATGCGCGATTGCGGCTATATCATCGACCGGCTGACGGGCTTTCCTCTCTGCAGGCCATCGTCGTTCCAACAGGGTTGCAATCTATGCTTGTGGAGCTGCTCAGCGCTTCGGCGGTGCTGTGCCTGGCGACGACCGAACAAGATAAACCTCAGAAACTGCGGTCAGCGGCGGGGGAGGGAAGCGCCGCTGACCGGTTAGGGTCAAATCAGTACCTGTCCCCCAGCTTGCAAAAAGCCCATTGTGTGGCCAGCGCCAGCAATCTCGGCACCTTCGACAAGATCGTCTTGCGTGACGCCTTTGGCATCGGCGCAGGCCTTGCAGACCCAAAAGACGCCGCCCTTTTCCTGGAAGCCCGTAACCAGGTCTTTGACCGGTGCGTAGCCTTCGGCCTGCCAGTCATCGGCCTTGCCACGGATCGCGATATCAAGCGCGGCGTTGGTCAGAAAAACCCGTGCATCGCCATTGCCCGCAACAGCGTTGCCCACGACGAGCGCCACAGTTGCTTTTTCGACATCGTCTTTGCCCCAGGCGTTGTTGATCAGAAAAGCCATGATATGTCTCCTTGATTGGCTTTGTGTTTTGAACACGTGTCTTGTCGCTTTGCGCTGTGAGGCTGAGGTGAGATCGGCGGCGAAACCGCGCAGAGTTTTGCGTCAGCGCTGTGACCAAGGCGTGAGTTTCACCGTGAAATGAAAAAAAACCGGCCGCGTGAGGGGCCGGTTTGAACAGTTAGACATCAAATCTGGGCGCGTATTAAGCCGCTAGCCAAGGGCATTCTCCAAAAGGCCGAGCACCTCATTCACCTCGTCCATCGTATTTCCGTCGCCCAGCGAAAAGCGGATTGTGCCCAAGCCGATATCGACGGATTTTCCCATCGCGATCAGAACGTGTGACATGTCGATACAGCCGGCATGACAGGCGCTGCCGGTGGTCGCCGCGACCCCGGGCATGGACGCTAGAATCTCTGCGCCGATCTGGCCCGGAAAACTAACACTTAACGTGTTGGGCACCCGGCGGGTAGGATGGCCATTCAGCACGACCCGTGTCCCAAACCGATCGGTGAGCCCCTGCCAAAAAGCCTCCCGCAAACTGCGTAGGCCAGAGGTGTCCTTGCCCATTGCGGCACGCGCCGCTGCGCCGAGCCCCGCGCTAAGAAGAGCACTTTCCGTGCCCGCACGGCGTTTTTTTTCCTGCCCGCCCCCGTGAAGAAGCGGCGTCAGCCGTCGACCTTTTCGGATGTAAAGCGCGCCGACACCATTCGGTGCGCCGAATTTATGCCCTGCCAGCGACAAGTAATCGACGCCCATGGCCTCGACATCGATTGGTATTTTGCCAACGGCTTGTGCGGCATCACTGTGAAAAGGAATGCCATGTTCTCTCGCGATCGCCGCAATTTCTGCGATCGGCTGGATCGTCCCAATCTCGTTATTGGCGGTCATGGTCGAGATCAGGCTTGTGTCTTTGCCAATGGCGCGGCGCACCTCATCGGGATCGACAATGCCGTCCCCGTCCACCGGGACCAACGTGACCCGAACGCCGTAGCGTTTCATCGCCTGAACACTGCGCAGAACTGCGTCATGTTCGATCCTGCTGGCAACGATGTGATAAGGTCCACGCGCGCCAAGGCTGCCTTTAAGGGCAAGATTGTTGGCCTCTGTTGCGCCAGAGGTGAAAACGATCTCGTCAGGTGTTGCTCCGATCAGGGCTGCGACCTCGGCCCGTGCCTTCTCAATTGCATCACGTGCGGTCTCGGCTGCCCAATGCCCGCTGGAGGGATTGCCATAGGCCCCATCGAGGAAGGGCAGCATTGCGGCGCGCGCTGCGGGATGAAGCGGTGTGCTGCCGTTGTGATCCATATAGATCTTCCGGGTGCGCGTAGCGAATACGCGCTCGTGGTCCGGCTTAGGAAATCGGTGCGTCGCGGCATTCATGTGGTGTCTCCTGACAGCTGTTGCTTTGTGCTCAGAAGACCCGAAAGACAGGAAAACAGCGTCTTCCTAGACGTGTGCCCGATGTGAATTCACCGTCACGCGGAGATTTTTCTCAGATCGCGCCAGGCAGAACGGATGGTTTCGGCCAACAGGTCCGCCTGCGCGGCATCGGTACAGTTGGAGATAAAAGACAAACGCAGGACAGTGTCGCCCTTCCATTTGGCAGGTTTTACAAAAACCGAATTTGTCTTGTTGATCCTGGCGGCGAGTTTTTCGGCTAGATCTGGTGGATCACCCGGGGAACGCGTCAATCGCAGAACGAGTTGATTGAGATCCGGAGAGGCGTCGATATTCAAACCAGGTATGTCGCTCAATTTTTGAGCGGTGCGCTGCGCAGTGTCGCAATGACGTCTAACCAAGTCTCTTACACCGCTTTTGCCACGCGCGAGCAGAACTGCCCAAGCGGCAAAGCCTCGGGCCCGACGAGACAGCTCTGGGTTATATTCATTGGGGTTCCGCCCATCGTCAGGCGAGACGTTGAGATAGCCCGCCGCAGCATCCATTGCGCGGCGATGCGCTTGAGCATCCTTTATGATCGCGAACCCTGAATCGTAGGGGATCTGAAGCCATTTATGGCCATCGACCGACCAACTATCAGCCAGATCGAGGCCCCGTGTGAGCGCGTCCTTTTCTGGCAGTATCCGTGCCCAAAGTCCGAAGGCGCCATCGATGTGCAGCCATGCGCGATGCCTTCGCGCCAAGTCTGAGATCGCGTGGAAGTCCTCAAAACCTCCAGAGTTGATATGCCCGGCTTGACCGATGATGATCTTTGGTCCTTGCGTTAGGGACATTGCGATTGCCAGCGCCTCTGGTTGCATCAGGCCCTTTGCATCGGACCGGATGCGCACCAAATTGGCCTCTCCGAATCCCAAGTATCGCAGCGCGGCTTCGTTACAGATATGGGCGTCATCGCTGAGATAGATATGGACAAGAGGCGCGGTCTGAAGCCCATCACGTTCGTAGTCATGGCCCACGCGCCGCAAAACCTCTGAGCGCGCTGCGGCCAGACCCACAAAACTCGCCATGGTCGCCCCGGTGACAAAGCCAACCGAGGACTGCCGCGGGAGATCTAAGAGCTCCAGAAGCCAGGTTGCGACCGCTTCTTCGGCAATTGCTGCGGCCGGGGAGGTCTGAAATATCGCCGCGTTTTGCCCCCAGACCGAGGTTAGCATATCGGCCAAAACCCCAGTCATATCGGAGCTTCCCATGACCCAAGCGTGAAAGCTCGGATCGGTATTGCCAACCAAACCGGGCTCTGCTGCGGTGATCAGTTGTTCGATCACCGCACTGGGGTCCGTCGGGTGTTCAGGAAGCGCCACGCAAAAGGCACGGCGCAAATCCTCCGGCGCGGCTGTTGGGTGCAGCTTGCGATCGCGCGTGCGAAAGCTCTGCACGTAGTCAGCCACCCGGCGAAAACTCTCTGGGCTCGGGTGCGGAGATGGCGCGTTCATCAGCGTGGATGCAGCCAACTCGGCAGGAAGCTGTAGGCGTCCCTGGTCATTGAGGGGTTAAAGGAGACGCCTGCCCCTGTGAGTTTCTCTTTCAGTGAGCCATCGTTGAAGGCATCGAAGGTCTCCGTGGCGCCGCCAATATGCTCACCTCCGACGAATATTTGAGGAATAGTCGGCACGCCTGTCATGTGCCGCAAGACCAACCGGATATCGCCGCCCAAATTATCTTGCTGATAGGCAACCGAGTCGAGATCGACGGTCTCATAGGCAATGCCAGCGGCTTCGAACATCTTGCGCACTGACCAGCAAAACTCGCACCATTCTAGCGCGTACATTACAACCGGCTTTTTCGCGACGGTCCGCTCCACCAAGGCGGTGATTTCGGGTTTTGCGGCTTCCGGTGCCACAGCGACAGACCCCCCTCCCGAGGAAACGTCGAAACGGTAACCTTCGGTTGAGCGCGAGATCTCCATTTCTTCGTCTGACATCGTCTCCGCGATCCCATCGAAAAGGACGGTGGTCATGTAGCGCTCGCCGGTGTCTGGGATCATCGCGAGGATCTTTGAACCTTCCGGTGCGGTCTCTGCGACTTTGAGGGCGGCCGCAAAAGTAGCACCGCCACTGATGCCGCAAAAGATGCCTTCTTTCTGGGCCAAATCGCGCGCGGCTTGAAGCGAGTCATTGCCCGCCACCGGCTGAAACCCGTCGATGAGGTCAAGACCTTGGGCATCTTCAGCCAGCTTCGGGATGAAATCCGGCGACCAGCCCTGCATCAGGTGCGGGCGAAACATCGGATGGCTTTTGCTGGGCTTTCCATCATCGTCGCGATCTTGCGCAATTCCGCTCCCGAGCAGGGGCACGTTGTCGGGCTCGGTGACGATGATCTTCGTCGATGGGCTTTCTGCCCTCAGGACACGACCCACGCCCTTGATCGTTCCGCCGGTGCCGAAACCAGTGACCCAGTAATCGAGCCCAAGTTCAGAGAAATCGCGCAGAATTTCGCGCGCGGTGGTCCGGGAATGCATATCGGCGTTGGCTTCGTTTTCGAATTGCCGCGGCAGGAACCAGCCGTTTTTTGCGGCCAGTTCTTCTGCTTTGGCAATCATGCCTGAGCCTTTGTCCGAGGCGGGTGTCAGCACCACCTTCGCGCCGAGAAACCGCATCAGCTTGCGCCGTTCGACGCTGAAGTTTTCCGCCATCGTGATGACCAGAGGATAGCCCTTTTGTGCACAGACCATGGCCAACCCTATGCCGGTATTGCCGCTGGTGGCCTCAACCACTGTCTGGCCGGGGCGCAGCGCGCCGCTTTCTTCGCCCGCTTCAATCGCGGCCAGAGCGAACCGGTCCTTGACCGACCCTAGGGGATTGAATGCCTCGAGCTTCACGAAAAGCTCCACATGGGACGGACCGATATTGGAGATCCGGACGATGGGTGTGTCGCCAACGGTCTCAAGGATTGATGCTTTAAGCTGAGGCATTGTTGTCTCCTGCGCGCGGACTTTCACAGCCCTTTCTATGACAACCTCGACCGGGTTTCGCTCTGCAAAAGTCATGGTGTGCGCTCTTTCGTCAAACGATCATTGGAAGGCCGCAATGCACGAAAACGGCAAGGCCTGCTAAGGTGCTGGAGAAGATGATCGCCCGCTTCCGAGTGCTTTGTCTCGGCCAGGCGGAATAAGGTCCGATGATATTCAGTCGGCGTTTGGTCCAGGGTGGTGTGAATGTGAAGGTCATGTCTTTGTCCTCGTTTGCTGTGTTTGATACTTGGTTTCTAAGTGACCTCTGGGGGGTCAGCGTGAATTGCCCGTCAGCCTGCGCGTGACTTCGTCATGAAAAGTGGAAAAACGAGGAACTTCAGCGTTAAGCATGGATTTTTGAGCCGTGTCTTGTCATGCTAACGCGGGCCGGAAGGAGCTGTTCTAGTGTTGTCGATCAGTCTTTTCGGAAAACTTGAGGTCCTCTTGGAAGACGGGACCCCACTTCCGATCTCCGGCAGTAAGACCGAAGGTTTGGTGGCCTATCTCGCGCTAAACACTGAAATGCCGCCGCTTAGGGACCGTTTGATGGCACTGTTTTGGGGCGACAGGTTCACGGATCAGGCCCGTCAGAGCCTCCGGCAGGCGATTGCCAAGCTTAAAAAAACGCTCGCCCCAGGCGGCGAGGATATATTGCTGACTGAAAATGATCGGGTTGGGTTCAACCCCGCAGCCGTCAGCGTGGATGTCGACGCCTTCACGGCGCTTTCCAATGATTTGTCGTCGGAGGCCACGGAACAGGCAGTCGCCCTGATGAAGGGGCCGTTGCTGGAAGGGCTCTATGGGCAGCAGGCGGAGTTCGAAGACTGGCTGAGTTCAGAACGCCAACGGTTGGCGACACTGTCACTGTCAGTCCTTGAACGCGCCGCAGAATGGCATCTGAAACAGGGACACACCGCAGAGGCGCTGAAGCTGGCCCGGAAAATCGTGACCATGGATCCGCTGCGAGATGCGGGGCAAATGGTGCTCATCCGCATACTCGCCCAACAAGGCGAGCGCGCAGCCGCGATCCAGCATTTTAACAATTATGAGGCCACGCTGAAAAAGGAACTTGGCGTTGGCGCGGGACCGGAACTGGTCAATCTCATCGGTGAGATCAAGGGCGAGCGTTTCTTTGTGGCAGAGAGCGAAGCGCCACAAATGCCCGCTCCACAACCAAGGTCTGAAACGGTTTCGAAACCAGCTGGGCGCGCGTCGGTCGCGGTGGTGCCCTTTGGGTCAGTTGGCAAGGACCCGCATGAGGCCTTTTTGGTCGAAGGTCTGACCCAGGACATCACCACAAATCTGTCCAGGTTCAGTGCGCTTGAGGTCAAAGCAAGCATCGAAGGCGGCGGGCTGCGCCTGACCCGCGAGGAGATGAATGCAATCGGCCGGGATGAGGGACTGGACTACATCGTCCATGGGTCACTGCGCTCTATCGGGTCGCATTTTCGACTGACCGTGCAGTTGGCTGACCCAAAAACCGGACGGTATGTCTGGGTCTCGCGCTATGATCGCGTGTCAGATGATATGTTTGAGCTGCAAGATGAGCTCTCAGAGACCATCGCGGCCACGATCGAGGCAGAGATCGAGCGTTTGGTCGGACGCCATTTGCGTGAGACCAATTTTGAAGAAATGAATGCTTGGCAGTGTTACCATCGCGGGCTGTCCATCCAGTACGAATTCAACGCGGCGACGAATGTCGAGGCGCAACGCCATTTTGAACGTGCGATAGAGCTCGATCCAAATTTCGGCCTAGCTTATGCGCGGCTGTCTTATGCGCTTGTGATCTCGGCGATTTACTTTGAAGCCGAGGATGTGAGTTCATTGCTCGACCGCGCCTTGGAGCTTTCAAAGATCGCCGCCCGCCTGGAGCCCGAAGATGCGGTTGCGCAGTTCGCGCTGGGGCGTGTCTATCTGGCCCGGGGCGAATATGACCGGTCGATCCAGAACCTGCGGATTGCCATCGATCTGAACCCCGGTATGGCCCAGGCCCATTGCGGGCTAGGGGACTCGATGGCCTATTCCGGCCAGCTCGATGACGCGATCCAAAGCTTTGAAGAGGCCGTTCGCATCAGCCCTTCCGATCCTTATCGTTGGGCGTTTCTGAGCTATGGCGCGACGGCGTTTTTGTTCAAAGGAGACTACGAGGATGCCGTAAAATGGGCGTCTGAGGCGGAGGCGGTGCCGAATGCGCATTACTGGCCAACTGCGATCCGGGCGTCCGCCTTAGCGCATATGGGGGAAGGCGCGCGAGCCAAAGAAGCAATTGCGCAGCTGCAAAAGCTGCGCCCCGGAATCGACAGCAATTTCGTGAGAAAGCGTTTGTTTTATCTCAAAGACGACAGTCAGATCGACACTTATGTCTCTGGTCTTAAAATGGCGGGGCTACCCTGAGCGCGGCAATACAAGTGGGGTCCGTTCGGCCGTCTAGCTGCAAGAAAACTGAGAGTCGGACATGCCGCAACCGGGCGGCCAGCCATTGGATTCCCAGTAAGAAACCAGGCCCATATCTTCGATTGTCTGTTGGAACGCCTCAGTGTCGCTGATCGCATTGATCAGATACCAGGGGACAGTGAAGTATTGCAGCCGGTAGTTGGATTGAAGGGCATTGTAGCTGAAGGCTTGTAGAACGGCGTCAACATCCCCGTAGTGATAGAGAAACTGATAAGACAGGAAGATTTCATCACGGAACTTGTCAAAAAGTTGGGCGCCAGTATCGACACCTGCTGCATCGATCATCTCCAATGCACTTGTGCGAAATTCTTCGGTACAGTTGCCACAGTTCTCGACCATCGACCGCGCGACCGAGAGATCTTGATTGGCAGACCCATCGGCCATAATCACGCGAAAAGCGAGTTCGCGGAACTGCGGGACGTTAACGAAAGTGTCCTTGATGATCGCCATGTCTTCGTCGGAGCGGCTGATCTGATGATCAAGTCGCGCTGACATAAAGACATAGAGATCATTTGTCGGGTCGAGTTGTTTGGCACGGTTCACATACTCTCGCGCCTCGTCGGTCTTACCGACCGTCTGGAGCAATCCGCCGTAATCCTGCATCGCACGGTGATTTGAAGGATCCGCCCCTAGAGCCCGAAGATATGACCTTTCTGAAGCTGACCATTGCCGGTCGCGTTGATACATGTTCGCAAGGGCGTGTTGTACAATCGGAAGGTTGGGATCGATGTCGCGTGCTTTCAAAGCGGCCGAGCGCGACTTGATGTAATAGGTTTCTGGCACCACCTGCTGACCACGGATTTGGTTCAAGTAGGTAGGGGCAACATTGTAGGTGAGGCTGAGCGCGGCCCAAGCTGCAGCGAAATCGGGTTCAAGGTCCGTCGCATATTCAAGTGCAGTCATTGCCCGGACGAGCGCATCCCCGCGCTGCTCTAAAAGGGCAATCCCGCGTGTGTAGGATTCGTAGGCCTTGGGGTTTTTAGTCTCGATAGGATTGAGCGCTGTGCTGTCGATTTGAATGGGCAAAGACAGAGTATCTGCCACGGCCTGCGCGATGTCTTCCTGCACGATATACGTGTCGTCTGTCTGCTTTCGATATTGGTTGCTCCAAAGCTCTTCACCATCTTCGGTTTTGAAAAGGCCCACGTCCAATAGAATATCTTCGAACACAACACGAAATGTGCCGCTTAGATAGAAATCGACATCGAGCGCCTTACCGATTTCGGTTGGATCTTCGGTTGTCTCGCCAATGCTGCTGATCGACCGCTCGCTGGGCATCTGAAACGCTTCTGCCGAGGCAAAGACCTGCCGCAATTGCGTGCTTAGATCTTGTAACAAGTCGGGCTCCGATGGATCGGACAGATCTTCAAACGGAAGGATTGCCAGAGAGACCTTTTGAACCGGAGCCGCGATCTCGTCGGTCACCGTGTTGCCAGTTTCTGTGGAGGACGCGGTGGTAAATGGAGCAAGGAGATCGTCAAGATAGTCTAAGTAAGCTGCGACAACCAACCCGGACATCGCCAGAACGAAACACGCGGCGGCAAGCACGCGGAACCCTCTGCCGGAGCGTTTCTTTGGTGTCTCCTCGGATATTGCTTCTGTGGGTGCCGTTGCCTGCTGTGTGACAGTGGTGGGCATCAATGCGTCCCGCTCGGGTTCGAGCGTGCTTGGGAGGCCATTTGCGCTTTCCTCAGGCCCCGTCGCAATGACGAAGTTCTGACCATGCTTGGGCCAGTCGATCCGATTGAGCTTAAGATAGTCTTTCAGATTCGCAGCGGCGTATAAGTAGGCCATCCTACGCTGCTTTTCTGACATACGTTTGTTGACGAAATTCAGCCCCACGCCGACCCGCGCCAAAAGCTCCTGGCTCTCCATATAAGACAGCCGGTCCGCCTCGTTTTCATTGATCCAATCTTGTTGGCCCTGTCTGAGCGCACGGATCAACTCCAGCAGGCCCAAATCGTCAGATTTCAGATCCAATTCGCGATCATGTCGAAACCGGCGAAGCTGGGCGATCACTTGTTCCCAACCATCTGATGAGCGGTTTCCGCGTGCGGCCAGCAATGTGGCAAACTCGAAATAGGCGTGGTCGTAGAACAGGTATTGTTCGCTCTTATAAAGTGCGAGATCGATCAGGTAGTACTCAGGCGTATGGTCCGGATCGTGAATGTCTTCTTCTTCGACCAACACATTCAGCCCGTGCAAATCACCATGGAGATGACCCATCACGCCGCGCAGTTGCAGGCGCTCGGGCAGGTCGATGGTGCGATCCGCAAAGGCAATGGGATTGGGAAACCAATGACCATTGAACATGATCGAAGGCGTCTCTGACGTGATCCCACAGGAGTCTTGCAGGAAGGTGTGGATGCGCCCGCCGGTGTCCGGGCTAAGCCGATAGCTGCACCAGGCCTTCAAGAGATCCTGCGGTGCCAGCAATCCTGGCGAAAGGCTGTAATTTGCATTCCAATCCGACAAGATATCTGAAGACAAACGTTTTACTGTTTTGAGCTGACGCTCGAAGGAACACTCCTGCCATTGCTGCGCATATTCCAGACCGCGTCCGGCGATGGTCGATAGAAGCGCGAGTTTTTCGCCATGATGGAGCGAATTTATGACCTTCGGCAAATGCGCCGTGGCGAATTCCGGCGCGTCTTCGATCGCCTTTTCATGCAGCGCTGCTTCAATGCGTTCTTGCTTTTTAGGATCTGGGGCCGTCGCGAGTTTGAGAATGGCTTGGCCGGTATAGGTATCGCTGGAGACGTCGACCGCATAGACGAGCGCGCCCGACTTGCCGCTCCCCATCATGCGAGAAAGGTATAGCTGATCGCCCACTCCCCATTGTTCCTTGAGGAGCGGTAGGACCTCTTGATAGTCGTCTGGCCAGGTCAGACCTTGCATATCACTCGTCGGTTCCAACTTGGTGGTAAGGTTAGCTTAGGCTTATCGGTAGTCCAAGCAACACTCTGTCTCACCGGACACAGAACTCTCTCACATTGCCCTGTTTAGAAATGCAAGCGGTCAATCTGGCACAAGACCAATTGCGATCAAGCTTTGTTGAGACACTGTGACCCAGCCATGCGCTCAGTTTTGAGAAACGGAGGGGTTTGGTGCTTTTCTTTGTTCTTAAAAAACAAGGTAGAAAAAGCTGTTGTTAGTCAAGCGATGGACTTGCTGTCCCATCTGGATATTCGGAGACCCTTTACCATCTCTCGTACTTTCAAAGTGTGAAAGACGATGGACGAAGGGTAGTAGTATGAGAGCGCCCAATTGACCTTTGGGAACGATGCATTGCTCATGTTTTCAGCAGATACGACGTGTTAATCCCAGCGCAATAAGGGGCCACGCGCCGGAGCAAGACTGGGCCACTTGTGGGATTTGAACGCCGCGCTTTGGGGCGTGTGCTCCCTATGCAGCTCAGGCGTGCCAGGGCGCATCGGTCGGAGGCCGGTTCTGTTCTGGTTTTTGATTTGGCTTTGCGGCTTTGGTCTTCCCCCAATGAAGTGGTCCTCCGCTTTTTTTAGGAAAACGGAGGAAACACATGGCCAACAAGCGACCGAAGCCCGAGGAAATTGTCACGAAGCTTCGGCAGGTTGACGTTCTTTAAGGACAAGGCGCGAGGGTTACCGATGTCTGGCGCGGGCAAAGAGGCGAAAGAGGAACGGATGTTCGCGCCTGCTGCAATGGCTACACCGTCGAAGCCTTACTTGATCCGTCCTTTGACAGGGCGGTCAAGCTCGACTTCGAAACCGGCGCGGCGCAATACCAAGCTTTTGATGGTGGCATGTCGTCTGAGATGACCTTTGTGCCGCGCGGACCGGCGGAGGACGAGGGTTGGCTCATAGGGTTTGTCTTTTTACCGAAGCTGCGAAGCTCGAGGCTGGTGATCATGGATGCAACAAAGTTCGAGGTAGACCCAGTTGCTAGCATCTGGATACCTGATCAATATGTCCCCATAGGTACCCATGGCGGTTGGTTCCCCGCGCCGTCCTGATCGTCGAACCTTTCAAAATGACAGGAAAAATATGGCTCGCATCGTGTCGGCAGGTCGCCTAAGAAAATCGCCCTTCTATCAATCAACCATCGACGAAGGTGCCGAAACGCTTCTGACTTATAACAACATGCTTGTTCCGCGTGGTTATGGGGACAGAGAAGCAGAGTACTGGCGATTGCTCAATGGAGTTTCCATGTGGGACGTAGCCGTTCAGCGGCAGGTTCAACTTAAGGGCCCGGATGCGGCCAAGCTGGCCCAGATCCTTTGCGTCCGCGATCTTTCGACTCAAGAAATCGGCCAGGGCAAGTATGTCGCGATCTGCAGTCATGATGGTGTTCTGATCAACGATCCGATCGCGATGAAGGTGGCGGATGATCGCTATTGGCTCTCTATTGGAAATTCCGACATTTGGTTCTGGGCGCGGTGCGTGGCTGGCGAGCGCGGATTTAATGTCGAAGTCAGCGAGCCAGACGTGTCACCCTTGGCTGTCCAGGGGCCAAAGGCCGAGGACGTTGTTGCCAGCATATTTGGGGATTGGGTCCGTGAGTTGCGATATTTTTGGTTCAAGGATGCAGAAGTCAAAGGTATCCCCGTCACGATCATGCGCGCGGGTTGGTCCAAACAAGGCGGTTTTGAACTCTTCTTGAGGGATGGCGCGAAAGGCGATCGGCTGTGGCAGATCGTCAAGGAATCAGGCAAACCGTTTGATATCGGTCCAGGTTATCCCAACCCGTCAGAACGCACAGAAAGCGGCCTTCTGAACTATGGCACCGACACAGACGACAGAACCAACCCCTTTGAAGTGAGAATGTGTAAATTCGTCGATCTGGATATCAGCGACGATGTCATCGGCGTTCAAGCACTGCGCAAGATCAAGGCCGATGGGATCAAACGCCACCAGCTCGGCATCATTCTGGAGGGCCGTGAAGAAGACGAAGACCAGTCCATCTGGCTTGACATAAAAAAGGATGGGACGGTCATTGGGCACATGACCCACAAGGCCTGGTCTTATCGCTTGAAGCGAATGATCGGTTACGCACTTGTCTCAATCGACGCACAACCCGGTGACGCGGTCCAGGTCACAAAAGACAACTGCCCAGTTGGGGCGGAACTTACCAAAATACCTTTTCTGACGTAGCGCCAGTATTTAGTGATGAAAATTGCAGTGACGTGAAAATTGACGCTCATCCAATTTGCAGTATCGGTCAAGTTGGGCTCTTCGCGGTCATGCGGCATTGCAAGAAGGCCGGTGGGTTTCTGCCAAATAGCGATGCGAACCTGAGAAAACAGGTTTTACTGCCAACAAAAAAAGGGACTTTAGCGAAACTCGGCAACGCGGACCTTCGTGAATCAACGGTGCGCTTCCTTTCCCCTATTGCCAAAGACCAAAAGCGCCAGACGCAACATGTTCCTTATTCTCGTTGGGTCGACGCCTAAGGCTCTCTGCGTGAAAGCTAGTGCGATCTGCTCGCTGAGGTATTGCGCACCCATCTCTACCGAAGATGGGCCAGACCATTTCCCGGCGACACGGCGGGCTAGAGAAGAGATCGCAGGCCTTCCCAACGGCAGCCCAGAGTTCGTCATAGGTTCGGGCCGCCGCCTTTCGGATGAGCGCCTTGAGCTTTGAGAAGGCCATTTCGATTGGGTTCAGGTCCGGGCTGTAGGGTGGCAGGAAGAAAAACCACGCGCCGGCGTCCTTCAGAATTGCCGCTTCGTTTGGACTCTTGTGGCTCTGACGCCGTTGTCCAGGATCACAACGTCGCCTGCGGCCTACCCATTGTGATCCCGTGCATTTGCATCAAACGCTGGGAATCATGGACAGGTCGCGAGGGGAATCCCGAATCCAATCAGAAGCGACATGCTCTAGCGCTGAGTGAGAAAGCGGCGTAAAACGAGAACGCCCTTTAAGGGGTTAGCGGCGGCGAAAGCTGGTATACTTGTTTACGCAATGCTCAGCCGCAACTGCCGGTAAACCCACATGATGTACAAAATTCACAGCCGTCCCTACGGATCAAGGTCATGTTACCGCACTCTGGGCAGATTTTCCCCGGGATTGCGATGTTTTGCGAGGACTGCTTCGGCTGATCATCGGATTGCATCATGCCCATCGGTTTCACAGGGGAACCTTCAGCATCTAGTATTCCGAGCATTTTATAGCGGTGAATGAGCAGCCGCGCGATGTAAGCGACTGTTGAGGGCACCACTTCCTGTTTATGTGACCCAGGTATCCGGGCGAAGAAATCGCCACGCGCCTCAGGCAGGTCTTTTAGGCTTTGCAGTTTCTTTGCAATCCAAGCTGAGTCGAGCACGCGCATGTCCAGGCTCAGCGACTTCGTTAGCCCATTGAAATCGAGCGGATAAGTGCCCGACAGCCATACGCTATAAGGCCGGTGCGAGCCATCGGGCATGACACATTCCTTAACGAACATTGCGAAGTCATCACCAGTCGTCGGATTGCTGACATCAACGGTCCAACTCAGCGTCCCGTCGGTTCCGCTCTTTGGCTCTTTTCTGCTGAACATCGCGTCAGACAAGGGCGTTTTGCCCTGTGGATCGACAAACACACCCAGTTCGTCACAGCGATAGCGCACCAGCCGGGCGAGCGCCGCGACATTGCCCGGAACCGGGATCTCTTCGCCAGTGGGCGGCATTGCGAGCTTGAATGGTGTACCTGCCGTTCTGCTGAGGCTTTCCAGCTTGATCCTCAGCCACTCATGGTCTTCGCTGCGCATGTCCATTGAAAGGCTCTTCGCCAATGCCGTAAGGCCACGCGGTTGTTCAGCACCGTTTACCCATACCTCGAAAGGTTGCGGAGCGACGTTTTCAATATGTCCGACAAACAGCGCAAACCGGCTGTTTGATGTGTCGACCATATAGGTGACGCCGGGATTGCCCGTCGTCAGTTTGGGACGGTGCGGCCAGCGCAGGGATTGCAGCGCAACTTCCGGTGTCTCGGTAATGCGGATCTTGCGATCTGGTTCAGATTGGTCGAGATCCTGTGCGACCTCGGTGGGTGGGTCAACGCTGAGCACGCTGCCAAGGATGTTGTTGGGGCGATAGGTTGTGATGCCTTTTAGGCCAGCTTTCCAAGCATCGAGGTAGAGGTCCGCGAACTGCCCAAAAGGGTAGTCCTCGGGCACATTTACCGTTTTCGAAATGGAGGCGTCTATATAGGGCTGAATCTCTGCCTGCATCAGCATGTGATCGCGGGCGCTGATTTCCAGAGCGCTCACAAACGCCTCTGGCAAATCGGATTGATCATGCCCCAGAGCGCCCCATAGGCGATAGGCGTGATCTTCGACCTTGTAGTCTTGCTTGCTTCCGTCAGCCATACGCTTAGAGCGGGTGTAGAACCAGGAAAATGCTGGCTCAATACCGTTTGACGCATTGTCAGCGAACGCCAGAGAAATGGTCCCCGTCGGGGCGATCGCAAGCAAGTGTGAATTGCGAATGCCATGTTCACGGATCGCGTTTCGAATATCTTCTGGCAGGCGTTTGGCAAAGCCGCTTTCCAGATACCGTTCGGCGTCGAATTTCGGGAACGCACCCTTTCCCTTGGCCAGTTCGATGGATGCACGGTAGGCGGTGTCTCGCATGACCCGGGTGACCTCGGCACCGAAATCTCGGCCAGCCTCACTGTCATAGCGAATACCCAGTTCAATCAGCGCATCGCCCAAACCAGTATATCCAAGACCCACGCGGCGTTTGTTCATTGCCTCCTGATGCTGTTCGGTCAAAGGCCAGGCGGTTGCGTCCAATACATTGTCGAGCATGCGCACCGCTTGGGTTACAACCCACTCAAAACGGTCAAAGTTAAAACACGCATCTTCCGCGAAAGGATGCTCAACCATCGCGGTCAGATTGATCGATCCCAGGCAGCAACACCCAAAGTCTGGAATTGGGATTTCGCCGCAGGGATTGGTCGCCTCAATGCGTTCGCAATAGTGTAAATTGTTCTCTTGATTGATCCGGTCGAGAAACAATACGCCCGGTTCAGCGGCGTTATAAGTGTTTTCCATGATGGCTGACCAAAGTTCGGCCGGTTGGATGGCTCTATAGACCCACACACCGTCCTGACGCCGATAGGCCCCCTGCTCCATGACCTCCTGCGAGGGCTCAGCCTTGTGGACCAATTCGAACTTTGTTCCGGCCTCCAGCGCCTCCATGAAGGCATCGGTTACACCGACGGAGATGTTAAAATTATTCAGCCTTCCGGACTGCTGCTTGGCTCGAATGAACTCAAATACGTCAGGGTGATCGGCACGCAGCACGCCCATCTGAGCACCGCGACGCGCACCTGCTGATTCAACTGTAGAGCAAGACTGATCAAAGACATGCATATAGCTGACTGGACCTGACGCACTGCTTTCTGTCCCTTTGACCTTTGCTCCGCGAGGCCGGATCGACGAAAAGTCGTAGCCCACCCCGCCACCCCGACGCATGGTTTCAGCCGCATCACGCAAAGCAGGATAAATTCCAACTTTACCATCGACAGTACCGGAGACCGAGTCGCCGACGGGCTGCACAAAGCAATTAATCAGTGTGACGTTTTTAATATCAGTTCCAGCCGCGGAATTGATCCGCCCGCCGGGGATGAAGCCTCCTTCCAGTGCCCTCATAAAAAGGACTTCATGTTCTTTCGGGTTTTTTTCTACTGCTGCAAGCGCACTTGCCACCCGGGACCGAATAGCCTCGACCATATCGGCGCCAGAGAGTTTTTTCTCTTCGCCCTTGGCATATTTTTCCTGCAGAACGTCAAAACTGACATTCTGAAGCTCGGTCTGGGTCGTCCCTGCGACCTTAGAGATACCCATTTGCTTATTCATGCTTGACCTCTGAAGACCCTACTTGTTCTTCTCATCTTTGCGTTGAGCTGGCCCCAGTGTTCTTAGGCTCTTTACGAATTCTGAGTTTAAGTACGAACTGTACGAGGGCATTTTTTCGTTCAATTTAACAAACGCTTACGGCCATGCTTTGCACGTGACACGGTGGATGGATCGCGAGGGTTGGAGACGGCGATGGTCTCGCAATAGGCCAATTCACTGGCTTGGTTGATCCGGTCGATGAAAATCACACCGGGCTCCGCATACTCGTAGGTCGAGCGCATGATCGCATCCCAGACATCCATAAAAGATAGAGGCCCCGAGGCATCTGTTGCCACCCCATGGACGGGCGCGCCTTTCGGTCGAGTTGTCGAGAAATCATAACCGATCCCGCCAACCCGCTGCATGGTGAGCGCGGCCTCTTTCAGTGCATCGAATATCCCCGGCATCGTGTCTTGGATTGTCCCCATGACAAAGCAATCGAAAAGTGTGACCGCCCTTTCGGTCCCGGCACCCGCGGTAATTCGGCCCTCAGGCAGGAATTTGAAGTCCTCCAGCGCTGCGTAGAATTTCTCTTCCCAAACGCTCGGCTCAGCCTCTTCTGCGGCCAAGGCTTGTGCAATGCAGCGCCGGCTGTCTTCCACGCTTTGATCGACCACCGTGCCATCGTTTTCTCTGAGGCGATACGTCATGTCCCAGATTTGCTCAGCGATCGGGGCAGAGAAACGGCTCATGGTGGCGGGTCCTCGAAAGAATCATCGGAAGGTGGTGAAATAGGCGCGTATCCTATTGCAGAACGCTATAAGTAGTCTACCCTAAAGCGATAATAACAAGGGGTAGCATTGGCATGGCAGGCGAGCTCAATCTGATAAAGCTTTGTGTGGGCGCCGAAAAGCTCGAAGACCTAGTCGACTGGCAGGCCAAACGCCGCGCACAAGGCCCCGATGGACTGCCGCGCCATGTCACTCGGATGTGGCCAAAACGCGAAGGCCAACTCCTCGATGGTGGCTCGCTCTACTGGGTGATCAAGGGCCATATTTTGGTCCGCCAAAGGATCTTGCGCCTCGATGAGGTCATCGGTGACGATGATATTCGTCGCTGTGGGATTGTTCTTGACCCCGCGCCAGTTCTGACACTCGTGCGCCGAAAACGTCCCTTCCAAGGATGGCGGTATCTGCCAGCCGAGTCTGCCCCTGCTGATTTGGGTCCTACGCGCGATCGGGAGGATCCACTGCCCCCGGCGCTGCAGACGGCTTTGGCCGAAATCGGCGTGCGCTAGCGGCCCTCGACCAAGTCTGCGATCCGTTCGGCGATGGCCATACTCGCGGTCAGACCGGGGCTTTCGATACCATAGCACATGACATGGCCCTCAAGACCATGCTGCTCGGATCCATCAATGCGGAAATCCACGTCACCGGCATTCCCAAAGGCTAGCTTCGGGCGGCATCCCGCATAGCCCGGCTGCAAGCTGCCCTGCGGTAGTCCTGGCCACCAGTGTCGCACGGCGGCCTCAAAAAGCGCCTGCTTTTCTGGTGCGACTGCGTAATCGACACGCTCTGGATCGCTGTGGTCCAAGGGTTCGATATCCGGCCCGAACCGTGCCCCACCCGCCAAATCAAGGGTCAAATGCACACCCAGAGAGCCATCCTCTGGCGGTGCAGGATAAATCAAATGCTGAAAGGGCGTCTTGCCGCTCAAGGTGAAATAGCTGCCCTTGGCCAATCGAAGCGGCGGAATGCTTTCTTGCGACACGCCTTCGATATGCGCGGCGATGTTCTGAGCCCAAAGCCCCGCGGTATTTATCACATGATTTGCGATCAGGCGCACCGCGGGATCGGTCGCAACTTCGAGGGCAATGCGTCCATCGCCCAACACTTCTCCCCTGGTGACCGATGCGGCACTGATAAAGCTCGCCTCGTGGGCTTCAGACGCTCCCAAAAGCGCGAGCATGAATTCATGGCTGTCCAAGATGCCCGTGGATGGCGAAAGCAGACCGGCAACTGCGCGCAACTCCGGTGCCAGCCTGGAAAGCGCGGGCGGCTCCAGAACCTCTAGATCATGCACCCCAGCGGCCTGGGCGAGCGCCAAAACACGATCAAGCGCCGCGGTTTGGCTTGGTTCTGTCGCGGCAACGATTTTGCCAATGCGACGATGGGCGACACCTGCTTCCTCGCAAAACGCATAAAGACGTTCTTTGCCTTCTACGCAAAGCGCGGCCTTTTCCGAGCCAGGAGCATAGACTATCCCGGCGTGGATCACCTCTGAATTCCGGCTCGAGGTTTCCTGCCCAAAATGTGCGTTGCGCTCCAGGATCATCACCTCATGGCCACGCAGCGCCAAAGCGCGAGCCGCAGCAAGGCCCACAACACCGCCTCCGATCACCACCGTATCCACGTTGTCGCCGGTGTCTCTCACCAAGTTCTCCCAAACCAAGAGCGAAGGCCCGACCAAGATCCTTCATCACTTGCCTGTCACACAGCACCGGTGGAGCACAAGGCGTAGGCGCGGCGTCAGCCGCGCTGCCCAACGGCTGACAAGCGCCGCGTAAGCGGCGTGCAGATCAGCGGGCGGGAGCCCCCCGCCTAAATCACAGCCCTACTGCAGCGGGGCAAGTTCAAGGTCCACCCATACGAGACGGTGATCGCTTGCTTTTACCGCTTCGGCCAACGGCGCGCCATTTCGTGGCCACACCACGCCGCCATCGACCCAGACCAGACCTGCGGTTGACGGCAAGACATAATCCACCCGCAGATTGCCTGGGGATCGCGTGAAATCTGCCGTGTCAAAGCGCGGATCCCCCTGATGTCCTGTGATCTCATTGGGTTGGTCAAGACTGCCTTCGCCCATTGGAATCAGCGCCCCATCCGTGGCAGACCCAAAGATCAGCGGGTGATCCAGGAGCTGTCGGACTGCGCCCCCGGTGCTATCGCCATCGAATGGGTCCGCATTCAGATCGCCCACAATCACAAAGCGCGCGCCCAGTGCCAAGCCACCTGATCGGCCTGCATCATCGGTGATCCAATCGGCGCCATCTATGTAATCGGCCCAAAGCCGGATCTCATCATGGTTGCGTTTGCCATTGCGATCCTCCGGTCCGTCGAAAATCGGGGGCGTTGGGTGCGAGGCTAAGATATGCACCACGGTTCGATCGATCAGAACCGGTACGTCGAGATGGGTTTTTGACGACAATGGAAAAAGCGCGGCGACCTCGTCGGCATAATACCCATCCGCTCCAGAGAGCGCCCCATCCCCGCCTTTCAACAAAAGCGCTTCCGGCATCGCCGCCCAGGGCAGGGTTTGAAAGCTTCGGATCGCGGCTGTTTCGATGGGAAACCGGGAGTAGATCGCAAACCCGTAGTGACCGGGATAACGGCCCCAGCCCCAAGCATCAGCCGCGCCACCGGTTTCTCCATCTCGATTGAGATCAAATCCCGATGCAATCCCGGTATTGACCGGAGGCACCACCATAAAGGGATACTCGATTCCAGCGTCGCCCACAGCCAAATAGCTGTCGTGGAAGAGACTGGCCGCCGCACCGTCCGGGTCCCAATCTAGTTCGTTGATCAAAAGGATGTCGGGCTGGACCGCTTGGATCACCTCTGCAATCGCTCGGGCTTGCGGATCGTTGCCACTGTGTAACGCCTCGATCAGCGCGCCTTCTGTGTCCCGGCTCAAGGCGGCGTTATAGCTCGCAACGCGAAAGCTGACTTTGAAAGCATCCTGCGCAACGCTCTTTTCCAGTCCGCCCAGAACCGTAATCACTGCCAAGATCGCCGGTAAAACTCTGCGCCCCATACCTGATCCTCCCAATCCTTGCCGAGAAACTGCCCAAGCGCTGTTGCAGCGATGTGACAGCCAAAGAAGCATGACCACTCTGAGACATATTTCGCCAGAATTTGACCTACCGCTCCCTTTTTTATGCAAGAGATATGCACCATACTGACGCCGAGGCGTTCGCAACCATCTCGCGAAGACTGGGAGGTTTGCTGGGCGCGATGCAGATTTTAGCAGGAGGGATGTTCCCGTGATCCAGTGGACCATGCTCCGGAACGCCCGGAATTTGGCTGGTGCGTTTTGCGCCGGGCTCCTATTGGTCGGCGCGGCCGAGGCTCAAAGCACGTCAAACCGCGTGGCTGCCAAAACTGATTGGAGCATTTATGTCGAGGCCGAGCCCCGGCAATGCTGGGTGGTTTCTCCGCCGACAGAGAACATAGCCCGCCGCGACGGGCGCGTTGTCGCTGTGCGCCGGGGCGATATCTATCTCTTCGTCTCATTCTGGCCCGACAGCAATGAAATGGGCCAAGTGTCCTTTTTGGCGGGGTATCCGTTCAAGGAAGGCTCCAGCGTGACGCTCACCATTGGAAGTGATGAGTTCCAGCTCTTCACCGATGGAGAAACGGCGTGGGCGGTCTCTCCCGAAGACGACCGGCGCATCGCGGCAGCGATGAAACGCGGTGCCGAAGCGCAGGTGGTGGGCGTGTCACAACGAGGCACAGAGACCACGGATAAATTCTCACTGATGGGATTTACTGCAGCTTTTGAGGATGCCGAAAAACGCTGCGGTACCTGACGCCTCGCACGAAAAAGCCTAGCGATGGCCATTTGCGAGAGGCAGCCTCTTGATGTAAGAGCCCGCCTCAGTGCCAGGAGTGATCCCAGATGTCCGTCGAGCCCAATGCGCCGATCACACAAGATGTTCTCGCGATCCCGCGCAAGCCGACGCTGACGGAGAAGACCAATCTTGTGGGGTTGACGCGGTCAGAGCTAAAGTCAGCGCTGACCGCCGCGGGCACGCCCGAGAAGCAGACCAAAATGCGGGTCGATCAACTCTGGCAGTGGATCTACCAAAAGGGTGTGCGGGACTTCGGTCAGATGACCAATTTGGCCAAATCCTACCGCGCCGATCTGGCGGACCGATTTGAGATCAGAGTGCCCGAGGTCACAAGTTGCCAAATTAGCGCCGACGGGACGCGAAAGTACCTCGTGAAGATCGACGGCGGCCACGAAGTCGAAGTTGTCTACATTCCAGAGGCAGACCGCGGGACACTCTGCATTTCTTCTCAGGTGGGGTGCACGCTGACCTGTTCGTTCTGTCATACAGGGACGCAGCGCTTGGTCCGTAACCTGACCGCTGCCGAGATTGTGGGTCAGATTATGGTCGCGCGCGATGATCTGGGCGAGTGGCCTGCGCCAGGACGTCAGCCAAAGGACGAGACCCGGCTTCTGTCCAATATCGTGCTGATGGGCATGGGAGAGCCACTTTACAACTTTGACGCTGTCCGCGACGCGATGAAAATCGCGATGGATGCCGAAGGGATCAGCCTGTCTCGGCGGCGGATCACGCTGTCGACCTCTGGTGTTGTGCCAGAGATCGCCCGGACGGCGGAAGAGATCGGATGCATGCTCGCGATCAGCTTTCACGCGACCACCGATGAAGTGCGCGACAAGCTTGTGCCAATCAACAAGAAATGGCCGCTGAAGGACCTGCTAGAAGCGCTGCGGGCCTATCCGAAACTGTCGAATTCCGAGCGCATCACCTTTGAATATGTGATGCTCAAAGACATCAATGACAGCGATGCCGACGCGCGGCGGCTGATCAAACTGATCCGAGGAATTCCAGCCAAAATCAATCTGATTCCGTTCAATGAATGGCCTGGTGCGCCCTATGAACGCTCTGAATGGGAACGGATCGAACGCTTCGCGGATATCATCTACAAAGCAGGCTATGCTGCGCCGATTCGAACTCCACGTGGCGAAGACATCATGGCCGCGTGCGGGCAACTGAAATCGGCCAGTGAACGGGCCCGCAACACACGGCGGGTCGCGGCAGAGTAGCCTTTCGTGTTGAGGAGCCCTCGCGATGAGCATCTCGAACAAATCATCGCGTTGGTGGGTCCTCGGTGGCATGGGTGCCATTCTTGGCATCATCCTTCTGGATGAAACCATCATCGCGGTCGCTTTGCCGACCATCCAAAAAGAACTGGGGCTGTCGTCGCTCACAGCGCATTGGGTGGTGAATGTCTATCTGCTTGTCCTTGCCGGGCTCGCCGGGGCCGCCGGACGGATGGGGGATATCTTGGGCGGCAAAGTTCTGATTATATTGGGCCTCCTGATTTTCGGGGGCGCTTCTGCAAGCGGTGGATTTGCCCAAAACGGAACCGAGTTGATTTTGGCGCGCCTTGTTCAGGGGATTGGTGCCGCGCTGATTTTCCCGCTCTCCATCTATGTGATCTCGAACGCATTTGCGCCATCGGAACGCGGCATGGCACTGGGCGTTTACGGCGCGATTGGCACAATCTTTCTGGCCGCGGGGCCCTTTTTGGGCGGGGTTTTGACCGAGTATTTGACCTGGCGCTGGATTTTCTGGGTCAATCCACCAATCGTCCTTATCGTCGCTCTGATCACAATGGTCGCCTGGAAAGACCCCGCGCATCTTGCCGAGGAAAGTTTCGACTGGCTGGGGATGATCCTGTTGATAACTGGGTTGGGTTTGCTGGTTTTCGGCATCATGGAGGGCCCAGGACGCGGCTGGCAACAGCCCGATGTCTATGTCCCGCTTTTGGCCGGTGTGCTCTTACTTTTGGCGCTGATCCGGGTCGAGCTGCGCGTCGACACGCCGCTCATCGCTGTGTCGCTCTTTGCCAACCCCGCCTTTACCGCGTTCAATCTAATCGTGTTCACCGCGCAATTTGCCAAAATGGCGATCTTTGTCTTTGGCGCGCTCTATTTCCAGGACCAGCTTGGCATTTCGCCAGTATGGGCGGGCGCGGCGCTGTTGCCCTCGGTTCTGCCGCAGATCTTTGTGGCCGCGCCGGCCGGGCGGGCAACGGATCAGCTGGGTGCGCGCGCGCCGTCGCTTTGGGGGATCGGTGGGCTGACCCTTGGGATGGCTGGGTTGGCTCTCGGCGCTGGCTTGCAGGAATTGCCGATCCTGTTCGGCGGTCTCATTCTTTTGGGGCTTGCCATGCCATTTCTGTTCATCCCGACACAGCACGCAGTGATGTCGACGGTGCCGCCGGGCATGCAAGGCCAGGCCGGTGGCATCATCATGACCGGCCAGCTTCTGGGGGGTACCGTTGGCATGGCGGTGTGCAGCACGGTGTTTTCCACGCTTGGAACTGAAACAGCCGTCTTCTGGGCCGCCACCGGCTTTGCTGCACTGGTCTGCTTGTTCAGCTTCGCAGCCATTGACCGGAGCCATGCGAAGCGCGCTGCCTGAACCGTGGGGACGATGCGCATGACACAGGAAAACACGACTGAGCCACCCGAGCGCAACGCCAAACGGTGGTGGATGCTTGCGGCTATGGGCGCCTGCCTGGGCGTGTTTCTGCTTGACGAGGTTGTGGTTGGCGTTGCGCTTCCCGCTATTCGCAAAGACCTGGGGATCTCAAACCTTCAGGCCCATTGGGTCGTGAACACCTATCTGCTTGCGCTCGCCGGGCTTGCGGCAGCGGCGGGGCGCTTGGCAGATATCGTTGGGGCAAAACTGCTCATGATCCTAGGGCTTGCGCTTTTTGGGGGTGCATCCGCACTGGGTGGGTTTGCAGAAAGCGGTCAGGACCTGATTATCGCGCGTCTGGTGCAGGGTGTCGGTGCGGCGCTGATGTTTCCGGTGTCTACCTTCCTCGTCACCGTAGCTTTCCCGCCCGAAGAACGCGGCAAGGCCTTGGGTATCTATGGCTCCATCGGCACGAGCTTCATGGCACTCGGACCTTTTATCGGGGGGGCGTTGACCGAATATCTCAGCTGGCGTTGGATTTTCTGGGTCAATCCTCCGATTGTGATCGTGATCGCCGTGATCGCACTGGCCACCTGGCGGGAGCCAAAACGCAAAGAGGAAAACAGCTTTGATGCTCTTGGGTTGATCCTGCTTGTCTTCAGCCTGTGCCTGACGGTTTTTGCGATTATGGAGGGGCCAGATCGCGGCTGGCAGTCCCCGGATACGCGGATCCCACTGGGTCTTGGTCTGGTGCTGCTTGTACTCTTTGTCTTCGCCGAACGACGTTCTGATACGCCCTTGATTGCGGTGCGGCTGTTCGCCAATCCGAGCTTCGCCGCCTTTAACCTGACGGTTTTCACCGCGCAGTTTGTCAAGATCGCGCTCTTTATCTTTGGCGCACGGTTCTTCCAAGACAAGCTGGGACTGTCGCCGATGATCTCTGGGCTGGCTCTGCTGCCAGCGGTAGCGCCGCAAGTGGTCTTGGCCACCTTTACCGGCTCGCTTGCGGACCGGTTTGGTCCGCGCCTGCCATCTTTGATTGGTCTGTCTGGGGCCGTAATCGGCACACTGATCATGGCGAGTGGCATCCAGATCAGCAATATTCCCCTGGTCGTCGCTGGGTTGCTTCTGTGGGGTGTGTCGGTGCCATTGCTCTTCGTCCCGCCCCGACGTGCGGTGATGTCGGCAGTTCCTCCAGAGATGGGCGGGCAAGCCGGAGGCATTGTGATAAGTTGTCAGCTTCTCGGCGGGACAATGGGCATGGCGCTCTGCAGTTCGGTATTCTCGATGACCGGGTCGATCCACGAGGTTTTTTGGGCCACCGCGGGGGTCGCGTTTGCGGTGCTCCTGTTTGGTGCTGTCGCGTTCGAACGTGGGCGGGGCGGCGCAAGCGCCTAAATCAAGTGCCCTCCGGTTGGATCAGTCGCGTGTGTCTTAATCCACCACCAGCATATACCCTGCACCGCGCACGGTTTGCAGGTAGCGCGGCTGTTTTGGATCGCTCTCGATCTTCCGGCGCAGACGCGTGATCTGAACATCGACCGCGCGTTCCTGTGCCTGTCCTTTGTCGCGGCCCAAATCCTCCACCAATTTGGTCCGGCTCAATGCCTCGCCCGGGTTGGTCGAAAAGATGCGCATAAGTTGCGATTCCGTTGCCGTAAGTCGTACCAACTGATCACCGGCCCACATTTCCCCACGCTCTACATCGTAGCGAATGGGCCCTAAGTGGAGCACCTTCACCGGGGCTTCGGTGCTGGGCGGGGTCGGCATCCGGCGCAGGACGGCGTTGATGCGCAACAACAATTCCTTCGGCTCAAACGGCTTCGCAAGGTAGTCGTCAGCACCCGCTTCCAGGCCTTTGATCCGGTCCGCGGTGTCGCCTTTTGCGGTCAGAAGCAAGATCGGCGTGGCGATGTCTTCGCGCAAGGCACGGGTCAGGTCGATGCCGTCTTCCCCAGGCATCATCACGTCAAGCACGATGAGATCAAACTCCAAACCTGCCAATAGCCGCCGCGCCTGAGCCGCATCGCGCGCTGCGCTGACCAAAAAGCCATTGCGCATCAGAAACTTCTGCAACAAGCTCCGGATTCGGTCATCGTCATCGACGATCAGCAGATGGGCATCTGGGATGTCGGGGATTTGAAGCTCTCCTTCAGCCATGGAAATGCGCCCTCATTTCGGCATCCATAATCTCTTCCAGAACCAGCCGGAATCCGCGCACAGCCTCTGGTCCCGCAGCGCGGTAAGCCGCCCGCATGCGGCGTCGCTGTGCTTCAGACAATCGCCGCTCCAGCGCCGCGCCGCTCTCCGTAAGGTAGAGATGGCGCTCGCGTTTATCGCGTTTGCCCACACGGCTTTCGACCAGCCCATCGGCGATCAGGGTCCGCAGAACCCGATTCAGAGATTGCTTTGTCACCCCGAGAATCGACAGAAGATTGTTCACCGTTGTCCCGGGAGACCGCTGGATGAAATGCACCGCGCGATGATGGGCACGTCCGTAGGAATACTCCTCCAACAACCGATCAGGGTCGGCTGTGAAACCGCGATATGCAAAGAACATCGCTTCGATTCCCTTGCGCAACTGCTCATCGGTCAAAAACAAAAGGCTTTCGCCATCGCTGCCGGGTCTTCCATCGGCCATTATCGTCCGTCTCCTTGTCCCGTCTCAAAACTATTTTACGTCAGCCTTGTTGACTTTCCAAGACCCGACTGTTAGCTCCATTCGGAATTTGCGCAATAAATAGTCCGTAGCGGACCTAATTGCGCAACTTTTGCAAAGCGTAACGCGGCACCAAGAGAGGTAGAACCATGGCCGGCGGGTATGATGATCGCGATGGAATGATCTGGCTGGATGGGGTCATGGTGGATTGGCGCCACGCGAATGTACATATTCTCAGCCACGCGATGCACTATGCCTCCTCGGTTTTTGAAGGCGAGCGTGCCTATGGAGGGAAAATTTTCGAGTCGGTTCGCCATTCTGAGCGACTGATCAATTCTGGGCAACTCACCGATATCGAGATCCCTTGGACTGTTGATCAAATCGAAGAGGCCAAGGCGCAGGTGATGGCAGCCAACGACCTCTCAGATGCGTATGTCCGGGCCGTCGCGTGGCGTGGATCCGGTGAGGATATGGGTGTCGCATCGCAGCGCAACCCAGTACGGATGGCGATTGCAGCTTGGGAATGGGGCGCCTATTACGGAGATGCCAAGTCCAAAGGCGCCAAACTCGACATTTCTGAGTGGCGCCGCCCAAGCCCGGAGACAATTCCCTGTCACGCCAAAGCCGCAGGCCTTTACATGATTTGCACAATGTCGAAACACGCCGCTGAAGCAAAAGGATGCTCAGACGCGATGATGTTCGACTATCGCGGCTATGTCGCCGAGGCCACAGGCGCGAACATCTTCTTTGTCAAAGACGGTGAGGTTCACACGCCTTTGCCCGATTGCTTTCTCAACGGCATCACCCGTCAGACTGTGATCAACATGCTGAAAGAGCGCCAAATCAAAGTGCATGAGCGCCATATCTTGCCCAACGAATTGGAAAGCTTTGAGCAGTGCTGGCTTACGGGCACCGCGGCAGAGGTCACCCCTGTCGGCCAAATCGGAGACTACAATTTCGAGGTTGGCGCGCTCGCTCGCGACATTTCTGACGCCTATGAGCAAAAGGTGCGCGTATAAGCCTCAGATGTAAGCTGCAGCTAGGTAAGGCCCGCGCGCTCGATGCGTAAGAACTGGCGAAGTCGAACAGAGCGGATCGTTTTTCCTGCCCGACGGAACGGCAGCGTATGAGCTGGGTTAAGTCCCGCTTGGCGTTTGATATGTAGGAAAGCCGACATCCGGTTTTCTGAGGCCGCTTTGGGCCGATCGACGATATGTGGTCGCATAGATGCCTCCCATCGATTGATGGCTAAGATTAACACAGCGTTGGGCGCACTCCCATGCCTTTTAGCGCAAAGGTAAACGTCCTGCGGCCCAGCGACCCGCTTCTGAAAGTGTCGGATCAGGCTCACACGCCAAGCGCTGCGCCATAGGTCTAAGGGCTGCTTTCCCTGAATTGCCAATGGCATAGGCGACGTTTCGCAGGAAACGATTGCGTCCGATCCGTTTTATCGGAGATCCAGAGAATTTTGCCCTAAAACCGGCATCATCAAGCTGGGACAAATCGGCAAGCTTTGGCGCAGCCAGATCATCTCGCGCGGCATATCGGCTCTCGTGCGCTGCCTGGGCAAACTTGTTCCAGGGGCAGACCGCCAAACAATCGTCGCAGCCATAGATGCGGTTGCCAAGGCCTGGGCGAAGCACGGGATCCACGGGTCCTTTGTGTTCGATGGTCAAGTAGGACACACAGCGCCGCGCATCGAGTTGATAGGGCGCGGGAAAGGCATCTGTCGGGCAGATGTCCAGACAAGCCCTACAAGACCCACAACGATCCTCTTCGGGGCTGTCAGTGGGCAGTTTCGCAGTGGTGAAGATCGCGCCCAAAAAGGTCCAATTTCCGATCTTTCGGCCAAGCAAATTGGTGTGCTTGCCTTGTCAGCCTAACCCGGCTGCCGCGGCGAGCGGCTTTTCCATAACTGGTGCGGTGTCGACGAAAACCTTGATCTCAGTGTTCGGTCCGGCAGCATCAATCAGCCAGCGGCCGACCCGTTTGAGGCGTTTCTTGATCAAGTCATGGTAGTCGCGACCCCGTGCATAGACGCTGATGGTGGCCCGTTCAGCATCTGACAAAGTCGCAAGTGGATCCTCCGGCGGCGCATAGCTGTCTGCCAACATCACAATGGACTTAACCTCGGGCCAGAGCGCGACCGGATCCCCGCGCCATCTCATACGCTCGGCCATCCAACCCATTTGACCATGCCGTTTCAGTTCAACAAAACGTGCCAGCCGATTTGGCGCCAACGGGATCGCGTCTGGCCTGCATACGCCCATGGCGCAAAACCCTGCGGCGTCTGCCTCCGCTGCGAGTGCTGCCTTTAGGGCAGCGCTCACGACCCCTCTTTCTTCTTCGCGGAAAATTTCTTGGGGTGAGTTAAGCACAGCAAAGACCGGGCGGCGGCAGACACCCGCCCACCCAATTTGGGATCAAAAGTCCAAATCGGCATAATGCGATGGCGGAATAAATCCAGCCACTTGGTCGGCCAAAAGCCCACGAAACGCGGGGCGGCTTTTGATCTTTGCATACCAGTCTTTGACAACCATGGACCGGTGCCAATCCACATCCGATGTATAGTCCAGACAGGACAATTGCGCCGCCGCGGTAAAGTCGGCCAAGCTCATCGCATCTCCTGCGAGCCAGCGGCGATGATCCAAAAGATGCGCCATGTAATCGAGATGGAATTTGATCCGCTGAACTCCCGATTTCACGTTGCGGCTGTCAGGATAGCCTTCGCCGGTGAGCTTCTTATTCACGCGTTCGCCTAAGACCATCAGCGTGACCTCACGATAGAATGCATCGTCGAACCAGCCCACCAGCCGACGCACCTCAGCCCGTTCCCGCGGGTCTTGCGGCATCAGAGCCGGTGTGGGGTAGACCTCTTCAAGATATTCACAGATTGCGCTGCTTTCGCTCAGCGTGAGCCCGTCGATCTTCAAAACCGGCACTTTGCCCAATGGGTTGCGGCGCAAGAAGTCTGCATCGCGCTCCCAATAGCGTTCCTCGACCAAATCCACTTCCAGCCGTTTCTCTGCCATGGTCAGGCGCACTTTGCGGCTGAATGGGGACAGGGGGACATGGTAAAGCTGTGGCATCATCGGAAGAGTGGGCCTCGCATTCGGCTGCCCCCTGTCTTGCCGTGCCCCTGCCGAAGGATCAACCGTTGAAAGAGGGCACAGGTTAAATCGCGCCTATTCTCGACGCGGTTCAAAGCAATCATCCCGGCCATCGCGCCGGATTGTTTCCGCCCCATCGCGGATCGCGGCGGCGCGTTGTGTGACAAAGCGCGAGGGGCGGGCGGCAGAACGGTCCTTCGGAGCCGGTAAAATAGCCGCCAGCAATGCGGCTTGGCGCGGGCTTAACTCTGATGCGGAGACCCCAAAATGGTGCTGCGCCGCGGCCTCAACCCCAAATACCCCTTCGCCAAACTCAATCACATTAAGATAGAGCGTGAGGATCCGCCGTTTGGTCCAGACAATTTCAGAGAGAGGCGTGAGCAGCGTTTCCATCGCCTTGCGCGGCCAAGAGCGGCCCTGCCACAGAAACACATTCTTGACGGTCTGCTGATCGATGGTCGACCCTCCACGGCGCATGCCGCCTTCGATGGCTTCGCGCAGCGCGGCGATATCAAATCCCCAATGGGCGCAAAAATTTGCGTCCTCCGCTGCGACGGCAGAGCGCGCCATCACTGGCGCAATCTGATCCATCGGCACCCAATCAAAGGAAACACCCCCCAACCGCATCCGCTCGCCAATTTGATAAGGCGTCGTAGGCACCGGCGCGACCGCGTAAAGCCCCATGACGCCGATCAGAACGATACCAAGCCCGAGCACGAACCGTCCCGCCCAGCGGCGCAACCGCACAAAAACGCCGGGGGAAGGCGGTTCTTTGGATTTGCGTTTTGCCATGGCCCGGTCGGAACATGGGTGTGCGTCTGCGTCAACACGCTTTGCGCAGATCTGGGATAACTCTTGCGCGCTTGCATCGCAGACACCTCGCACAGGCTCGGCGCATCTGTCCGATAGCGCCTGGTTGCTGCGCCATGTTAGCGACAAAGCGCAGTCACTGTGATGATCAAGCGAGGTAGGGTATGAGGTTTCAAAGTGTCATTGTGACCGCCATTTGGGCCGCCGCTGTGTCGATCTTCGGCGTCGTGCCAGCGACTTCGATGGAGTTTGAAACTGGCGTGAAAAGCTTCACGGTCCCGACTGCGGAACGAGACACGCTGCTTGATGTGACGCTTTGGTATCCTGCTGAGGCGGGCGGCGCACCCGTTGAGCTTGGCGGGAACATCTTCTTTGAAGGCACGCCCGCTTTTCAAGACGCGCCAATGGCTGATGGGCGCTTTCCCCTGATCTTACTCTCCCACGGGGCAGGGCTCGCCGGGCGCGCAGAGGCGATGAGTTGGATCGCTGGCCCCCTTGCGGCGAAGGGGTTCGTCGTCGCCGGGCCCACACATCCCCGCAACACCGGGCCCGACCGCTCAGCGGAAGAGACGATGAAGCTCTGGCTCCGACCGTCCGACCTTTCTGCGGTATTGGATCAGATCGAGAGCGACCCCGCGCTCAGCGCGCAAGTGGAACTGAGCAAGACCGGAGTTCTTGGTCTCTCCATGGGCGGAAACTCCGCACTTTCGCTGGTGGGGGCGCAGATCGATCCTGAACGCTTGGCCGGCTATTGCGATGCGCCGGAGCCGATCAATTCGCTCTGTGCCTGGGTGCAGGCAACCGGGGCCGATCTTCACCAGTTCGACAAAGAAGCCGCCGGGCGCGACAGCAGCGATGCGCGTGTGAGCTATGCTGTGGCAATCGATCCCGCGCTGGTGGACGTGCTAGCGGCAGACAGTTTTGCCAGGGTCGATGTCCCCGTGACCTTGATCAATCTCGGTTTCCCAGAGGACCTCGATCCGTCACTCAATGCGGCGCCGATTGCCGCGGCGATCCCCAGTGCGCGCTATGAGGTCATTGAGGACGCCAGCCACTATTCCATGTTTGGTCTTTGCAAACCCGCTGCGGCTGCCATCGCCCAAGAGGAAGGGATCGAGGACCCGATTTGCGAAAATGGCCCAAGCCGCTCACGGGCTGAGATCCATGCCGATCTGATCGCGCGTGTTGCGGCGCATATCGAGGCTGCGCTGCAATCAGTGGACTAAAGCGTGATTACTTCCGCAAGCGCCGATCCCGCATCGCCAAGAGCCTAAGACGAAGCGCGTTAAGCTTGATGAAGCCTGCGGCGTCTTTCTGATCGTAGGCGCCGGCGTCTTCTTCGAAGGTCACATGGTCTTCGGAGTAAAGCGAGGCTTCGGACCAACGCCCCACACAGGAAGCAGTGCCTTTGTAAAGCTTCAGCCGCACAGTGCCGGTGTGGGGCGTTGGTCCGAAGCCTCGCTTTACTCCGAAGACCATGTGACCTTCGAAGAAGACGCCGGCGCCTACGATCAGAAAGACGCCGCAGGCTTCATCAAGCTTAAC
>JBCDGN010000009.1:0-58979 GCA_038751255.1 Pseudomonadota bacterium
CATAGATGAGAGTGTGACGGGAACGCTCAACACAGGCCGCGGGGACGATGTGGTTGTCGCGAATTTATCAAACGCATCGCGGGGCGATGTATTTGAGTTCAACACAGGCCGCGGCAACGACGTCCTAGAGATCAACATGGGCCTCGGAGTGGCCGAGACCGTCATTCGCAACAGTGGTGTTGGTGGAAATGATGTTCTGATTTTCACTTTTGATGACGATGCCGCGCTGTCGCCCCCCCGCAAATGTTTCGTCAACCTCGATGACGGCATTGCTGGCAGCACCCGGTTGTCAATCGATGGCTTTGGGGATGTCGTCGAGGTGTTTGACCGAGATGATGGCGCGGTCATCTTTCGGGACGTGGCAAGCGGCGCCAGTTTTGGCTGTTATTTTTGCGATGTCGACGGTTTGGCCGTTGATGCGGAAGACCTGAGTGAGAGCAATAAATTTCTCACGGATTTCGCTTGGATTGATCCGATTGGCTGAAGCCCTGATCGGCAACATCTTCGGGACCAGAGGGGCTTTTCTCGGTCTACGCTTTACCCGTCCTTGTACATGGCCATACGATGTCTGGTTTCGGGACTGTGCTGCTGGATGCGTCCGTCTGGAGCTTTGCCCGCATTCATATGCTCATAGACCACGACACGAGCGGACTAAAACCGACCGATCTTACACTTGCCGAATGGGGGGAGTTGCCGCGACTTGTGCCCGTTTCCCAGCCCTATTTCACAGAGGTCTTTCAACGGAACTGAGCTTTCTTGAATTGCCGGTTAGTCCTGGTCGCTCAATCCAATCTGTCGTGAAGAGCCTAAGAAAAATGCGATCGCCTGGGCACGGTTTTTCACCGACAGCTTATCGTAAAGGTTGGAGAGGTGAAATTTCACCGTATTGATCGAGATATCCAGTTCTGCAGCGAGTTCGCGATTGGTCAGGCCGGTTGAAAGCGCCTCTAGAATCGCCCGTTCCTTTTTTGAGAGGCTTTGTATGGGATCTTGTTGCAGAACGCGGACATCGATAAAGGGAAAGACCATTTTTCCTGCCGCCACATCCACGCACACCTCAAGCAGTGCTTCGACATTGTCTGTGCGTGGTGCGAAACCGGCTGCACCATAGGTCATCGCCAGTTTCGGAAGATCGCCGCTTTCATCGCCATAGACCACGATGCGCGGGGCGTGGGCTTGCTCTCTGAGGATTTCCAACAGTTTTGCGCCACCGATTGCCGGCAGGGACCAATCGATCACTCCGACAGAGACCGGCACCCGCATGACCGTGCCAAGCAACCCTTCTGCGGTAGCACTTGTTGCCACAACTGAAAACCGCGGATCCTGTTCGAAGACCTCTGACAAGGCGGTGAGCACCAAGGGATTGCTGTCTCCGAGGACAACATCGATGACATCGGTCATGGTTTAAGCGCCAAAATACTACCCTTTTAGGTGGTTAACATCGCTCGTTTATAGCTTACCTACCAAAAAGGATAGGGTTATTTCCACCCTTTTGGTTGCCAAAAGCTGTAGGTTAGAATGTTGCGAGCCCTTTTGGACATAGAGTATCGATACAACGAATAAGTTTGTTCCATGCTCGGGAGGAGTTTAAATATGGGTGACGTCATTTACCCCCAGCTCGAAATACCAAACACGCTTGCGGCTGGGCCAGGGCCCGGCAACACTGACGCACGCGTCCTTCAGCGTTTCGCAGCAGCAGGGATGGCGGACCATATGCAGGCCGACGTTCTGCGTGGCATGGTCGAATGCAAATTTATGCTGCGCCGCGTTTGGGGCACTGAGAATGTGCACACGTTCGGCGTCGCTGGCACCGGATGGTCAGCGCTCGATATGATGTTCGCGGCAATCAAACCAGGTGATCGCGTCGTCGCATTTGCGAACGGCACTTTCTCGGGCATCGATGCCCTCACAATCCGCATCCGCGCCGCCACACCTGAAGAGCTGGCAGCCAACTCTCTCGATCCGGAAGCGGCAAGCGTGACCGTGATCGAAGTGCCTCATGGTCAAAGCGTCACCGGCGATATCGTTGAGGCCGCGCTGGCCGAGCACAAACCCAAATGGGCCTTCATGGCGCATTGGGAGACTGGCTCTGGTCGTATCAATGACCTTGCTGGGTTCTCGGATGCGTGCGAGCGGCACGACGTGATGGGTCTGGTGGATGCCGTCTCGTCGCTCGGTGTGTCTGATTTCAGCATCGACGATTATGCAGGCGTTCACGGTTGGGCGTCTTGTCCGCAAAAAGGTATCTGCTGCCTGCCGCTTACATACGCGCCGGTCAGTTTCACTGAGCGCTACATTTCACATCTGAAGGAAAATGGCGCTTATACCTATTCCAACCATGCGATCTTTGAAGCGCGTCACTGGAGCATCATCGACGGTCAGGATGTCGACAAGGGCACCTATCACCGGACCCATTCGGCCTATGCAGTGGCTGCGTTCCACGAGGCTCTACGCCTAACCCTGCAGGAAACACTGCCGAAACGTGCCGAATCCTACATCTTCCACGAGGATGCGTTGCGCAAAGCGGTCAGTGCAATGGGCTGCAAAGTGACATCCAACATGACCTCACTTGTGGTTCTGAACTTGCCAGACGCCCTTGCTGGCCGCGAGATGGAACTTGTCCAGATGTGTCGCGCCGAAGGCTTTGGCATTTGGCCGACTTTGTCTGAGCCGGTTCAGGTGCGCATCGGTATCCTTAACCAGCTCTCTGAGGTGGCTGTGTCCGAGATCGTGACACGTTTTGCCGAGGCCATGCGCAAACTGGGCGCCGATATCGATCCTGCGGTGGTCGACACAACGCTCAACGCCCATTATGGAACTGCCTTCGCCGCCGAGTGATCGGACGCAAGAGTGGACATACACGAATATCAGGCCAAGCAGCTTCTCGCGAATTTCGGCGTGGACGTTCCACCAGGCGCTCTGGCCTATAGCCCAGAGCAAGCCGCTTACCGTGCGCGCGAATTAGGGGGTGAATCCTGGGTGGTGAAAGCCCAGGTTCATTCCGGCGCGCGCAGTAAGGCTGGTGGCATCAAACAGTGCACGACGGATCTGGAGATCCAGGACGCCTGCGAAGAGATGTTCGGGCGGAAACTCGTCACCCATCAGACCGGACCAGACGGCAAGGGCATCTATCGCATCTATGTCGAAACCGCGGTCGCGATTGAGCGAGAGCTTTACCTGGGTCTGGTGCTCGACCGGTCGAGCCAGCGGGTCATGATCGTTGCGTCCAGCGAAGGTGGTATGGAGATCGAAGACATTGCGGCAGAGCGTCCGATGTCCCTTCAGCGCTCCACTGTTGAGCCTGCCGTCGGCTTGCAGGAGTTCCAGGCGCGTGAGATTGCCTTCGCGCTTGGGATCGACCCGTCGATCATCCAGCAGATGGTCCGGACGCTGATAGGGTGTTTCCGCGCGTTTACTGAGCTTGACGCGACCATGGTCGAGATAAATCCGCTGGTTATCACAAAGGATCACCGGGTTCTGGCGCTCGACGCGAAGATGACCTTCGACGACAACGCGCTTTTCCGTCATCCGCAGGTGGCCGAGCTGCGCGACAAATCCCAAGAGGACCCGCGCGAGGCCCGCGCCTCTGATCGTGGTTTGGACTATGTCGGCCTGACCGGTGAGATCGGGTGCATCGTAAATGGTGCAGGTCTCGCCATGGCCACCATGGATATGATCAAGATGGCTGGCGGCGAGCCGGCCAATTTTCTCGACATCGGCGGTGGCGCGACCCCGGACCGTGTGGCCAAGGCGTTTCGTTTGGTGATGTCGGACCAGAATGTCGAAGCGGTGTTGGTCAACATTTTTGCGGGGATCAATCGCTGCGATTGGGTGGCGCAAGGCGTTGTACAAGCGATGAGCGAACTTGAGGTTCAGATCCCAGTGATCGTGCGTTTGGCGGGCACCAATCTGGAAGCAGGCCAGAAGATCCTCGCACGCTCAGGGTTGCCGATCATCCGGGCTACGACCTTGGTCGAGGCAGCCAGTCGCGCTGTGGGCGCCTGGCAACGCGACACAGAGCGCGCCGCTGGTGTACGGGTTGCGTCATGAGCATTTTGATTGACAGTGAGACGCGCGTCCTGGTGCAAGGCATCACCGGTCGGATTGCACGCTTTCACACCAAAGAAATGTTGGGTTATGGCACCAAAGTGGTGGGCGGTGTCGTGCCCGGCAAAGGTGGCGCCAGCGTCGAAGGCCTCCCCGTTTTCAACACGATGAAAGAAGCCGTTGCTGCCACCGGGGCAGAAGCTAGTTTGATCTTCGTGCCACCGCCCTTTGCGGCAGACAGCGTTATGGAAGCTGCGGATGCAGGCATCTCTTACTGTATCTGCATTACTGAAGGTATTCCCGCCCAGGATATGATCCGGGTCAAACGGTACATGTTCCGCTACCCCAAAGAGCGGCGCATGGTGCTGACAGGCCCCAATTGCGCGGGCACCATCAGCCCTGGCAAGGCGCTTGTCGGTATCATGCCGAGTCAGATTTATCTTGAAGGCCCAGTTGGGATCGTTGGCCGGTCCGGCACACTCAGCTATGAGGCGGCCTCGCAGTTGAAGGAGCGCGGCATCGGCGTCTCGACATCCGTCGGTATTGGCGGCGACCCGATCAATGGTTCATCCTTCAAAGACATTCTGATGCGATTCGAAGAAGATGATGACACAAAGATCATCTGCATGATCGGCGAAATTGGGGGCCCGCAAGAGGCCGAGGCGGCCGAGTTTATTCGAGAAGCAGTCTCTAAGCCCGTGGTCGCCTATGTGGCGGGGATGACCGCGCCAAAGGGACGGCGCATGGGCCACGCTGGCGCGATCATCTCTGCCTTTGGAGAAAGTGCCTCTGAGAAAGTGGAAATCCTCTCGAATGCCGGTGTAACGGTGGCGGAGACCCCATCAGAGATTGGGAAGACTGTTGAAGATGTGTTGGAGAGAGCGGCCTGATGCGCATGTTATATCCAATGCTCCCTCAGCCTTGGTACGCCCCAGGCGCTCAGCATTGTGCTGAAAACTGCCTGCTGCCCCATGATCGCTTACCGCCGTTTTTCTCTAAAAAAGTTGCCGATGGCAGCGTCACATTAAGATCGCTCAAGACGCTCCAGCCTTGCTCGCGCAAAAAACGACTTACTTCAATTGTTGCGGGTGATGCCGCGCGATTGGCCCATCTGACATAACGAGGACACATCATGAATGCACCGCAGCGCCAGATCGGCTTCTTCTCAGAAGACCTAGAAGATCGCGACCCAGAGGTCTTTGCAGCGATCCGTCAGGAGTTTTCCCGTCAAGAAAACGAGATTGAATTGATCGCTTCTGAAAACATCGTTTCTGCCGCGGTGCTAGAAGCGCAAGGCTCGGTCCTGACCAACAAATACGCTGAGGGCTATCCTGGTCGACGCTACTACGGTGGGTGCCAATACGTCGATATCGCCGAGACACTGGCGATTGAGCGGGCCAAACAGCTTTTTGGTTGCGACTTCGCGAATGTGCAGCCCAATTCCGGGAGCCAGGCAAACCAGGGCGTTTTCACCGCTCTGCTGAAGCCCGGTGATACGATCCTCGGAATGTCGCTTGATGCAGGTGGACACCTGACCCATGGCGCACGCCCAAACCAGTCTGGTAAGTGGTTCAATGCTGTCCACTATGGCGTGCGCGAGAGCGATTTGACCATTGACTATGACCAAATGGCCGCCCTTGCCCAAGAGCATCAGCCGAAACTGATTATCGCGGGTGGCTCGGCGATTCCGCGGGTCATCGATTTCGCCAAAATGCGCGAGATTGCGGACAGTGTCGGCGCCTATCTCTTGTCTGATGTTGCACATTATGCCGGGTTGATCGCGGCAGGCGTTTATCCATCGCCCTTCCCGCACAGCCATGTTGTGACGACGACCACACACAAAACACTACGCGGTCCGCGTGGCGGCATGATCCTCACAAATGACGAGGCCTTGGCGAAGAAGTTCAACTCTGCCATCTTCCCTGGCATTCAAGGCGGACCGTTGATGCATGTGATTGCCGCCAAAGCGGTGGCCTTCGGTGAAGCGCTGAGACCTGAATTCAAAGACTACCAGTCCCAGGTGATCCGCAACGCCCAGTCGCTGGCCGCGTCGCTGGTCGAGGGCGGGCTCGACATCGTTACTGGTGGCACAGATTGCCATCTGATGCTGGTCGATCTGCGCGCGAAAGCGGTGAAGGGCAACGCAACGGAAAGTGCGCTGGGGCGCGCCCATATCACCTGCAATAAAAACGGCATCCCGTTCGACACCGAAAAGCCAATGATCACATCTGGTGTGCGCCTAGGCTCGCCCGCAGGAACCACCCGTGGTTTTGCGGAGACCGAATTCCGTCAGATCGGTGACTGGATCAATCAGGTGGTCGACGGTCTCGCGGAGAATGGCGAAGACGGAAATGCGGATGTGGAAGCGCGCGTCAAAGCTGAAGTGACTGAGCTTTGCCAATCCTTCCCGATCTATCGCAAAGACTGATGTGAAAAGAGCGCCCACCAGGGAGAGAGTGGGCGCTCTTCGCATACCAGCGATCTTGCACGCGAGATCAGGGTGAGGGGCCCGGGGGACCTTGGCAGTCAGAAGGGCCCACGCGCCAAACATCTCTACTTGGTCATTAGATCAGCCGGTATTGCTCTGCTTTGTTGCGTAAGAACGGCACGCCTTTGTCCATAACCTCTTCAAAGCTTTCTGCCACAGGCCGCCAGACAGCGAGGCCGTAGGCAACCTCGGGCGGCATATTGATGAAACTTTCCATCGCCAGACCGCCCTTGAACCCTATAGCTGCAAGGGTGGCGTAGATCTCATCCCAATCGCAGGTGCCTTCGCCCGGTGTGCCGCGGTCGCTTTCGGAAAGATGGATATAACGAAGGTGTTCGCGCGCATCTAGGATGCCATTCCCGACCCCCTTTTCCTCGATATTCATGTGATAAGTGTCGAGATGGACAAAGATGTTGTCGGCGCCGACCTTCTCGATCATGTCCACAGCCTGCAAACTGGTATTGATCAAATGGTTTTCATAGCGGTTCACGGGTTCGATCCCGAAAGCGATGCCTAAGGATTTTGCGTGCTTCGCCGCGCCGTCGAGCGCGCGGGCGATGTTGTCGTACTCGGCCTGGGTGGGCGGCACACCGGTTCGCTCGCCGATCCCGCCATAAGTGACGCCTGAAAGCGCTTCGGCCCCCATCTCATGCGCTTTGTCCATAGCGACTTTGAGGTGGTCGATGGCACCTTCAGGGTTCAGGCTGGCCCAGTTTTCCTCAGGCAGACCCAAGGAACAGACCGCGCGCATCTCGTACTTTTCCAAAAGCGCGCGGGTGTGAGCCGCATCGACAATGGCAGTGTTCAAGAGCCCGATCTCGATGAAGTCCATGTTGTAGACAGCAGCAGCTGGGATTGTTCTTTCGGCACCTGCCGGGTCCCAGTGCATGGTCCACATGGATGTATGTACGCCGAAACCTTCCATTGCTAATCCTCCCCCTTGCCATTTCGAAGTCGTCCACCGAGCCAGCGCAGCGCCATCACCGCGATCAGAAACAGCCCCCAAACGGCCGTGGATAGATGCTGGTTCGCCCCCAGAAGGTTCAGTCCCGAGGACAACATTTGCAGCGTCACGAGCGCGATCACCACTGGCAGCACGCGTCCAAAACCGCCGAATGGATCAATGCCTCCAAGAAAACAGGCGAGCACGGTCACCAAGAGCAATGCTTCGCCATGACCGACGCGGACTGAGTTGAAGCGCGTGAGCATTAGGATCCCGGCGATCGCGCAAATCACTCCAGAAAACGTATAGATCAGGGTCAGCGTGCGTTTGGTGTTCAGCCCCGAGTAATCCGCCGCACGAATGTTGGAGCCGATCATATAGACCGAAAACCCGTGTTTCGTCTTGGTCAGCATGATGTGCCAGATAAGGGCTGCGATCCCGAAAATAATTAGCGGAACGGGGATGCCAAGGACGGTGCCATAGCCGATGGTGTTTAAAAACTCCGGAAAGCCAGAGATGTCGCCGCCGCGGGTCAAAAACTCTCCTAGCCCGCGCAGAAAGATCATCATCGCCAGAGAGACGAGGATCGGATGCGCGCCGGTATAGGCGACCACGACGCCCATGACTGCCCCGCTCAGCGCGCCGACGCAGATGGCGAGAAGAGAGCCAAGTAGGAACGCCCCCATCCCGGCTTCTGGACCGCCGAACTGAATGAGAACCCAGGCGAGCGTGAGGCCTGAGAGATTGGCTTGAAAGATGATGGCAAGGTTCAAGCCCCCCGACAGGATCGGCACCAACATCGCCAGCGTCAAAAGACCAAGCGCTGGCATCTGAAACGCCATCGAGCTGAGATTGCGTCCGGTCACAAACAAGGGTGTGGCAAGTGAGAAGGCCAGAAACACCAGAATGGCAAAGCCCATCAACGGGAGCGTCTCTGCGCCGAGCGCGGCATTTGTGCGTTTGAGCCAGGTCATGGGGCCGGTGCCTTTCGCCGAAGGCCCAGATCGATGTTTGATGTGGAGATCGCCACCAGGATCGCGGCACCGATGATCATTTGGAACGCAAAGGGCGAGATGCCCAGAAGATTAAGCCCGTTTTGGGTGATGGCCACGAAGAGCACGCCCAGAATGCAGCCTATGATCGTGCCGCGCCCACCGCCCAAACGCGCGCCGCCAAGGACCACCGCGGCCAAAACCTCCAACTCTCGCCCGTAAAGCGCGTTGGGCACAACTTCTTTGGCAATGTTCACTTGGCACAATCCGGCGATGCCAGCCATCATGCCCAGCCACCCATAGGCAAGAACATGCATGAAACCGATATTGACGCCTGCGCGCCGTGCGCCTTCGGGGTTGTCGCCCATGGCGTAAAGCTGTCGGCCCAGCGTCGTCCAACCGATCAAAATCGCGGTCGCGACCGCGCAAAAGATCATGATGCCTACCGATAAATTGAGCTCCGACCAGGTCCCATTGGCCGACTGATACTCGAAGATGAATATCCGGTCGGTCCACCAGTCTGGCAATGTGTAGATGTTCCGGCCGCGGGTGAAGAACATCAACAGTCCGAAGAAGACGTTGAAGGTCGCAATGGTGATGACAATCGACACCACGCGGAGGCGATAGATCAGCAGCGCGTTGATCAGGCCAAGGCCGAAGCCGAGAGCCGCCGCCACGACCAAGCCGATGGCCCAATTGCCGCCGCCAATGGTCATAAAGACTTGCGCGGCCAGATATTGCACCACCGAGGCGGCAACCGCGAAGGAGATATCGATGCCACCTGCGATGAGGACAACCAATAGTCCAACCGCCCAGATCAAATTGACCGCGTTGTTGTTGAGGAGTGACGTGATATTGCCAAGCGTTAAGAACGTGTCAGTCGCAAGGCTAAGCCCCACACACATTGCGAGTAGAACAAAGAAGAGCCGCGTCTCCACAGGGTAGTCGCGAGCGAGCCTATGCATAAACCTGGGCCTCCAACGCGTCGACGCTAGTCTGATGTGGATCGTATTCGCTCACCAGCCGACCCTCCGCCATATGCAGCACCCGGTCGGCATTCATCAAAACTTCGCCCACCTCATCTGAGATAAGAAGGATCGCGAGCCCGCGATCTGCGAGCTCTCGTACAATGCGGAAGATGCCTGCGCGCGCGCCGACATCGACCCCGACGGTTGGACTGTCCAGGATCAAGAGCTTTGGGTCGGTTGCGAGCCATTTGGCCAAAACCACTCTTTGCTGGTTTCCGCCCGAAAGTGTTGAGACCGCGTCGCTCGTTTGACCGTATTTGACCGATAGCCGCGTCAACCAATCGGTCACCAGCGTGTCTTGCTTTGTCGAAGAGATCAAACCGACATGGTTCAACAGCCGGTCGAGGACCGACATCGCAGTATTGTCGGAAATGGACTGCGGCTGGATCAACCCCAGCGAGAGGCGATCTTCCGAGACATAAGCGATGCCAGCCGCGATGGACTGGCGAATGTTTCTTGGCTGGACCACCTCGCCGTTGAGCTTCATTTCGCCCGCGTCAGGTTGCGATCTGCCGATGATCGCATGCGCCAACTCGGTTCGGCCCGCGCCGATCAGACCTGTGATGCCAAGAACTTCGCCCTTGCGCAGGATCAATGAGATGTCTTCGAACTCGCCATGCCGGGTCAGCCCTTTAAGTTCCAAGACGGGGGGTGCGTCGCTCCGATCCTGCGCTTTAACGTCGGCGCTGAGCGCGGTGCCGGTCATCAACTCTCCGAGCCGTGACTGCGTGAGGCCCGTGGTTGGGAACAAGCCGACGAGTTTACCGTCTCTGAGCACGGTGACGTTTTCAGAGATCTCCAAAACTTCGGCGAGCCGGTGGCTCACGAACACCACTGATACCCCTTGGGACGACAGCGTGCGGACGATCTCCAACAGCGCGTTGGTTTCGCTTTGGGTCAAAGAGGCAGTGGGTTCATCCATAAACACCAGCCGCGCTTTTCCCATGAGCGCCCGTGCAATGGCCACGATCTGGCGCTGCGCTATCGGCAGGGTGTGCAGCCTTGCATCAAGCTCAAGCGTCACGCCCAGACGATCTAGAACTGCGCTCACATCTTGGCGGGCTTGGCCCTTTCTGACCAAGCGGGGCAGGGCGCCGACCATCCGGTCAAAGGCAATGTTTTCGGCCACAGTCATATGCGGAAAAAGTGCTAAGTCCTGCCAAATTACCGCGATACCGAGCTCATGTGCCTCGCCTGGCGTGATCCCTTCTTTGGCCTCTCCGAAAAGCTCTATCGCGGCCCCAGGGTCGGGGCGATAAACACCGGTTACAATCTTGATAAGCGTACTTTTCCCGCAGCCGTTCTCTCCGGCAAGGCAATGCACTTCTCCCTCGCGCACGGCGAAATCGACGTGATCCAGAGCCTTGAGACCCCCGAATGTCTTTGAGACATGCGACAATCGCAAAGCATATGGTGCGGAAGATGACGGCATAGCTTCACCGATCGACAGGCTTAACACCGTCGGTACTGAGTTAGGAGGGACTGAGGGGGCGCCAGCCCCAAAACGGGACCAGCACGGTTCATTAGAGGGCGGATCAGAGACCCTTTGCGGCCAGATCGTCCACCGTGTCTGTGTTAATTTCCAACAGGTTGTCGGTGATGATGTTGCGGGTCGATGGATCAGGGGTCACAGATCCCAGACCCTCAATCACGGTACCATCGGTGATCTCGGCGCCATCGACGAGCATGTTGCCGAGTGTGACGAAGACGCGGCCCGCTTCGGCCGGATTCCACATGTAACCGCCAGAAATAACGCCATCTTTCAGAAGTTGGCGCCCCTGACCAGGCGAGAAGGGCCCAAGCACATGCACGACACCGCCCAAACGCCGCTCTTCAACTGCGCGTCCTGCCCCGATTGGGCCTTGCGATCCGAAGGCGAGAAAGCCTTTGAGATCTTCATTGGCTGCGATCAGGTCCAAAGCTGTCGAACGGCTGTCATCGACGCTTTCGGCAACGCCGTAGCGTTCGCCAACAAGCGCGAGCTTTTCGCAATTGTCACCCATCCATTCGATTGCGGCATCCGCCCACGCATTGTGGAGCGGCACTGTCAAAGACCCCACGAAGACGGCGTATTCGCCTGGATCGGCCTGATTGCAGAGAAGCTCGGCATGCGCTTCACCGAACCCATCTGCAGAGGCGAGCTCGAAGTTCCAGTCAACATTGTTCAGACCAGGACCCTCATGCGCGATCACCTTGATGCCTGCATCTCGTGCTTTCTGGAGAACCGGCTCAAGCGCCGCTTCGTCGTTGGGAACGACACCGATTACGTCGACACCCTTGGCGATCAGGTCCTCAATGGCTCGCACTTGCAGCGCAGGGTCTGCAGAGGTTGGTCCAATCATCTCTGCACTGACGCCAAGCTCTGAGGCCCGTTCCTTGATGCCATCCTCCATGGCATTGAACCACGGAATTCCGCCGATCTTCACCACGATTCCCATCGTTGTATCTGCCGACGCAATGCTTGCGGTCATGGCAAACGCACAGGCTGTCAAAGCCAGTTTTGTTTTGTTTTTCACCTTTTCCTCCCAAATCGACCCGTGCCCAAGAGTCGATGACACAGAAGAGACAGACCCACTGCACCATCGATTGATCATCTTGCGCAATCGATGGTGCTTAAGCTAAATGGAAAGACACAGACTTGTCAAAGGGGAATCTTTCGTGGCCAGAGCCGCATCGCGAAAGCAGGTGACAATCTACGATATCGCGGACCGTGCGGGCACGTCGGCCAGTACAGTCGGCGCAGTTTTGAACGGGTCATGGCGCAACCGTCGGATCAGTGCGAAGCGGGCCAATAGTATTCAGCTGATCGCCGATGAGATGGGCTATGCGCCGAATATGCAGGCCCGCGCGCTGCGCAGCGACCGCTCACGCATGATCGGAATGATTCTGCCGATGTATGACAACCGGTACTTCGGTGCGATTGCAGAGCGCTTTGAGGTTGAGGTGCGCGCCAGAGGTCTGCTGCCGATGACGTCCTGCACCCGACGCGACCCCGACTTGGAATTGGCGACGGTCCGGCAAATGCTCTCCTACAATGTGGACCGGATCGTCTGCACCGGTGCCACCGATCCAGACGGAATTGCGCGGCTTTGTGAGGCACAGGGAGTGCCGACGATCAATCTCGATCTGCCAGGCTCGGTCGCGCCATCTGTGATCTCGGATAACTTCTCAGGAGCCTACCGGCTTACCGCAGCTCTCATAGCGCGGGCGACGGCGGATGGACGGCAATGGCAAGAAGATTTGCTTTTTGTTGGCGGACGTCCGTCTGATCACAACACGAGCGAACGCATCCGCGGCTTTCGCCAGGCCATTCTGGATGCCAAAGCTGCACCGATTGATGAGAACATTCTTGTCTGCGGCTATGCTGCGCATAAATCGCGATCGGCTTTTGCCGCCCATGTTACCGCGACGGGCCATGTTCCCTCCGCGATCTTTGTCAATTCAACCATCTCTTTGGAAGGTGTGGTGGACTGGCTCGGTCAGCATCACCGCGATGCGCTGGACACAACGCTTTTTGGCAGCTTCGATTGGGATCCATTCGCGCAATACATGGCGCAGAACCTGTTTTCGGTGCGCCAAGATGTTCCCGCAATGATGGATGAGATGTTCAAGATCATCGACAGCGATCTGCAGCCGAAGGCAGAAGTGATCCAGGTCGAACCAATCGTTGTCTCTGCCTAAATGTACAAGTGCTCGGCTGCCTGCACAGCAGCAAGCGTTCACTATATCGGAAAAAGTTACCAAAAAATGAGATTTAGGAATCTTTTTTACTTTTTTGAGCGAACCCTTTGGTTCTCATAACCCCAATAATGGCGCCATCACGATGGGTCACCCGTTGGGCATGTCTGGGGTCCGGCTGGTCTTGACGGCCGCGCGAGAGCTTGGCCGCAGCGGCATACGCTATGCGCGGTTTACGATGTGTGTTGGGGTGGGGCAGGGCACAGCCCTAATCCTTGAGCAAGTTTAATCGCAAGCGGCGGAGCAGCGAACATGACTGATAGAGCCTTGACCATCATCGATCATAGCGACCGCGTAGAAAACCTATTTGCGCCCTTTAAAGACATCATTGGCGCGGATTATCCGGCTTATCGCGGTCACGTCTATCGCACGATAACCTATGCCATGCACTTTCTGGGCGGCGACGCGGCGCATCGCCCGATCGTAGAGACGGCCTTTGTCTACCACGATATCGGTCTTTGGACGGATCATCAGCTCGACTATCTCGAACCATCCGAGGCCTTGGCATTGCGGCATAATGCGGAGCAGGGCTGGGGATTTGATCCGGAACTTCTGCGCAACATCATCCACTGGCATCACAAGATATTCGCATATACCGGACCAGAGGCCGCGGTGGTGAATGCCTGTCGCAAGGCCGATTGGATCGACGCAACCGGCGGTATGATGCGCAAGGGCCTCAGCAAGGCTCAGGTGCGTCAGGTGGAAGACGCTATCCCAAACTATGGATTCGGAGATGTTCTGCAACGCCTCGCAGGGGAGCTTGGCGGCAATCGGATTGCTGGAAATTTCAAAGTCTTGGCCCGGGTCTTCAAAATCTGAGAATCCGCTGCAAGGGTGGGCTGTGTGTAGGCCAGATGATCACCTTGGAAGCCTAAAAAGAGGATCCAGAAAAATTCGCGGCGTTTCAGGCGCGGATCGATGCCAGCAGGCTATCGCGAAACGCTCGGGGTCAGCCGTGATGAGCTAACCGAGGCTCTTTTGTCCGGCAAGAAGAAGCACTCGTCGATCTTCAATTATCCGGACGCGCAGTGCTAAGATGAGACATTCTGTCGCCAAGATTTGGGATTGGTTCGATTAAGTTCCCGACCCCGAGATCTCAGTGATCTCAGTGGTGGATCTTGGCATCGGACGGAATGTCGCTTGGGATGGAGGCTCCTTGGGGGTCGCGGTAACGCCGACCTATCCGGGCTGTCCTGCCAAGCCTTCCCCAGAACACATTGTTTGGTCGTGGATGACGATCAATAGGCGTTCTCGTAGGCCCGGCAGCGTGCATTGGTATCCATTTCGGCCACATGAGCGATTTCGCTTGCTTTGTGGTCGGAGTAGAGTTTTGCAAAGCCCTCGGGCAGCCAGCCGGTTACGATCTCATTCGCGACGAACTTATCAAGCGCGGCTTCTAACGTTTCGGGCAAACGGATGAAGCCACGCGCGGAGAGTTCTTCGGAGGTCAGCAGCGAAAGATCCTCTTCCGTCGGCTCCGGTGCGCTTAAGCCGTCCTCGATGCCCTGACACCCTGCATGTACGATGGCCGCCAGCGCCAGATAAGGACAGGCGGCAGCATCCGCCGCGCGATACTCGATATTGAACTGTCGAGCGATATCCGCTGGGTCCGTGGCGGTCACCGGGCAAACGCGCAGGCTGGCTTCGCGGTCTCGGAACCCAAGGTTGTTATAGGCCGCCGACCAGCGGTGCGGGGTCAATCGAAGATAGGAGATCACTGAGGGTGCCGTAAGCGCGAGAATGCTGTCGAGGTATTTCAGCACGCCCGCCGCAAAGGACGCGGTAAGATCGGACATACCGCAGGGGCCATCGGCATCATATCCTGCCGGGCTACCGTCGTTGTTCAGAAAACTCATGTGAATATGGACGCCATTGCCGACGCTGGCGGGGTCTTTGATTGGCGTAAAGGTTGCGTCTTCTCCCACCGCGCGCGCGGTAGAACGTGTAAGTTCTCGCAGAATGACCGCGGCGTCGGCGGCGCGTACGCCTTCTTGTGGTCCGATGACGACTTCGAACTGGTTCGACCCGTATTCTTTCATAATGCTGTCCGGTGTCAGTCCAGCCGCCCCAATTTGCGCGATGAGCGCTTCGCAGAGCGCTCGCTGGGCCTCGAACCCTCTGCGGCCATAGCCCTCGCCCAACATCTGCGTTTCGCCCTTCAGCTGAAACTCATGCTCAAACGCCGCGAGGAGCCGTACCCCGGCGTGTTGTTCCAGTCGCGACAGGGCTGATTTCAGCAATGAGCGCATGCAAAACGCCCACGGCGTGCCATCGAGCAAATGGATGTCGCCGAGCATGAACCGCTCTGTGTGAGTGTCGAACTCCGCGGTTACCGCGGTAGCCTCGTCCGGGACAAGCAAGAGGTCTCCTAAAGCGCCAAACGGGCTGTCGGCTATTCCGTCAAAGCAATTGATCTGGACATTGGTGGGTGTCCACCCCACACCGCGTTGCAGGCGCCTTTCCAGTTGGTCCAGGGGAAAGGCTTTGCCCCTCACTTTTCCCGAGATATCGCAGGTCGCCGCGAAGATAAGTGGGGTCGCGGTGATCGTCATGGGGCGGTCTCCATCGTCAAGGCACGCGCGGCGTCCCAGGCTTCAATGCGTTTTCTGGTCTTGTTCCAGGTCTTTTCGGCGACGCGGGTCACCAGGGCCTCGGTCACGGCCAAAGCCGCGGCATAGCTGTCCCAGATTGTGCCGGTGTCAATCGGTACGGCCAGAACCTCTGCTGCATGGCGAGTGGCAGGTGAGAGCCATTTGTCGGTGAGCAAAACAATTTGAACCTTGCGTGCTTGAGCCTCGGCGGCCAGTGGGCAGAGATTTTGTTGGTAGCGTCGGAAATCAACCAAGAAAAAGACATCGCCCGCTTTCATGCGCAGGAGGTATTCTGGCCAGATATCAGGGTCGCGGGGCAGATGATAAACACTCTCGCGCGACTGTCGCAGATGGAAAGACATATGTTGGGCGATGGTATCGCTAATCCGCCCCCCAAGAGCATAGATATCGCGCTTAGGATCGCTGAGAAGGTCGCAAATGCGATCGAATTGTGCTTGGGTGATCGCCTCGCCCGAAGACTGAACCTGATGGGCGGCACGCTCAAGGAAGCCAGCCAGATACCCGCCCTCAATGCGCTCCGAAGTGGCATGAATGTCGACGGGAGAGCGATCCCCGGCGCGCAGCTCTGCCAAAAGTTGCCGTTGCATATCTGCGTAGCCAGAAAGGCCGATCTTGGTCACAAAGCGAGAGATCGACGGAGGAGAAACCTCGGCGCGCTCTGCCAGTTCTTGGATCGAGATCATACCCGCATAAGGGTAGTCTGACAGAAGCGCTGTTGCGAGTTTGCGTTCCGACTGAGTGAGATCAGGTGAAGCAACTTCGATCTGGTCACGAATGGTCATCATTTAATCATTTCTGGAAAATAATTTTCAGTCAATCGCCCAATGATTGACACTGGAGATTTTGTTTCTTTAGGCTGAACCGGTGGACCAAGCCTTACTGCGACCATTGATCGGCCCGTCTGATCCTCAACCCGTTGAGGTTTTGAACCCCGGAAGCAGCTCCGGAATTTTGCTGATTTGTGAACATTCAGCTCGTGCGATCCCGCAGGCGCTGCGCGGGCTGGCGCCGCCGGAAGAGATCGTCGACAGCCATCGCGGTTGGGATATCGGTGCTGGAGACTTGGCGCGGAGAGTGTCGCATGCGCTCGATGCACCGCTGGTTCTGCAGCGGTATTCGCGGCTCGTCATAGACTGCAACCGTCCGCCGGGTGTGCCAAGCTCGATCCCGGTGATCAGTGATCACGAAGAAATCAGCTTCAACAGTGGTTTGACCGAGGCTGATCGTCAGGCACGCATGGAAGAGATTTTTCAGCCCTTCGATCGCGCGATATCGAAACTCTTGAAAGATCGCAAACGATCAGCGGCCTTCTCAATTCACTCCTTCACGCCTCGAATGGACGGACGGGATCGGCCTTGGAATGCCGGAGTTCTAACGCGCCGATCCGTGCCTACAGCGCAGGCCTTGATGGCATCTCTAAGGCGTCAGGATCCAAGCCTCATGCTTGCCCTTAACGAGCCGTATCAAATCACAGATGACACCGATTGGTTCATTCCACGCCATGCCGAGCCGTGGGGCCTGCCCCATAGCTTGATCGAGATCCGAAATGACCAGCTTCGCGATGCCGATGGCGTTAATCGTTGGGCAAATCTGCTGACCAAATCCATTGCCGATTTCATGGAGGCGCAGATATGACGCTGACCCGTAATGTGCCCCTGATCCCATCCCAATCGGCGCTGCTTTTCATTGACGTGCAGAACTTCTCAGCCCATCGCGACGGCGGTGAGTTGAAGGATGTGCCGAAAGCGGATTTGGAGACGAAGTACGGCTGGTATTTCGGCGAACTCGACACCCGCGTGATCCCCAATATGCAAGCGATCCAAGCGGCCTGTCGCGCGGCTGGGATCGAGGTGATGTACACCACGATCGAAAGCCTGACCCTTGATGGACGGGACCGCTCGCTCGACTATAAAATCACCGATTTCAATGTCCCAAAAGGTGCCTGGGACGGCAAAGTGATAGATCAGATCGCGCCCAAAGGCGATGAGATCGTGCTGCCCAAAACCTCGTCTTCGGTATTTGTTTCCACACATATCGACTACATCCTGCGCAATCTTGGCGTGAAACAGTTGGTCTTGTCTGGCCTCCTGACCGATCAATGTGTTGAAAGCGCGATCCGTGATGCCTGTGATCTAGGGTACCTTGTCACGCAAGTGACCGATGCGTGTCTGACCTACACGGCAGAGCGCCATCAAAACTCGCTGAGCGCGATCAAAGGTTATTGTCGTCAAGTGACCACTGAGGCGCTGGTGGCGGAGCTCGCTGATGCTTGAGCTTCGCGGTGTCTCAAAGGCCTTTGGCGGGGTGAAGGCGGTCGATACTGTGACTATGTCGATCCTCGCAGGCGAGGTGCGCGGGCTAATTGGGCCAAATGGTGCTGGAAAGAGCACTCTGGTGAACCTCATCTCTGGGCTTTTGACACACTCTGCTGGGACGATCTCTCTCGACGGCACGCCGCTTGACGGTCTTTCAACGCAGGCACGCGCGAAAAAGGGTCTCGCTCGTACATTCCAGAACCTTCGAGTGTTCCCAAGCCTCACGGTTCGACAAAATATCGATGTCGCAAGCTATGCGGGTGCGGCCAGCAAGCGCGGCAATGACATCGTTGCTGAGGCGATCCTGCGCTTCGATTTGAGCGGTTTGCTGAACGCGCCTGCATCGGCGTTGGCCTATGGACAGTTGAGACGGCTTGAGATCGTGCGTGCTCTGGCCCTCCGCCCGCGTGTATTGATGCTCGACGAACCAGCGGCAGGAATGAACGAAACCGAAACCGCAGCTCTTAACACTGCATTGCAATGGGTCCGCGACCAAAGCGATTGCGCGCTCTTGGTCATCGACCACGACCTGAAATTCATCATGTCGCTTTGCGAGCAAATCACCGTGCTCAATTTGGGTGCAGTGATTGCCGACGGCACCCCGAACGAAGTTACCGAAAACCGACAGGTCATCGACGCCTATCTAGGTGAAAACCACAACGCGGCTTGAGTGCCGGCATCAAACAGGGAGAATGAAATGAAAAAACTGCTTTTGACCACGGCCTGCGTCGCACTGGCGACCCCCGTCTTGGCCGAAGACACCATCAAGATTGGCCTCGGCGTGCCCATGACAGGCGACTATGCACCCTATGCCGAGTGGCAGGGCGCGCGCTGCATGGCCGAGATGATCAATGCCGACGGCGGGGTCAACGGCATGAAGATTGAGGTACTGACGCAAGACTCTGGCGCCGACACGCAAACCGCGATCAGCCTGGCTCAGAAGTTTCTGGACGAAGGCGTGGTTATGCTCGGCACAATCCCATTCTCTGACACGATGATCCCGGTGGCGCAGATCGCGCAAGGCTACGGCGTGTCGATCTTCCAGCCGCAATCGACCCAAGTGGAGATGCATGCGGGCATCGTCGACAACTTTTTCACAGGCGTCTCGCCGGATCCGTTCACCGCAACGGCGGCTGCCAATCATGCGCTGAGCCTTGGTGTCAAAAACGTGGTCTTGATGACGTCCGATGAAGGCGGGTCCTGGTCGGCGCGCACTCCCTTGTGGTTCGGAGATGTGGTCGAAGAAGGCGGCGGTAAGGTTCTGGCCAAGATGAACTTCTCTTTTGGCACCTCGGACTGGTCGCCTCAGATAGCCGAAATGAAGGCGCTTGGGGAGGACATCGACGCGGTCTATATCTCTTCGATCATGCCTGATGTCGGCGTGTTGGTGCGCCAGCTAAAATCGGCAGGGATCGATGCCTATGTGGTGGGCTCTGACGGGTTCGACGACCCGTCGCTTGATGCCGTCGGATCTGAAGATCCATCACTGCTCGACAAAGTGTTTTTCGCCACTCTCGCGCCGTCCACCGCAGACAGCGCAGTGGTCAAGTTCATGTCCGATTGCAAAGACATGGGGATGGATGTCGAGGGGCTTTTTCCAGCGACGGGGGCCGATACGGTCAAGGCCGTCGTTTGGGCCGTGGAAACCTCTGGCAGCACTGATCCTGCAACGATTGCGGAAACATTGCGGACCGCCGACAGCGTGCCGGTGCTGACTGTTCCAGAGATATCCTTCAAGGACACCAAGACCTATGCCCAGCGAACCATACCTGTGATCGGCTACGAAGATGGCACCCGGGTCCTTATTTCAAACGAGATCCCCGCCAACACACCGACCGACTGGAACTAAGGCTGTGATCGGGGCCATGCGCGGCCCCATTCCCTTCGTTGAAACATGTTAGCTGTCGCCGATCTTCGGGTTTTTCACGGGCCAATCGAGGCCGTGCACGGCATTTCTTTCACCGTGAAAGAAGGAGATTGTGTTTCGCTTCTGGGACCCAACGGTGCGGGCAAAACCTCCACGATTTCAGCCATCACTGGGGTCGCAAGAGCCACCGGGCGGATGGCGCTTTTGGGGGACGATCTGACGACCCTATCGGTAGAGGCACGGATGCGCCGTGGCATCGCTGTCTCGCCCGAGGGACGCCGGGTCTTTTCCAATCTCACAGTCGCGGAGAACCTCCGCCTTGGCGGGGCGATCCAACCAGAATATGTGCGATCGCGGATGGAGCAGTGGTTCGACACCTTTCCGATCCTTGGGGAACGTCGCAACCAGCAAGCAGGAACCCTATCTGGCGGCGAACAACAGATGCTGGCGATTGCCCGCGCTTTGATGTCCGGTCCGCGGATCCTTTTGCTGGACGAGCCGAGCCTTGGCCTCGCCCCAAAGATTGCAACGCAGATTTTCGCCATGATCCGGAAACTCAAAGACCAAGGGATGACCATCCTTCTGGTGGAACAAAATGCGTCCCAAGCGCTGCGTCTTTCAGACTATGCCTATCTTCTGAACAATGGCCGTATCGTCGCCGAAGGTACCGCCGACACGCTGGGGATCAACGACGCCCTGATGGCAGAGCTTACGGGGCTCTAGCGTGGAATACGTGGCCCAACAGGTGATGAACGCACTCTCCTTCGGCGCGGAATATGCGCTTCTTGCTCTTGGGCTGGCCATCGTTTTCTCCATCATGGGGCTTGTGAACTTCGCCCATGGGGAGATGATCGCGGTCGGTGGCTATTCGATGGTGGCGATGGCGGCGCTGGCGCTGAACAATCCGCTGATCGTGATTGGCGTGGCTATTATTTGCGCCATGGCAGCCTCTGTGACTTTGGAAAGGGTCGCTTTCCGACCGGTGCGCTATGCCGATCCGACCACTGGCTTGCTGACAGCCTTCGGTGTGTCGATCATCCTGCAGAACTTGTTTTTACTTTTTGTCTCGCCGCGCCCGATCGCTGTGACCTCACTCTACTTTCTCGAATGGCCAATCGAGATTGGTGGCTTGCGGATTTCCTCTCTGCAGCTCTTTGAGACCCTAGCCACGCTTTTTGTGATAATCGCGATGATGCTGTTCCTGAAGCATACTGTCCTCGGCTTGGCGATGCGTGCGGCATCGCTCGATTTCGAGATGGTTCGGCTCTTAGGTATCCGCGCGAATAGAGTCTTTGCCGCTGCCTTCTTGATCTCTGGTTTGCTGGCGGGGATCGCTTGCGTTTTCATTATGGCGCGGCGTGGCTCTGTCGATCCGCATTTAGGCTTTGACCCGGTCCTCAAAGCGTTTGTTGCCTGTGTGGTAGGCGGGTTTGGGAGTTTGCCTGGGGCGGTGCTTGGTGGCTTTCTACTCGGTGCAATCGAGGTTGCGATGCTGGTCATGCTCCCGCAATCCCTCGGGGGCATGACCGATGCTTTCGTCTTTGGCATTATCGCGCTTGTGCTAATCTGGAGGCCTGACGGCATTCTGACGCCCCGTCGCGAGAAGGGGGACAAAGAGTGACCCTCTCGCGCGCCCAGAAACGCGGGTTGATTGGGGCGGCGATCCTTGCGGTGCTGTTGATCGGTATCGGCTTTTTGACCGTGAGTTTTGGCTCACGATATCAACTCCGCATTGTTTACGGCGCCTATGTAAACCTTATGGTGGTGCTGGCCTTACAGGTCTTCATGGGCAACGCGCGGATCACCAATCTTAGCCATTCTGCGTTTATGGGTATCGGCGCCTATGCCGCGGCGATCTGTGTGACGCCAGTGGCGATGAAGAAGATCTCGCTTCCGAGCGCGCCCTGGGGGCTGAACGCCTTTGAGCTTGACCCTGTCACCTCAGCTATGATCGCGATCGCTATCACAGGGGCGATTGCCTTCCTTGTGGGGCTCTTCATCGTGCGGCTTTCAGGGATCGGTGCCACAATCGTCTCGCTCGCGATCCTGGTGATCGTGCACTCGCTGTTCCTTTATCGGACCGATATTTTCAAAGGCAATCAGGCGTTTTTTGGGATCCCACAGGTCTTTTCGTTGACCTCGGCGGTGATCGTCGCCGTCGCGATGGTCTTCATCGTCCGTATGTTTCGAGAAAGCCGTTGGGGCGTTGCACTGCGTGCCTCTGCCGATGATGAGGTCGGGGCGATGTCGATGGGGGTCGATGTCCATCGCATGAGGCTGATCGCATGGGTGCTTTCGGGTGTGCTTTTGGCCGTGGCAGGCATCGCCTATGCGTACTTCCTCGGGACAATCAGCGCGCGGCCATTTTACTTTAACCATGTGTTTCTAACACTTGCGATGCTGATCCTCGGCGGGATGCGGACGGTCACCGGCGCGCTTCTTGGCACATTCTTGATCTCGTTTGGTTTGGAGTGGGTCCGTTGGCTGGAAACCGGTCCAGCGGTTTGGGGGATCGATCTGCCCGAGGTCCTTGGCCTTTCGGGTGTGATGCTGGGAACAGTGATCGTGCTGACCATGGCTTTGCGGCCCGCAGGCATCATGGGCGACCGTGAAATCGAAGATCTTGTCTTTAGGAAAGAGTGAGAGCGCGATCGCGTAGGATCACATACTTTAAAAACATCCGCATCACTTTGGCTGGAGCATTGGGGCAAACCCATCGACCCGGCGCTGAGCGGAATCCCCGGGGCCAGACCATCGAGATGGAGACCATTGGTTGCTCCGGCGGTCAGCTCGGGCACTCGATGGCATATGATCTGGCTAAGCTCTCCTTTGACCGGACCTGTCTATGTTCAAGTGGCAGAGGCCGAAGATGCCTTCACCGTGACTTGTCTTGGCCTCAAACCGTCGGGATGGGGATGGAGCGCCCGTATTCCTGGCTTTGGGATTGGGGGGTACTTTTTTAGCCTTTGCAGGGCCATCGGTCAGGCTTCTCTTTTCTTTATCTTGCACAATGCGACCATCCACCGGCCGATCGGTCTATTAATTGTCATGTGATGCTGTTGGGATTTTAGCGGCGCTCTTGCGAGAGAGTCCCGCGTTGTAACCCCTCCAGCGATACTGAAGAAGGCTTTCCACATAGGATGTCCCCTCAGAAAAGGAGCAAACGTAGGCCAAACGATAGCGAAAGATCACGCCGAGAAACGCTTGCAGATCGTTACCACCGCCGCGCACATGTTTGCGTCAGAAGGTTTCGACCGGGCATCGATGAACCAGATTGCTGCGGCCTGCGGGATTTCTAAGGCCGATAACTATCTCTATTCCCAAATCAAGTATGCGCTGCTCTTTGATCTGATGGACATCTACCTTTGACGATTGAGAGGACATATTGCTGTCACTGCCCTCGGAGGGGTCGGCTGAAGACCGATTTCGCCAAATGATCCATGAGTTCTTACAAGCCTATCAAGGGAGCGATGACCATCACAAAGTTCAACTCGCGCCTCTGTCAGCCCTGCCCAAAGACCATCAGGCAACCCTGATGGATTACCAGCGCGAGATTGTCCGGTACTTGTCAGCCATTTCGCGAAGGTCGCACCGGAGCGCTTTGAAAGGGATCGGAGCAAGCTTCGTGCTGCCACCATGTCTGTCTTCGGTATGCTGAATTGTCACTATGCTTGGAATTCCGCTACCGGTCGCGCGGCGCGCAAAGACTATGGTGATTTGGTCGCCAACCTTATGCTCCACGGGTTGAGCAAAATGTAGACGGGGGCCGGGCTTGCGTGCGGGACAGGCGTGCAGGTTCTATCGGTCAATCCGCGCAAGCCCTCACATTTGAGAACCTTGGCCTATGAGGTGGGTAATGAGATCTTCACGCCCTCCTCGGCCCAACCGGTGGTGTTGCAGCGCGGACGGATAATAACCTCGGTGATCCCGTCTGGGACTGCGACGCCTGAGAGACTGCGGGTGAAGGGCTGTTCGTCCACATGGGGGTGGTAAAGCTCGCGAAATCCAAGCCGCGTGCCATCGGGGGCGAGCACTTCCCAGCCGTCAGCATAATGGTCCCAGCCCGTATCAGGATGGGCAATGGTCACATCGAAACGCCAGCCGCTTGAAGACTCGGTGGCGACGACATCGACCACTTCAGGGGGGTCGGCGTGAACGGCAACGGCGGTGGCGATAGTCAAAAGGATGGCTAATCGGATCATAGGGCAGGGTCCTTCGCAAGGACGGCGCGGGAGTTGGAGATGTATTCGCGACGTATGATAACACAGAGCACCACCAGTGTTGCGATGATTAGCGCAACGGCGCCAATCAACCAAGCGAGAGCACCAAGTGAGAAATAGATCGACCGCAAACCCTGATTGAACGCGCGTGCGGCGGACACGTTCAGTTCCGCGGCTTGGTGAATGCGAAGCGGTGTGCGGGCATCTTCGGGATCGTTTGGAATGGTCCCCATCATCACCACACAGTAGCCAAACACGCGATTGGCCCAAACGAACTTTAGGAATGCGTTCGTCACAAGCAGGACCACGATCAAGAGCTTGATCTCCAGCACGATCTCTGGGGCCGTGTCCTGGGTCAGATCGGCTGTGATCGCTCCGACCTGCTCAGTATTGGTCAAAAGCGCCGTCGCGCCACCGATGGCAATCAGACAGGCCGATGCGAGAAACGCCGTACCGTCTCTGAGATTTGTCGTGAGCAGCGCATCAAACACCCTAGGGTCTCTTTCGGGGACATGGGTCATCCATTCTCGCCGATATTGCGCCATCAGGACCGAGACCGATTTCCGCCGCGCGCCCGTACGTTCGATCTGCCAACCGATCAGTGTCCAACATAAAAACAGAAAGACGACCGCTGCGGCGTCAAGCAGGTGAAAGCCGGATAGGGGGGCGAAAACATCCATGATTTTTGCAGTAGTCTTAGAAGGGCGGTCTTGTCACTGGCATAAAGTGATATCTTCTTTGTCCACTGGCTTTTGGTCTCAGAGGCGGAGGAAACCTGTGCTTCAAGGGAGCAGTGCGTGATCCCGGATCGACAGGGTTGGTCGCAATAACGCGTTGGTTGCCGTGATCAATCGTCTGGGCTCTGCTGTCATTGTTTTGCATCGCTAAATACGATTTCGACTCACCTCTAGTGAGCCCGACGCAATACAGTTGAACAAGAGCGACGAAGGTTCGACCGCGGCCTTAGAGTTGCTGGTTTTTTCATCAGAGCGCGGTGACACAAAGGAAAGTTGGTTAACCTCAGAGAGTATCGCCGACTGCCCGATCCGAATCCGCCTGCTGCGACCATGAAACCAGGGTTCGAAGCTGGCAAATTTGATCTCAACGGGACTGAAAATGAGTTTTTAATGGAAGCCTTAGACACAACAAGGATCTAGGCAAAGTCCACGTCAGGCAATCACGTTTTCGAGGAAATATTAATGTATTTTAATAGCTTAACGCGATCTCCTTCGCATGTGGATCTTCCGATCAGGTCTCCCAACCCAATCGCACACTCGAGGTTTTCACGAAGCATCAAAGGCCACATTTCAGTTCGGCAGTGGAAGATTCAAGCCAGCCGTAATTAAGGCTCTCAAGTGGAAGAATTCTCAGCAAAACAAGTTGGAATTCTCAGCATTGAAACGTGAATTCTGGTACAAAGGGCTAAACTAATTAGCGCTCTCCTGCCATGGTTTGCTCATGTTACGCGCGAGTCTCTTGTTGATCTGTTCATTGCTTTTGGCTCTGCCCGCAGCGGCCTCCGAAAGCAGTCGCAAAATGCTGTCCGCGGAGTATCAAGCGGGCTGGCAAGCCGTCGGTCGGTTAAACGTTCGAGGCCAGGGGTATTGCACCGCGACACTTATTGCCACTGACCTCGTGCTCACCGCCGCGCACTGTGTGGCCAACCGCCGGACCGGACGGATCGTCAAACCACAGGCGGTTCATTTCCTCGCTGGGTTCCGCAATGGCAACTACGCGGTCCATGGGCAGGCATCGGCTGTGCTTCCGGCTGAAGGATACTTTGCCGCTGGTCGTCCGATTTCCCGTGATCTGGCTCTGATTAAGTTGCGTCAGCAGGTCCCGGCGCATCTGGTGACACCTTTGCCACTTCTAGAACGCACCGAAGTCGGTCAAAAAGTAGCGACATTCAGCTATGGACGCGACCGCTCCTTCAGTCTGTCGCGTGAAACCGACTGCCGGATCATGGGGCGGTATGGCAACCTGCTTGGCACCACCTGCGAGGCGACCCCCGGGGTGTCCGGGGCGCCAATGGTTGTCTCAACCGCACAGGGACCGCGCATTGCTGGGGTGATTATCGCCATGAGCGGTGCCAAGCCGCCGGTGCTTATTGGTCGCGCGATTGCTGTTGCCGCTGACGCGCCCGCCCGTTCCCAGCTCTTTGGAAATGACCATCAGGTGGCAGGTCAACAGACCAAACCGTTGACCAATGCAGCGCCCGTGGGCAGCAATACGATCATCCCTTGAAAGCAATTTCGGGAATTCCCAACTGAAAGCTATGAGGCGCCGATTTCGGGTCTCGATACGTCCTAACGGCCCTGTCCATATGGAAGGGTATCATATGGCATCGCTCTCAAAGGAGGATTCCTGATGCGTCACTTTGATCTTGCTCCGCTTTATCGCGCAACCGTTGGTTTTGACCAGGTTGGCGATCTGATGAACCGCGTATTGGCGTCGGACGTCAGTCAGCAGAGCTACCCCCCTTACAATATCGAAAAAACCTCAGCAGATGACTACCGCATCACCATTGCAGTGGCTGGCTTCTCTGAAGATGAGTTGACTGTAGAGGTGCGTGAAAACGCCCTTATCGTCTCTGCAAAGAAGGCCGAGGAAGAAGGTGAACGCCGCTATTTGCATCGCGGTATCGCCACGCGCGCGTTTGAGCGCCGCTTCCATCTTGCCGATCATGTGGTCGTCACCGGCGCTTCGCAAACCGATGGGCTTTTGAACATTGAGCTGAAGCGCGAAATCCCAGAAGCCCTTAAACCACGCCGGATTGACATCCAGCGCACTGCACCGGTGGAAACCGTCGAAGCGCAAGCCGTGAACTAAGGCGCAAAGGCTTTATCCGAAGCGAAAAAGGCCCGCTCTTTCGACGAGAGCGGGCCTTACGGTATGTCGGTTCAACCCAGCTTAGCCGTCTGCATTGCCGATGCTGAAGAACATCGTCTCACCGGAGTGGTCATCCACACCATCATTGTCCGTGGAAATCCAAATGATCCCGTCTGAATCGATGGCCAAGCCTTCGACCTTGTCGAGCACATAACCACCTGTGGAAGTCAGATCGGGCAGCAGATCCCGCACCAGTTCTTTGCTGACGATTGGCAAGGCATCATCACCACCGATTTTTGCGGGCACCATCTCTGAGGCGGGCACACGGTAGACCTTTTTGGTCACAGCCTCAGATCCATGCTGGTTGTCACGCTCGACGATGTAGAAATGGTCGCCGTGGGCGGTGACTTCCGAAAGACCAACCCAGCCTTTTTCCGGTTCCGCTTTGGGATAGAGCACCGCGCCCCATTCTTCCGTCTCTGGGTTGTAAGCAACGAGTTTCACGTAGTTTTTCGGATCATCGTCCCATTCCCGCTGGACCGCCATCCAAAGTGTGCCATCCGAGGCCAGTGTGATGCCCTCAAAGCCAAAGCGCCGCTCGGTGGCCATCAGTTCTTTCGGCAGGCCGATCTCCTGTTTGATCGCGCCGCCGCTGTCGATCATGTAGATCGCGTGGGGGGTGACGCGGTCGGTGCGACCCTCTGAGGCGACCCAGAAGTTCCCATCGGCGTCTAATGTGATGCCCTCCATATCGATCTTTTGCGCAGGCCGACCCGCGCGGGTGACCGGGATCGCTTCAACAATCTGAGCCGGGGTTTGGCTCTGGTCGATTTTGAAGATGGTCGGCTGATAGCCATAGAAGCTGTCATTAACCGCATAAATCATGCCGTCAGCCGCGCCCACCATGCCAGAGATCGCACCAAAGCCGGTCAGCGTGTCCATCCCAGCAGTGGTCAAATGGGGATAGCTCGCCGGAGCTTCTTGATACTCGAACACCATGACATGGGCCGGAGCAGCGCCGTCTTCGCGTCCGTCGAACTCATTGGCCGAGGCCAAAAGCCCACGTTCTGGGATCACGGCATAGCTTTCAGGTGAAACACCAGATGGCAAAAGCTGCGCCAGAACTGGGTTCGCAAGGTCACTTACATCGTAGACACCAATGATTGAACCACGCTCGGAGCCCACAAAAACCATCGGCTTGCGGTCGAACTCGGCGAAGTTGATCGCCTCTGGCTCGACCCCTTTGGCGTCGGAGCGCCGATCTGGGTAGTGACCAATTTGGATCAATGCATGCTCAAACGAGGGGCCGCTTTCATAGACGACCGAGCCGTCTTTGTTGAAGATGGTCCACCCACGAGAGCCACCATTGTAGTCGCCTTCGTTAGCGGTCGCGAAATGGTCGTTGTCGATCCATTTCACTGAATCCGGTTCGCGCAGACGGCCCGGCTGGCTATCGACGGGCAGGATCGCGGCGCGGTCATCTATTGCATCGATGTTTTCAAGATCTACGGCGCCGGCAGAGAAACTGCTGATCACCTCACCCTCAGCGGAGACCACGATGATGTGGTTGTTTTCTTGAAGCGTGATCACGGTCTCACCAAGGCCGTTGATATCGACATATTCAGGCTCGGGATCCGACGGAGCGATCTCGGCCAACCCGGTCAGATCGACGGTCAGCATGCTGTCGCAGTCTAGACCCCCCTCCCCGGCATTGACCAATACCAAGGACCCGGCTGGCAACTGCGGGATCACGCCATCATTGAGGTCTTCGTCACGCTCGTTCTCGATGGCGACCGCGAGGAACACACCGTCTTTCGATTTCGCAACGCTGTCGGGCTGGCCTGGCAAGGGGCAGGAATTGAGCAAATCGCCCGTGGCGACATCGACGGCTAGAAACTGACCTGAGGGATCGGTGTAGCTCTCAGAGGTGTTGACCGCGACATAAGCGGTGTTGCCGATCACTGCGACCGATGTGGGTTCGCCTGGCAGCGCCACGTTGCCCAGCGGCGCCGGAGCCGCAGGATCGGAGATATCGATCCGACCGAGCGATTCCAGCGGGCTATCGGTGTAAACCAACTTCATACCATCGGCAGTGACATCGATAATCTCCGGTGCGGACTCGCGCGCGGGGTCTTCGCCCTTGGCCATGTTGTCGATGACTGGAAAAGATGCGATGCGATTGAAGTTCATCTCCTGCGCAGAGGCCGACCCAATGGTCAGCGCAAGCGCAGAGGTGAGGCAAACCAAGCGTGTGCTCATTTTAATCTCCCTCTCAATAGGCGCGCCAGTCCTTGCGCTAATTGGCGACAATTCAAAGACAGTTTTGTGTCGCTTTTGCGAAGCTCGTTCCTGCGTGTTCTGTTTGTGGAATGGCTCGCAGGGCAAAACAATCATTGAGCAGGAGGGCAATGTCGCCTGTCTGCCTGAGTGTGTCGAAGCCTATCGTCTCGAGACGCTTCGAATCGTGCCGGTGTTAAAAAATTTAGCGGGTGAGTTTTGGCCCAATGAAATAGTTTGACAGGAATACGAAACTATTTAACGTTCTGAAAAAATGGGAGGAGTAACGAATATGCTAAGAGAAACACTTTTCGTAGCGGCGGCGGCAACAATGATCGCGGCGGCACCTGCTTTGGCTGGGTCGGTGACGTCAACCTTTGACAGTGATCTAGAAGGATGGACGGGGAACGGCTTCTCTTTACAGCACATCGACTCGGGTGGGAATCCTGTTGGCTATCTAAAAGGAACGGACACCACGGGTAATTTCGGGACAATAATTGCGCCAAGCAAATTTATTGGCATTGCCTTGCTCGATGGCGGGATGCTGTCATTTGACTTTATTGGGCTGGTTCCGAATAACGTCCTGACCGGGTTTGGCGAGGTCACAATTAGCGGGGGTGGGTTGTCCTCTTCTCTAGATATCACAGACCTTCAGCCGAATTCGACCTGGCAAACCGCCTCAACGGTTCTCTCTGCCGCGATTTGGGGGGAAAGCCAATCCGATTGGACGACAATTATATCGGATGTCAGCGCGATCACGATCGAGATTGAGAGCATCAATGGCTTCGACGAAATGAACGGCATCGACAATGTAAGCGTCGACATTGCCATGGCGCCCGTTCCATTGCCCGGCGCAGGCGCTCTGCTACTCGCCGGTTTGGGCGGGTTTGCTTACCTACGGCGCAGAGCCTAGTTTAGAGCTTTCGCCCGTCACCTCACAGGTGCCGGGCGACAGGCTAAAAGTCTGCTTTTGGTCTGTTTTCCGGCTTGGGTGACGGTCACACCATCGCTATCGATCTCATTGGCGATATCCGGCTAGCGAACGTGAGCGTGCCGGATCTGTCATCGTATTCTTCCAAGACGACAGCTTTCCCAACACTGTCCATTTGAGTTTGTGCCGCGCAGCATGCCGATCACGCTGCCCTCGGCGACGTGGATGCCGCGGCCTGCGTCAGAACTGACGACGACATCGGACAGCGTCGGGGTGATTATGCCCGATTGGCGTTCGAGCGCTGCGACGTGGTTGCCTTTTCGCGCTGCGCTATGTTCAACGCTGCACTTTGCGCGGCTCCAAGGGCGGTTTTCGAGATACTTGCACGTCGCTTGGCGTATGACCTGACAAGGGTCGTCTCATACGACGTATGTCTTTCGTCAGGGCTATGCCCCCATCATGAGAGATTTGTGACCTGATCGATGATCAGGCCACCGATCAAACCGACAGACAGATGTATTTGGTCTCGAGATATTCCTCGATCCCTTGCCGTCCGCCTTCGCGGCCCAGCCCCGATTGCTTCACCCCGCCAAAGGGGACGCTTTCGGCTGAGATAATCCCGCTGTTGACGCCGATAATGCCGTATTCCAGGGCCTCTGAGACACGAGTGATCCGACCAATGTCGCGTGCGAAGAAATACGCCGCGAGGCCAAATTCGGTGTCATTTGACATCGCGATCGCCTCTTCCTCGGTCTCAAAGCGGAACAAGGGCGCGACCGGGCCAAACGTCTCTTCGCGCGCGATCAACATGTCTTGCGTCACATTGCTGACCAGTGTCGGCTCAAAAAATGTTCCGCCAAGCGCATCAGGCGCGCCACCCGCGATCACCGTCGCGCCTTTTCCCTTGGCATCCGACAGGTGCTGTTCGACCTTGGCCACGGCGTCCTGGTTGATCAATGGCCCAATCGTCACGCCGTCTCCAAAGCCGTCACCGACCTTTAGCTGGGCTACCGCCGCGGCCAGCTTCTCGGCAAAGGCATCATAGACACCAGATTGCACATAGATCCGATTGGCACAGACGCAGGTCTGACCAGCATTGCGATATTTACAGGCCATTGCGCCAACAACCGCGGCATCCAAATCGGCATCGTCAAAGACGATGAAAGGCGCGTTACCGCCAAGCTCCATGGAACATGTCATCACTTGATCGGCCGCTTGACGCAGCAAAATGCGACCAACCTCGGTGGAGCCAGTGAAACTCAGCTTTCGCATGGCAGGGTTTTCACAAAACTCCTGGCCAATCGCCGGTCCATCTATGGACGGCACCACTTGGAACACGCCACCGGGGATGCCTGCGCGTTCCGCCAGAACCCCCATCGCGATGGCGGAAAGCGGTGTGTCTTCAGCCGGTTTGACAATAAAGGCGCAACCTGCGGCCAGGGCGGGGGCGGCTTTGCGGGTGATCATCGCGTTGGGGAAGTTCCAAGGAGTAATCGCACCTGCAATCCCCACCGGCTGGCGGATCACCGTGACCCGTTTGTCGCTCATGTGACCCGGAACCGTTTCACCGTAGACCCGTTTGGCCTCTTCCGCGAACCACTCGATGAAACTCGCACCATAGCCGATCTCTCCTCGCGCCTCGGCCAATGGTTTGCCCATTTCGGCGGTGAGGATCACCGCAAGGTCTTCGGCATTCTCCAGCATCAACGCGTTCCAGCGTTTCAACACCACAGAGCGCTCTTTTGCGCTTAGCGCGGCCCAGGCCTTCTGCGCTGGTTCCGCAGCAGCGATGGCACGAGCGGTCTCTGCCCGACCGAGATCGGCGACTTGGGCGATGACATCCCCGCGAGACGGATTGATCACGTCAAAGGTCGCGCCGCTATCGGCCCCGATCCAAGCGCCATCGATCCAAGCGCGGGTTTCCAAGAGCGACGGATCAGAGAGCCGGGCCTTCAGATCAGTTGTAGGGGTATCGAGCATATCCGGCTCCTCTTTGGACCGTAATTGGTTGATGAGAGACTACTGCAGTGCATCAAGGCCCGCCAGGGCTCAGTTGCGCCGATCCTGCCAGCATGGCAGCTTGTCCCTCGGCGCGGCCGTGGCGGCAAAGACCCCGCGGGCGATGGCCCGGGAAACACACAGCGCCGCCCCATGACCGAGCCGCATTTGATCTGCAACCGCATCGCCGAGGGGCTGCGCGCCCGTAGCGGCGGCAAAGATCAAGTCGCCATCAAGAAGCGTGTGAGACGGAACCAAAGCCCGCGCGAAGCCGTCATGAGCAGTAACGGCCAGACGGGTTGCCTGAGCTTTGTCGAGCGCTGCGTCAGTGGCCACAATCGCGATGGTCGTGGAGGTGCCCGGCGTTTGGGGTACTTCGAGAAGCTCTGCTGGAGGATAGGTGCTTGCCGCTCCCAACCCGCCGAACTCATCGCCGATCTCAAAGGCAGCAGCCCAAAAATGAGCGCTTTCTCCAACTAAGGGCGAGCCCAAAGCGTTGACTGCCACAAGTGCACCCACGGTGAAATCTCCGACCCTAAGAGAGGCAGAACCGAGCCCGCCCTTCACCGGGCCGGCGCTCGCGCCCGTGCCGGCACCATAGGTGCCTAAAGCAAAGTCTTCCGCCGCCGCGGTCAAGGCTTGCTGACCCAAGGCAACATAGGGGTTTTCGCCCCAGGTTTTATCCCCGCCATTCAAAAGATCGAAAAGGATCGCCGCAGGCACAATCGGGATCCGCTGATCCCCTACCGCAAAGCCACGCCCCAGGACGCGGAGCGCATCGGCCACGCCCGAAGCCGCGGACAGCCCAAAACCGGACCCGCCCGAGAGCACAAGCGCGTCAACCGCGCCAACCAATTTATCCGGTGCCAGCAGATCGGTCTCGCGCGTTCCGGGTGCACCTCCCATCACATGCACCGCTGCGGTAAAGGGCTGATCCGCCGTCAGAACCGTCACGCCAGTTTTGATATGGGGATCTTGGGCATTGCCGACCCGAAGCCCAGCGACATCGGTGATCAGATTTCTCGCGCCGGTCTGCTGCATTCTTCTCTCCGGTCATTGCACCGTCAGAAACCATGCGTATGTAACACGAGGACAGTTTCATCGAGGGGCACATGGCGTTTATGCGATTGCTTGCTCTGGTGCTCGTTGCGCAAACCATCGTGTATCTGGGGCTCTTTTTCTACCTCCGTGCCGCACAGCGCGAAAAGCTGGAGCGCGACTATACGTCATCGGCAACCGAAAAACAGCGTTCGGCCTTCGTGCAGGCGGGAGTTGACGCCTATACTGCAAGAATGCGCAAGGTACTTGCGGTGGTGGTCTACGGGGTCCCCCTGGTGATCTTTGCGCTGCTGATTTTGACATCGAACAGATAGGGTCGGGCGATGAAATATGTAAAATGGAGCCTGATCGGGATGCTGGTCCTGATCGTGGGCGGGTTCCTGCAATACACGCTCCCAGGCACGGATATCGTGCGCATCGTCGCAACCGAGGTGCGCCGGATCGAAATTGGCAACGGGGCGTTTTTCTGGGCCGGAGCTGAACCCACAGATGCGACCTCTGGAAACAGGGATGTAAAATTCATCTCTGCGATTCGCGAAAATGGGCGCCCAATCGTTTACCGCAATGAAGACACCGGTTGGGGCTGGCCGCCTTATTTCAAGGTGAATTCTGCCGATCTCCAGGCACGCGCGGCCGATCTGACCTCAACCGCTGAGGCCCCGAAATGGGTGGCGGTCAGGAAGTATGGTTGGCGCAATCAGTTTCTCTCCATTTACCCGAATGCCATGAGCGTGCGCCAGGTGAGTGGCCCGGACGTCACGATCTTTCCTTGGTTCAATGTGATTTTCCTGATCGTTCTGGCCGCACTGTGTCTTTGGATTTGGCAGCTTTGGGTGCGGTTCCGCAAGGCGCGGGTGGAGCCGGTTTTGGAGGATGTGGGCGAAGCGATTGAACGCGTGGACGATCACATGGATGCGGCCAGCGACAAGGCGCGCGGGTTGTGGCAACGCCTCTTCGGTGGCGGCAAGAGCGGCAGCTAAGCACACACGTGATTGGGGAGTTTGCAGATCGCCTGACCCGCGGGGTCGAGGCCGCCGGTGCCACCGTGTCAGAGGCGTTTTTTGAACCGTCGCTGCGGATCGGTGTCACTGGCTTGAGCCAAGCTGGCAAAACCGTCTTCATCACCGCATTGGTGGCCAACCTGATGAACCGGGCACGCATGCCGCAATTGTCCGCCGCGCGCGATGGCCGCATTCAGGCCGTGTTTTTACAGCCTCAGCCCGATAATACCGTGCCGCGATTTGATTTCGAGGACCATCTGGCGGCGCTCACAGGTCCCGAACCATATTGGCCGGAGGGCACGCGCTCCGTTTCTGAATTACGGCTGTCTTTTCGAATCCAGGATAGAAGTTTGCTGTCTGGGGTGACCTTTGGCCTGATGGGACCGCGGACCCTGCATCTTGATATTGTTGATTATCCTGGGGAATGGCTACTTGATCTCGCGCTTCTCGAGAAAAGCTACGCGAGTTGGTCAGAAGAGGCATTGGCAAGGCTGCCCAAACGCCCGGGTGGTCAGGCGTATCTCGCGCAGCTTGAGGGGCTCGACCCGGCTGCGCGTTTGGACGAGCCGGTTTTGCGACGACTTTCAGCGGCGTTTGCGGATGCGCTCAAAGCAGCGCGTAAAGCGGGGTATTCCGATTGCAGCCCCGGGCGGTTTTTGCTGCCAGGCGAACTTGCGGGCGCTCCGGTATTGGCCTTCGCCCCACTGCCGGATTCCGGTCATGCGCCCCGCGGCAGTCTGGGTGCAGAATGCGCCCGCCGATTTGAGGCCTACAAACGCGAGGTGGTGAAACCTTTCTTCCGCGATCATTTTGCAAAAATCGATCGCCAAATTGTGCTGGCTGATGTGTTGAGCGCCGTGGCCGCGGGACCTGCGGCGCTCGAAGATCTTCGCCGCACCTTAGCCGAGATCCTGGCCGTGTTTCGCCCGGGCCGGAATGCGTTTTTGACCCAGCTGTTGATGGGGCGACGGGTAGAGAAGGTGCTGTTTGCGGCGACCAAGGCCGATCACATTCATCATCGCCAACATCCCTCTCTCTCCGCGTTGATCGAAGCCTTGCTTCGAGATGCCAAGGATCGCGCCGATTTTCATGGAGCCGCCACCGAGGCGCTGTCGATTGCCGCCCTTCGCTGCACCACTGAAGAGACCCGGGATCACAAGGGCAAGGCGTTAGATATGGTCCGAGGACGCAGAGCTGGGGCACGGAAAAACACCGCCTTCTACCCTGGAGAATTTCCGCAAGACCCTGCGCGTCTTTTGTCACCGGCACGAAATGGCCAAGAGGTATGGGACGAGCGAAACTATCAGATGTTGGATTTCTCACCCGCACCGGTCAACTTGAAACCTGGCGAAGGGCCACCGCATATCCGGCTCGACCGCGCGGCAGAGTTTTTGATCGGAGACAAGCTGTGACATCAGACGCCTTCGGACCTGATCCCGATCAGTCTCGCAGAAAACCCACGGGTGCTGTCGTCATCGAGATCGATAGCGCGGCAGAAGACGACGCCAATCCCGCAGAGGCGCCCCCGGTCCCCGAGATCGATGGCCAAGAGATGCAAGAAAACGCCGCAATGGCCAGGCTCGCGCACGTGGCGGCGCGACCGGGATCAGCTCTCAGCCGGTGGTTTTGGGGATTGGCTGCTGCGCTTATTGGTGTGCTGGCCGTCTCGGCTCTGTGGTCGACCATTGATGCGATGATCGCACGCTCGACCCTTTTGGGCACGCTCGTCGGTGTTCTGGCGGTGGGATTTGCGTTTGTTTGTGTCGTTGTGGTGCTGCGAGAGGTGGCAGGTTTTGCCCGTTTGCGTCGGATCGACCACGTCCAACGCGCGGCCGAAGAAGCGCTTTCGGCTGGGGATTTGGAAGCTGCCCGGAAAATTGCCGCGCGCTTGTCGCGTTTTTATGCCGGCCGACCCGATCTGCGATGGGGGCGGGAACGCTTGAATGATCGATTGCCGGAATGCTTTGACACCGACGCGGTCCTCACCCTTGCCGAGACCGAACTGCTCACCCCGCTCGACCAAGCCGCGATTGCAGAGGCGGAGGCCGCGACGCGTCAGGTTGCGACAGTCACCGCTCTGGTTCCGTTGGCATTGATTGATCTTCTCACCGCGCTGACGAGCAATCTGCGAATGATCCGACGGATCAGTGAGATTTACGGCGGCAGAGCTGGAATGCTGGGAACCTGGCGGCTTACGCGTGCGGTTTTGGCCCATCTGGTTGCGACCGGTGCGGTTGCCGTCGGTGAAGACCTGATTGGCTCCGTTGGTGGGGGGCATCTCTTAAGCAAACTTTCACGCCGTTTTGGGGAAGGCATTGTCAATGGCGCTCTCACCGCACGCGTGGGCGTTGCAGCGATGGAAGTTTGCCGTCCACTGCCCTTTGCGGCGCGACCTCGACCTTCGGTGACATCACTCGTAAAACGAGCTCTGGCAGGTCTATTCTCCTCGCAATCTCAACCGGAGGACGTCCATGGAACGTCTCGCTGAAGATCTCAATACGATGATCCGCACGCCGCTCGCGCCGGAACATGTGAAGGCCATGCGCAAAATCGGCGAGGTCATCGAGATCGAAGCAGGCGAAACCCTGGTCAATATCGGTGATCCGATCAACGCATTTTACTATGTCGAGGAAGGCGAGGTGGAGGCAATCGATCCCATTTCGGGTGAACGTTATGGCACTGGCGTTTTGGGACCGACCCAATTTTATGGCGAGATCAGCTTTCTCTCAGGGGGACGGGCCATTCTGGGCGCGCGCGCCTGCAGTCGTTCCAAAGTGCTGCGCGTGGATCGGGACAAGATGCTCAAACTGATGTCGGAAATGCCGGAGATGAGCGATATCATCGTGACCGTTTTCGCGGCGCGGCGTCGGCGTATGTTGGACAATCCCGATACCGGAATCACACTTTTGCGCGATGATGAGGATCGGAATATGCGCGCGATTGCGGGCTTTTTGAGCCGCAATCGGGTGCCCTATCGTGAGATGGATCTGACTGACCCTGCGGCCCCTTCGCTTGCGCAGTCGCAAGGTCTGGAACCCGGGGTTCCTGCCGTGGTCTTCGGGGGACAACTGGTTTTGAAGGATCCGACCCCCGCGACCGTCGCGCGCGTCTTTGGGTTGGATGCCACGCTCGGGGAAGATGCGACCTTTGATGTCCTAATTGTGGGGGCGGGACCGGCGGGTGTTTCAGCTGCGGTTTATGCCGGTGCCGAGGGCTTGAAGGCGCTTGTGATCGAAGATCTGACAATCGGCGGTCAGGCTGGCACTTCGAGCCGGATCGAAAACTACATGGGCTTTCCCACAGGGATTTCGGGCGCGGATCTGTGCTGGCGCGGCGAAGTCCAGGCGATGAAATTTGGGACGCGGTTTGTGGTGCCGCGACGCGCGGTGTCGGTTTCCGTTCAAGACGATGGAATGTTTCATGTTGGCTTAAATAACGGAGAGCATGTCAGCGCCAGAGCACTACTCGTCGCCACGGGCGTGCAGTACCGCAGATTGCCGATCCCTCGATTAGAAGAGTTCGAGGGACGCGGCATCTATTATGCAGCGACCGATGTTGAAGCGCGCTATTGCCGACAATCGGATGTCGTTGTGATCGGAGGTGGAAATTCTGCTGGCCAGGCGGCGATGTTCTTGGCGAAGACGACGAAACATGTGCATGTTTTGGTGCGCGGCGAAAGCTTGGCGAGTTCGATGTCGGACTACTTACTCGAACGATTGCAGAGCCATCCCTACATCACCATTCATTTCTGCACCGAGCTTAAAACGTTGAACGGGGACAACGGCCTGACGAGCGCAACCTTTCATGATCGCGTTTCGGGTCAAGACTGGACGATCAATACCAAGGCCATCTTTGTGATGGTTGGGGCAGCGCCGAATACGGCGTGGTTGTCCGAATTGGTGAAGCTGGATGACCGCGGCTATGTTTTGACGGGCAGTGCAGCGGGGGGTGCCTCAAGCTATGAGACATCCCACAAAGGCATTTTTGCCGTTGGAGACGTGCGTGCTGGATCGGTGAAGCGCGTCGCCAGTGCTGTGGGCGAAGGGGCGGTTGTGATGTCAAGGATTTGGGAACATGTCCACGCCGCGCCGGAGCCGGGATAGGTACCCAATCTCTGTGGCAGTTTGCGGGTATAGCAAGCGTCGATCTGGCCTCTTGCGTCACCTATGTTGGCAAGTTGCGAGATGGCTCGTTGGCGGAATGTTCTTTTCTGCCCTTGAGTTAGCCAACCCACTCTGAGCGCTACTTACTGAAAAGACTGGCGCAGTGCTTCGGTCCCAGCTTGAATGGTCCGATTGATATCGGTGATCTTGCTGAGCTGCTCTTCAACACGATCTTGGAAACTGTCGAGTTGACGGATCACTTCGGTCAAGCTGTCGCGACCGTGACGCAGACGCGCGCCTTCGATTTTACACATCATCCGGGTGCTGCTGAGACCTGTAACAAGTCGTTTCATTTCACCCACCGCAGTGGCGAAGCGTTTCGATCCGGCCGTGACATGATCCAGACCGTCGCTGGCACGTTTCCGGCATGCATTGGCCTGGCTTGAAAGAATTTTCAAATCTGCCTCGGCTTGGGTGTTGTCTTGCGCGCTGCGCCGTCTTTCGCGACGGTAGAAGTCGCAGACTTCGTCTTGCAGCAGCGAGATGCCTTGCAGAAAGAGACCAGTGTCAAGAGCTTCGCGAATGCGCCCGAAAGCAGAGTTACTATCGGTAAGAAACTGCTCCGCCCAAGCGCCGATTTCGTCCGACATGGTACTATAATTTGCCGAGATCACGCTGATTGGACCGCCCGCAGCCTCAAGCCGGCTGGCGAGGATGCGCATATTTGTCGGAACACCGCGAATTTCAGAGAAGGTGTCCGAAAGCTTCATTGTGATCGCTTCGATTTCGCTGATGCTGCACGACAGGTCTTTGAACTGCTCCAGCGTGGTATCAGCCGACACGTGAAGTTGTGACGCCCGCGCGCTGAGCTCGGCCGATAGCGTTGCTGCCATGAAGCTTTGATAGTTTGCAAAACCCAGGTCACAGAGCTTTCCCTCGAGCTCTTTGCAGGATGCCTCAGGGTCGATCTCTTGTTCAGCCTCTGCGCGCAAGAGTTCGACATAAAGGTTCTGGGTTTTCTCCAACATATCAGTGCTGGGCTTCAGCCAGACCGACAAGTACCCGTCCGGACAGGGGATCACCACCGAATAGACCCAGAAGGAGAGCCCATCTGCGCTGCGGTTTTTGATGTAAGCGCCAAAAGGTTTGTTTTCTGAAATCATTTTCCAGAACAGCCAAAACAGCCCACTCGGCATATCCGGATGGCGCACAAGGTTATGCGGCGCACCTATGATATCCTCCCAAGGATGGTTGGAAACACGTTGAAACGCCTCGTTGACGGATTGGATCACCCCGTCCGTGTCGGTCCGCGAAAAAAACAGCTCTTCGATACGGATCGCCGCCTCACCGGACGTGGGTCTTCTGTCATCATGGCGGCGTTCGCCAGAGACCGTATTCTCTGCTGTATTCTCTGGGGTGAATGAACCGTCCATTTGGAGCCTCTGGCAAAACACTTGTAACCCGCGCTTGGTGACAGGAAACTCTTTGGTACAGGTTAACTGCCAAAGGCGGAGGAGGGTCTCTTTACGCCCTGTGCTGCACTGCTTATAACCGCCGGCATGGCCCGGCAGATCACGTCCATACTGCGAATTACCGGCCCGGCGCTCTAAACTCGGAGCCGCCGGGAATTAGCGTATGAACACGCGCGCTGCACCTGACCTCGCCACCCTCATCCGAAGGAAAGCCTGATGTCGTCCGATACGACTGCCGCTGTGGATTACAAAGACACACTGAGCCTGCCCAAAACCGATTTTCCAATGCGCGCGGGCTTGCCTAAGCGCGAACCTGTTTGGCTCGAGCGTTGGGAAAAGATTGGCATTTACAGCCGCTTGCGGAACAGCTCTGCGGGGCGCGTTCTGTTTACGTTGCATGACGGTCCACCCTATGCCAACGGCAATCTCCACATTGGCCATGCGCTGAACAAGACGATCAAAGACATCATCGTGCGCTCGCATCAGATGATGGGATTGGATGCGCATTATGTGCCGGGGTGGGATTGCCACGGATTGCCGATCGAATGGAAAATCGAAGAGCAGTATCGCGCAAAAGGCAAAAACAAAGACGATATCCCGGTGATTGAATTGCGCCAGGAATGTCGAAAATTCGCAGAAGGTTGGGTGGATATTCAGCGCGAAGAGTTCAAGCGGCTCGGCGTGACCGGAAACTGGGCCGATCCTTACCTGACTATGGATTTCCATGCCGAGCGGGTGATCGCAGAGGAATTCATGAAGTTTCTCATGAACGGCACGCTTTACCAAGGGTCAAAGCCGGTCATGTGGTCGCCGATTGAAAAAACCGCCCTGGCCGAGGCCGAGGTCGAATATCACGACCACCAAAGCCATACGATCTGGGTGAAATTCCCGGTGACCCGCGCAGTGGAAAGGACCGGCTCGGCCAGCGACCTTTTGGGTGTGAATGTGGTCATTTGGACCACCACGCCCTGGACGATCCCCTCCAACCGCGCGGTGGCCTTCAACCCAACACTGTCTTACGGGCTCTATGAGGTAACAGACTCACCGGAAGACAATTGGGCGCGTGTCGGCGATCGCTACCTTTTGGCCGACAATCTCGCTGAAGATGTGTTCCAAGCGGCGCGCGTCGAAGGGTTCACACGCAAGCGCGATGTGACGGGAGAGCAGCTTGATCTCTTGAGCTGTGCCCATCCGTTTCGTGGGATCGAGGGTGGTCAAGGCGAATGGGACTATCCCGTGCCAATGCTGCCGGGGGATCATGTCACCGACGAAGCGGGGACCGGCTTTGTTCATACCGCGCCCAGTCACGGTGCAGATGACTATGTGTTGGGCGTCCGCCACGGGTTGGTCATGACCCATAACATTCTCGAAGACGGAAGTTTCCGCCCCGAGCTGCCGCTGTTCGGAGGCAAAGCGATCCTCACGCCCAAGGGCAAAGAAGGCGATGCCAACAAGGCTGTCATCGATATGCTCGCGGCCAATGGCAATCTGATCGCGCGCGGGAGGCTGAAGCACTCCTATCCGCATTCATGGCGATCCAAAGCGCCTTTGATTTTTCGCAATACGCCACAGTGGTTCGTCGCGATTGATCGGCAGATTGAAGATGGCATGGACACATATGGCGACACGATCCGAGCCCGTGCTCTCAGTTCGATCGATGAGCTTGTCGCCTGGACCCCGCAAACCGGACGCAATCGGCTTTACTCGATGATCGAAAGCAGACCTGATTGGGTGTTGTCGCGCCAACGTGCGTGGGGCGTGCCGCTCACGTGTTTTGTCAAAAACGGGGCGCTGCCAACAGATCCGGACTATTTGCTGAAAGATCCGGCGGTCAATGCTCGGATCGCCGAAGCGTTTGAGGCTGAGGGTGCGGATGCCTGGTACCAGGAAGGCGCGAAAGAGCGTTTCTTGGGCAATGACTATGCCTCTGAGGACTATAGCCAAGTCTTTGACATCTTAGATGTGTGGTTCGACAGTGGCTCGACCCATGCGTTCGTGCTGCGCGACCGCGCCGATGGCACGCCCGATGGGATCGCAGATGTCTACATGGAAGGCACCGATCAGCATCGTGGCTGGTTTCATTCCTCGCTGTTGCAGGGATGCGGCACGATGGGGCGCGCGCCTTATCGCAATGTGGTGACCCATGGTTTCACGCTGGACGAGAAGGGCAATAAAATGTCCAAATCGCTTGGCAACACCATCGCGCCGCAGGAGGTGATCAAGCAATATGGTGCTGATATCCTGCGCCTGTGGGTGGCGCAGACCGATTACACTGCTGATCAGCGGATCGGACCTGAAATCCTGAAAGGTACGGCCGACAGCTACCGGCGACTGCGAAATACAATGCGATTTATCATTGGCAATTTAGCGGATTTCGATCCCGAAGAAATTGTCGCGGTTGAAGACATGCCGGAGCTTGAAAAAGTGCTACTCGATCGGGTCGCAGAACTCGATGAAATGGTGCGCGAGGGTTATCGATCCTTCGACTTCCAAGGTGTATTTAGCCGGGTCTTCACCTTTGCGACGGTGCAATTGTCGTCGATCTATTTCGATATCCGGAAGGATGCGCTTTATTGCGATGCGCCAGAGAGCTTGCGGCGCCGTGCGGCGCGCACCGTGCTCGATATCCTCTTTCATCGGTTGACCACCTGGCTTGCACCAATTCTCATTTTCACGATGGAAGAGGTGTGGTTGGAGCGGTTTCCGGGCGAAGACAGCTCGGTGCATCTTCAGGACTTTCCAGCACCCAATCCGGAATGGCGTCACCCGGAATTGGCTGCGCGTTGGGATGTCTTACGGGACGTACGGCGTGTGGTCACTGGCGGGTTGGAACTGGCGCGTCAGGACAAGGTGATAGGCTCTTCTTTGGAGGCTGCCCCAATCGTGCATCTCCCCGCCGAACACGCCGCCATGATCGATGTGGAGGCGTTTGCCGATATCTGCATCACCAGCGACCTGACTTTGTCGACAGAGCCTGCACCGGAAACAGCCTTTGCGCTGGACGATATTCCGGGGGTTGGAATGGTCTTTGCCCATGCAAAAGGTCAGAAATGTCAGCGGTGTTGGAAAATCTTGCCCGATGTAGGGCTTCACAAACACCCGGGCGTCTGCGCGCGTTGTAACGACGCGTTGGGGTGAAGCAGGCTCCGGGAGGATCTTCGGCTCTTGCGCTCACGAGCGTCGTTTGAGAAGGGGGATCCGTTCGGGCAGGGCATCGAACCCCGCCCGCCCGGGCCGCATCGGGATGCGGCAAGACCCTGTTGATCGCTTGGCGCACGACTGTGACTGCCATCTGGCATTGGCCTGGTGATGCCGATGCGCTAATCCGGCTCATGGGGCTCGCCAGAAGGTTTCGTTAAGCTCCATGATACTGTGCCGATATCCCTAGCCGTGAGACATACGGAGAACTATTGATGACCCCCTTGCGCCCCGTTTTGCCCCTGCTTCTTTTGCCCGGTCTGGCGCTTGCCGATCCTGCTATTTCGACCGTGACAAGCGGCACCTTGTCAGGTCCGCCGAACAATTGGTTGGGCGAAGAGCCTCACTTTGCCATGGTCGGCACCGTGAATGGCTATGATTTCAATGTCTATTTAAGCGATATGACCCGCGCTATGGGGGTCACAAAGTTCGAAGGAAAGCGCGAGTATAAGGAAGATCGCAATGGTCTGCGCTACCGCGATGTTGAATTTACATTGGAAGCGATTATCGAGGGCGTCGATAAAGAGATCGACCTTGAGTTCAAGAGCCACGATTTCAACGCGAGCACTCTCCCAGGGGATTTCACGTTGCAGTCTCGGGCGTATCCCGAGGGAAACGTGGCCACGATGGAGGTTGAGTTCGAGTGGGATACTGGCGGCAAATCAGTAGATGAGGAAGTCGACGGTTGGGATGGTTTGTTCACCTTCGCGCTGAATACCGGCGATGAAATGTCGAACGGAGCGCTGCGCGGTGGCAAAGTGGGCGGCTTTGTGAACGCAACCAACGGAAATGATAGGCTTTCGATTTCGTTTACGGTCCCAGTCACCAAGGTCGATGTCGACGACTAAGGCAGCAGCGAGCGGTCTGGCTTTTTCTTCCCGAACCCCTGAGTTGCGCGCGCTGCGATCACTGTTAGAGCATGAGCCGCGACACGGGTCCGTTGCTGCGAGTTGCGTGAAATCGATTAAAAAAGCTGGCTGAGGCGCATCACTGGCGCCTCACGTCATTCGAGACCACTAGCTTTGTTGGCAAGGGAGTTCAGTGCGGGTGATTCAAGAGATCGAGGACAAGATCCTTACCCTCACAGCGGCGCGGGGGAGCTCCAAGACAATTTGCCCCTCTGAAGTGGCGCGCGCACTCAGCGATGAGTGGCGCCCTTTGATGCCTCTTGTTCGGCAAGTGGCGGGCTCACTGGCAGAGAAGGGTAAAATTATCGCAACCCAAAAGGGGCAGCAAGTCGACCCGCAGCTTGCAATTGGCCCGATCAGGTTGGGCCTCCCAGTCCAGGCACACTTCTGAACTGCCACATATGGTTGGCAATTCAGACGAGGAACGCAGCGTCGGTTTAAAGACCTTTCAGGCGCGAAACAGCAAGACTTATGGTGTCAGAGCATTCCAACGCTTTTGTGTTCTGAACGTTGAACTCGCTAGGTTGCGCCTGAGCCGGATTTGCGCCGGCTCTTTTCCAGCACACGCCTCGCAGCCTTAGCCGTGATCAGCGCTTTCCAGATTGGCGGGCAAGCAATTGATGGCGACAAGCGACATGCCTAAGTCCGCTTTGCCGTCGCAGTCAAACCCGTTCTCCACACCTGAAGGAGGATCGATGTTTACCACTGCATGCCCAGGATCTTCTGAAGGCTCGGACATGCGCAATGTGCTTGTGCCATCATCGCAGCTCAGTTCGCCGCCGGTTTGAAACACGGACATTGGCACAATGAAAATGTGCTGGGTCGATCTATCCGCGGCGCAAAACGCCGTCTTAAAATCTTCAGATGTCCTTGTGTCTGACACAAGACTATCGGCTGCGAGGGCTGTGGGAGCCGCCAAGACGGCACAAATGGCCACAATTGCAAGTCTCTTCATCAGGGTATCCTCCGTCAAATACGGTCGATTGTTAGGTCGATACTGTGTCATCGAAGATATCTCGCTGTGCTGTCTGGGTCTCCCCGCAATCTCAAGTGTTAGGTGCCGAAACGTACAGATATCTGCTGATTTAGAGCCATGCTCCCCCTCCACGGTCTCGCATTGAGAGTGACGGTTTCATTGGAGGTTCAGAATGCGGCTGTCCTAGGCACCAAGGCTTTTTGCCGTACGCGCGTCTCTTACGTAGTTCATTTAGTTCCTGCAAACGACAAGATCAGGGCGTCGACCCATGGCTTGACTTATAGTTCGCCGGCAAATCGTTGGGCGAATTTATGGGCGACCGGAGGCAGATTGCCAACGACCCGCAATCCGGTTTCGACCAGTGTTCGGCGCAGCGGGCTGTCGCTCATGATATTACTGCGCATTTCCTCGCTGAAGGCGATGGTCTTTTTCCCGATCTGGTGTCGCGCGTCAGAGAAGCCTTCAAGTGTGCCAGCAGTGAGCCTTGCGGCGAAATCAGCTGCATCGGCGATCCCGAGGTTCATACCGCGCCCACCGGCGGGTGAATGGCAATGCGCTGCGTCGCCCGCAAGAAAGACGCGACCATCCCCATAGGCGGGCGTTTGGCGCACCGAGATTGTAAAGGCGCCCGAGCGGTGTAGTTTCTCCACGCGCATGGGCAGCGGCAAGGCGGCGAGCGCGTCTTCGGTCGAAGACACCACCCGGAACCTGGTCGGTGCCATCGGCGCGACGATCACGACATTGCCATCGGGTATGAGGAAGCCCCTGAAGACTGTTGGTTCGGGCCAGTCCGGGGCATCGACATCAGCAATCGACCACTTCCCCGGGATATCGAAGCCCTCATAGGGCAGGTTCAGATACTGGCGCACTGTACTTCTTACGCCATCAGCCCCTAAAAGGTAGTCGAAGCGTGACTGCGTTCCGCCAAAATGGGCGGTGACGCCGGCACCATCCTGCTGCACGGCCTCGATCGCTGTTCCGTAGGAAACGGCGACACCCAATTCTTTAAGCGCGTCGCTCAGATGCGCCTCTGTCCGGTCCTGCGGCAGACCGAGTATTGTGTCACTGCCATCGGCCTCAGTGCCAAAGGGGATGCGGGCAAGCTCGGTTGCCTCATGGTAGAAAGCGATGGCTGAAAACCGGACCGCTTCGCGTTGAATGCGCGAGGCGACGCCAGAGGGTTCCAGAATGCGGATGCTGGCGGGCAGGATCCCCACGGCACGGGACAGCTGAGCGCGACCTGCACGTTTGTCGATGATCGTCACATCGTGACCCAGTCGGGTCAGCTCAACCGCTGCGGTCAGCCCCGTTGGACCGGCGCCGACAATCAATATGCTATTGGCCATATCCCTCGCGTCCCCAAGTTCCGCGGTCTGTCTCCGGATCGCGGCTTCCCCCTTGCGTTTGAGAACACTGCGGCGAGTTTGGCAGATCGTCAAACTTTGTGCGCCTCCACACTCTCGAAGAGCGCTGTCCGCAGCGCCCATCGACAGGGCACTAGCGCTCTTGCCACACCGCAGGCGACTGCCAAACCTTCAATAAAAAACGGCGCCAGTTTGACGCCGCTTCTGAGTGCTTTTGATCGGTGTGATCAGCAGCTGTAGTAGAGCTTGAACTCCATCGGGTGTGGAGTGTGCTCATAAGCGTAGATCTCTTCCCACTTGAGCTCCGCATAGCCGTCGATTTGGTCCTTGGTGAACACATCGCCGGCCAGCAGGAAGTCGTGATCTGCCTCCAAGCTGTCCATAGCTTCGCGCAGTGATGCACAGACCGTTGGGATGCCTTCCAATTCTTCGGGCGGCAGGTCGTAGAGGTCTTTGTCCATAGCTTCGCCGGGATGGATCTTGTTCTTGATCCCGTCCAGACCGGCCATCAGCAGGGCTGAGAAGCACAGATAGGGGTTTGCAGATGGATCGGGGAAGCGTGCCTCGACGCGCTTGGCTTTAGGGCTTTCGGCCCACGGGATCCGCACACAGCCAGAACGGTTGCGGGCCGAGTACGCGCGCAGAACTGGTGCTTCAAAGCCAGGGATCAAACGTTTGTAGCTGTTTGTCGACGGGTTCGTGAAGGCGTTCAGCGTTTTCGCGTGCTTGAGGAGGCCGCCGATGTAGAACAGCGCCTCTTCGGAAAGGTCGGCATATTGGTTGCCCGCGAAAAGCGGCTTGCCGTCTTTCCAGATCGACATGTTAACGTGCATGCCGGTGCCGTTGTCGCCTGCGACGGGCTTGGGCATGAAGGTCGCCGATTTTCCGTAGGCTTGGGCGACATTGTGGATCACGTATTTGTATTTCTGCAGTTCATCGGCTTGTTTGGTCAGACTGCCGAAGATCAAGCCGAGTTCATGCTGACAAGACGCCACCTCGTGGTGGTGCTTGTCGACGCTCATACCCATCCGTTTCATGGTGGAGAGCATTTCAGAGCGAATGTCTTGCGCATCATCGGTTGGGTTGACCGGGAAATAGCCTCCTTTGACACCCGGGCGATGGCCCATATTGCCCATCTCATATTCGGTGTCGGTGTTCCAGGACGCGTCCTGAGCATCGATCTGGTACGATACCTTGTTCATTTCAACGCTGAAACGCACATCGTCGAACAAGAAAAACTCGGCCTCGGGACCGAAGAATGAGGTGTCCCCGATGCCGGAGGATTTCAGATAGGCCTCGGCTTTCTCGGCGGTCGAGCGTGGGTCACGAGCATAGGGCTCACCAGTGTCGGGCTCGACAATGGAGTTGTGAAGGCAGAGCGTTTTTTCCGCGTAGAACGGGTCCATATAGGCGCTCTCGGTGTCCGGCATCAGCTTCATGTCGGACTCGTCGATGGATTTCCAACCGGCGATGGAAGAGCCGTCGAACATAAAGCCTTCCTCAAGGAAGTCTTCGTCCACCTGATCCGCCATAACAGTCACGTGCTGCAGCTTACCGCGGGGATCGGTGAAGCGAATGTCGACGTATTCGACCCCTTCATCCTTGATGGTCTTAAGAACGTCTTCTTTGCTCATGGGACCCTTCTTCCTTCCTGATGTGTCGTTTCGGGTTGTTGCGGCCCGTGCCACTGGGCCGGACCTGATGGGGCTGGATCACAAGGCGGCGTCGCCATCCTCTCCAGTTCGGATGCGGATCGCCTGATCCACTTTAGAGACGAAGATTTTGCCATCCCCGATCTTATCGGTCTTGGCCGCTTCGAGAATTGCTTCGATTGCAGCATCGAGTTGTTCGTCGGGGAGAACGACTTCAATTTTTACTTTTGGGAGAAAATCAACGACATATTCCGCGCCGCGATAGAGCTCGGTATGGCCCTTCTGGCGTCCAAAACCTTTGACTTCGACCACTGACAGTCCTTGAACGCCAATGTCCTGGAGCGCCTCCTTAACCTCATCAAGCTTGAACGGCTTAATGATGGCCTCCACTTTCTTCATTCCAGCGACTCCCTCGAATGCGCATTTTTCAACGCACAGATCACTTTCGCGGCAGGGCTACAATTGACTAGGGTTGACCCGTCCGGGCGCCTGTGGGGAATCCGGAGGGTGAGATCAAGACTTAAGCGAGGCGCTCAATAAATGAGCAACAATAGAACTGACGCTAGGGCCACTGCCGAAAACTGCCTAACTGCTGCGCAAATGCGCGATCTGGAACAGTCAGTAATCCAATCGGGACAGGTCAGCGGTCTGGCTTTGATGGAACGTGCGGGCTGTGGCGTGGTTGCCAAGATTGCAGAGCTTTTTCCCGGCGACAACGGCGGACAGGCCCTTGTGCTCTGCGGCCCGGGCAACAACGGCGGAGACGGCTATGTGATCGCCCGTCTTTTGGACGATGCTGGCTGGCAGGTGACGGTCGCAGGCCTAGGCCAAGCAGACCGCATGCCGCCAGATGCACGTACCAACAGGAAACTGTGGGAAAAATCGAGGCCAGTTGCAGATCTATCTTCCGGCATTCCAGAGCCTAAGCCCGATCTTATCGTCGATGCAATCTTTGGGATCGGGCTGTCACGCAGCATTGAACCACCCCTCTCTGATCGGTTTGCGGAAGCGACAGTTCTGGCAACGAAAACTGGTGCTCTCCGGCTAGCTGTTGATCTGCCATCGGGGTTGGAGACCGATCATGGCGATATCATGGGCACAGTTTTGGCGGCGGACGAAACAGTGACCTTCCATCAACTCAAAGTGGCGCATCTCAAACGACCTGATCTTTGCGGCAATCTTACCATTGTCGATATCGGGCTGTGAGCATGGGCAGGCTCTCCCCGGCATTGGTCGCGCGGCTAAGAAAACCCGAAGACGCCCATAAATACGATCACGGTCATGCGCTGGTTATGGCTGGTGGACCAGGCAAAGGCGGTGCAGCCCGCCTTGCGGCGCGCGCGGCCTTGCGGATCGGGGCGGGGCTTGTAAGCGTGTTATGTCCGAAAGATGCGATGGCTGAGAATGCGGCCCATCTCACCGCTATCATGTTGCGCCCACTTGATCGCCCAGCCGCCCTTTCGGGCATTTTGCGTGATCGACGGTTCAATGCGATCTGTATGGGTCCCGGGCTTGGTGTGGGCGTAGAGACCCAAATCGCCGTTCGCACCGCGTTGCGCGCAGGCCGCGGCACGGTGCTTGACGCCGATGCGTTGACCAGTTTTGCACAGGCTCCGGCCGCACTCTTTTCTGAGCTGCATGGCGCAACGGTTCTAACCCCGCATGAAGGAGAGTTTGCGCGTCTTTTTGGGGCGGCGCCCGCAGCCAACGATGCTCGCGCCATCGCCGTTCAAGAGGCGGCGAGCCGTGCAGGCTGCACCATTCTCCTTAAAGGTCCAGAGACGCTGATTGCTGGTCCTGGCGGGGTGCGTCACCTGAGCTTTCGCGGGAAAGACGCCTCCCCTTGGCTAGCCACAGCAGGGTCCGGGGATGTGCTCGCGGGGCTGATCACGGGTCTGCTTGCGCGCGGCTTTTCCCCCGAACAAGCGGCTGAGCTTGGCGCAGAGCTTCACGCAATGGCCGCGCGCATGGTGGGGCCAGGTCTGATCGCGGAAGACCTCCCCGATACTATTCCCAAGGTGCTCGCCTCTCTGGATGTGTGAGGCGTCGCCGCGCGCCTGACCAAAGGGATCCAAGCGCCTTGATGGCGTCAGCCTGGGATATCTGAACAGTTGGGCGATTTAGAATTCGGTAAGCATGATCCTCTAGGCCCGACACTCAAGAAATTGAGTAGATCGAGGCGGCAGAACGCGCATGAACCTGGTCACAACGTCTGAGGAGGCAGATCAGCTTGCTGTCGCCCCGGTGGCAAAACAGCAAAAATCTGACGTCAGAAAGCGGGACGGCACGGGCGCGCCAAAAGGGCAGGCACCTGCGCTGAATGTGAAAAAGCTTTTGGTGGGCAGCGCGCTTGGCCAAAAGCGCCGTCAAGAAGTTGCCTATCTCTACAAAGCAAAGCGCTTTGAACCGCTGGTCGGAAAACTCAGTCACTTGCTCGAAAAAGAGCCCTTGTCAGTGCCGCTGTTGCGCATTCTTGCGGCGGCGCTCTCAGGCCTTAGCAGACCAGGCGACGCTGCAGAAATTTTGGAGCTTGCACAGCAGCAGGCTCCGGAGTGTGCCGAGACGGCGATGGACCTGGGTCAAGCCTATTTCAGTGCGGGGGCATTCGCAGAGGCATTGCGCGTTTTCTGGCAGTGTGTCGAGCTGTCGCCGCAAAGCCCCATGCCGCTCATCGCGACAGCGCGAGTGTTCATCGAAACGGGCCAAAAAGAGACTGCATCGGCTTGCCTGATCCGTGCAGCGCAGCTTCCGGTCGCAGAATCGGAGGTGACCAGCATTGCCGAATTGTTGGCAGGTCTCCAGGACTGGCAGGCGGCCGCAGCGCTCTACGAACGCGCTGTTCAGATTTCGCCCGCAGGGCCTGAGAACTGGGTGCGATTGGGGGCCGCAAGGTTCGAAGCTGGACAGCACGAAGACGCGATTGCGGCGCTAAGAAAAGCAATAGAGATCGGTGCAGATGGTAAAGCGATTGCGCTTCTTTGTCGAATGCTTGTCGCCCTGAACAGTCCTGATCAGGCCACCGCAGCGGCAGAGAGTTATCTGCGCTCCCATCCAAAAGATATCGATGCGCGATTTGCTCTGGGCAGGGCCCAGGTAGCCGCGCTTGATTTGGTCGCCGCAACGAGTGCCTTCGAACATGTGCTGAAAGCGGCACCGACCTCTCCCGATGCGCTGATCAAAATGGGGGAGATGCGATACTATCTGAGCGATCCAGAAGGAGCGATTGCCCACTGGGAAAAGGTCATCGCCTTGCGCCCCGATCTTGCCATTGCGCGTTGGAACATAGCCTCGGCCTATCTTAGCATGGGGGATTTCGACGCGGCGCGGGTCGCGTATCGTGAGGCTTTCGCCGCCGATCCGGACCAGCCCAGCCTTGCTAAGTCCTTTGTGCGCCTCCTTGAGGGCGCGGAGCTTGGCGCTTTGGTAGAGATGTTTGCACGGACCGCCATCGCCCCAGAACGTTCTGCGCCGGAGCGCGTGGCCGCGTTTTATGGCTTGGCCGAGGCTGCGCGCCTTCGCGACGATCCAAAGCTTGTCGTGTCCCATCTCGAAGCCGCTGCAGCGGTCTTTCAAGAACACTCTGCAATCTCCATCGGGGCACATCTACAAAGCTTGGCAAATGTGCGCGCGGCTTTTGCAAGCCCCGCACCATGGGCGGATCAATCGATCCTCGCGCCTTTTACACCGATATTCATCATCGGCATGCCGCGATCCGGCACAACTTTGATGGAACAGATTATATCCGCGCATGCTGAGGTGTGCGCTTTGGGCGAAACATCGGCGCTGGAATTGGCGATCCGCCGCGCAGGCGGGCTGAAAGCGCCACCTTGCCAAGACCAAATCGATGAGATCCGCAGAGGCTACTTCGCGCAGACCCAGTCTTTGGCAACGGGGCGGCCGCGTTTCGTCACCGATAAGATGCCGATGAATTTTAGTGTGGCTGGTGTGATCGCCGCGGCATTCCCGGAAGCAAAGATCATACATATGACCCGTACGCCTGAAGCGGTTTGTTGGTCCTGCTACATGTCTCACTTTGCCAACAAAAAACTGGACTACACTTTTGAGCAGCGAGCGCTTGGACAGTACTACAAGCTCTATGAGACGCATATGGCCTTCTGGCATGCAGAGCTTCCGGGGCGCATCATCGATCAATCCTATGAGGCCCTGACCGAGACCCCAGAAGGCGCAAGCAAAGAGCTTTTCGCGAAGATCAATTTGTCCTGGGACCCATCCGTTCATCGGGTCGAGCAAAATACCCGTGCGGTGCGCACGGCTTCAGTGATGCAGGTGCGCCAACCCATTTATCGGGGCAGCTCAGAGGCATGGCGTCCATACGCGCCATGGCTTGGTCCGTTGTTGGAAGAACTCGACCGATCCTAGGGGCGACAAAGCAAAGACTGCAGCGCCCGTATGTTTCGCTGCACCAAACGTCAGGGTGCCTCTGCGGACCTCTCACACGGCATAGCGGCTGGTCCGAAAACGAAAAATGGCGCCAACCGGGGCGCCACTCTACGGAAGTGTTCCCGTAATTACGAAGCGTCGGAAATGAACTTCACCGCATCGCCAAAAGTCTGAATGGTTTCGGCTGCATCATCGGGAATTTCGATGCTGAACTCTTCTTCGAAAGCCATCACCAGTTCGACCGTATCGAGACTGTCCGCTCCCAAATCGTCGATGAAGGAGGCGCTTTCGGTCACCTTTTCCTCTTCAACGCCGAGATGATCCACGACGATCTTTTTTACGCGATCTGCGACGTCGCTCATATTATTTCCTCACAGTTTTCGGGGGAAGCGCCCCTTTGTGTTTCCTTTGTCGACCGATATCGGCCGGGTGGCCATTGTCCCTGCCCATCGGGCGCCTCAACCACCCACGCTTGGGAAAAATCTGCGCGCCCTATATCACAGGGTTTTACGAGTGCAAACGCTTTCGCCCACCCGTCAAAACCGTTGCGCGCAGGTATTAAAGCATCGCCATTCCGCCATTCACGTGGAGCGTGGAACCCGTGACATAGCTTGCCTCGGGCGCCGCGAGAAAGAGCACCGCTGCTGCGATTTCTTCGGGGCTGCCCATGCGGCCCGCCGGGATCTGGCTTAGAATACTGTTTCGCTGGTCGTCAGTCAGTTTGTCAGTCATGGCCGTGGCGATGAAGCCAGGCGCCACTGCATTGACCGTCACACCCCGACTGGCGACTTCATGGGCGAGCGATTTTGACATCCCAATCAATCCGGCCTTTGAGGCGGCGTAATTGCCTTGGCCGGGATTGCCTGTCGCACCCACCACTGAAGAGATATTTACGATCCGGCCCCAGCGGGCCTTCATCATACCGCGCAGGACGCCTCGGCTGAGCCGCATCACCGCCGTCAGATTGACATCGATCACGCTGTGCCAATCCTCGTCAGACATCCGCATGAAAAGTTGGTCCCGTGTGACCCCGGCATTGTTGACCAGAATATCAACGCCGCCGAGGGCCTCGGCGGCTTGCTTCGGAAGGGCATCGACAGCTGCAGGATCTGCAAGATTGCAAGGCAAGATATGTGCAGCGTCCCCAAGATCAGATGCGAGCGCCTCCAGCGGTTCGATCCTTGTCCCAGACAGTCCAACGCTGGCGCCCGCGCTGTGAAGGTCGCGCGCGATGGCAGCACCAATCCCGCCGCTTGCGCCGGTGATGAGCGCCCGTTTGCCTGTAAGATCGAACATTTTTTCCTCCGCCCCGGTTTGGACTAGCGCCGGTGGTGCCATGGGGGCGGCGCTTCTGCAACCGCTGCTGCACATTTCACCATCGTCTGCTCAGCGGGGTTAGGCTGGGGTGGCCTCAGTGGCTGCAGCGATATCGGCTGATGTACCCACGGCCCGGGTGGCGATGGACCGGTCGATCCGCTTGATCATGCCCGACAGCGCTTTTCCAGCGCCGAGTTCCCAGATTTCCGTCACGCCCTGACGGGCCATCCAGCTGACACTTTCGCGCCAACGCACCACGGCGGTGACCTGGTCGACAAGTTGTTGACGCAGGATTTCGGGATCCTTGATCGCATTGGCGCTCACGTTCTGGACAACGGGGACGCTCGGCGTTTTGATCTCTACGCCGTCCAAAGCCTCGGCCATGGCATCTGCTGCGGGTTGCATCAAAGCACAATGAAAGGGCGCGGACACCGGCAGCATCAAGGCGCGCTTTGCTCCCTTTTCTTTTGCAAGCTCTACAGCGCGTTCCACAGCCGCTTTGTCTCCGGATAAGACAACCTGTGAGGGATCATTATCATTGGCTGCCGCGCAGACGTCTTTGCCCGCAGCTTCCTGTGCGATCTCAGCCACAGCTTCATACCCGAGCCCGAGCAGGGCCGCCATCGCGCCTTCCCCGGCAGGGACAGCCGATTGCATCGCCTCGCCCCGCAACCGCAACAGCCGGGCAGTGTCTGCCACCGACAGCGCCCCCGCCGCAGCCAGGGCAGAATATTCGCCTAAGGAATGACCGGCGACATAAGACCCGTCCGAGATCGCAACACCGGCCTCTTCCAACGCACGCACCACTGCCAGCGAACAAGCCATAAGCGCGGGCTGTGCATTGGCCGTGAGTGTCAGGGTTTCGATATCGCCCTCCCAAATCAAGCCTGAGAGGTTTTCACCGAGCGCTTCATCAACCTCTTCAAACACAGCTTTCGCAGCGCTGCTTTGAGAGGCAATTTCCTGACCCATGCCGATGGCTTGGGCGCCCTGTCCTGGAAACACATAAGCGCGGCTCATTGGCTCTCTCCTCCAACTGGATTTTTGGGTTCTCGCCCGATACCCGAGGACGCGAAAGGGCGCAATCCGCCTTGGATCGTCAAAAACCTGCACAGGTATCGTGCGCCATTGACTATTTCGCGCTAATACACCCTGGACTAAGTCGCGGTATGTTCGGATAGGGAGACGTTGATGTCACACGCTAGCACGCACTTCGCTAATAGCGATGCCAGCTACGGAGCGGTTACCAAAACCTTCCATTGGCTGACCGCGCTCTTGATACTGACCGCAATACCCCTTGGGTTTGTCGCCCAAAACTTACCGTTTGAAACCAGCGAGGAACTGGCGCGCAAAGCGTGGTTGTTTTCGTTCCATAAGACGGTCGGTATACTTGCTTTCTTTACAGCCCTCGCGCGGATCCTTTGGGCGCTGAGCCAACCCAAACCGGGTCTGCTTAATGCCGATAAAACGCTTGAAGCTTGGGCGGCAGAGACTGTCCATTGGCTGCTATACGCATCGATGCTGCTGGTGCCCTTGACCGGGTGGATCCACCATGCCGCAGCATCAGGATTTGCACCGATTTGGTGGCCCTTTGGCCAAGATCTTCCTCTTGTCCCAAAGTCCGAGCCGATTTCAGGTTTCTTCTCTGGATTGCACGAAGTGTTCGGCAAAGTTCTGATTGCGTCCATCTTGCTTCATTTCTTAGGCGCAATGAAACATCACATCATTGATCGCGATGACACGTTGCGTCGGATGCTGCCTGGCAGTGTCGCGCCAGATGTGCCGCCGCAACACCACAGCTTTGTGCCCTTGGTCGCCGCTGCGGCGATCTATGCCGCGGCCTTTGGGGTGACGGTGTTCAGCGCACCGTCCCATGAGCACGGCGCCCAAAGCCACGCTGCCCCAGAGCTTGCCGCTAAAGCCAGTGACTGGGTGGTTCAGGACGGCGCGCTTGCCATAGCCGTGACACAGTTTGGCAGTGAAGTTGCAGGAGAGTTCAGCGATTGGACCGCGTCCATCACGTTTGACCCTAAGGCGGAAGGCGCAGATGTGGGCTCGGTCGAGGTCGAAATCGCCATCGCGTCCCTAACTCTAGGGAGTGTGACGAACGAGGCGCTCGATCCCGAATTCCTGGACGCAACCAACAACCCTATCGCCAACTACACCGCTGATTTGCGCAAGCTAGAAGGGGAGGGCGCCTATGAGGCTGTGGGCACTTTGTCCCTGAAAGGCACAGAGGCTCCTCTGGTACTCCCCTTCGCATTGTCTCTGGAGGACGGCCTCGCGGTCGTTGAGGGCTCGACTAGCCTCGACCGCCGCGAGTTTGCTATTGGCACAGCGAGCTACGGGGATGAGGAGACCATCGCGTTTGAGGTGTCGATTGCGATTGCGCTGACGGCAAGCCAGTCAGAATAGAGCCTTTCAAGGCGGCGCTAGCCCGGTTTGTGACGCAACATCGCGAGCGTGGAGATCACCGCAAAAAGCACCGCTGCGCTGCAGACAATGGTGGGCCCGGTTGGCGTGTTGAGCATAAAGGACAACACCACGCCGGCGAACACGGAAAAAACAGCAAGCCCCGCGGCACGGATGGCCATGCCTTCTGGCGTCTTCGACAGCGGACGGGCTGAAGCGGCGGGGATGATAAGCAATGCCGCAATCAACAAAACACCGACCACCTTGATCGCAAGCGCAACAACCAAGGCCAATGCGATGGTGAGGATGAGTTTCTCACGCTCCGGATTGATGCCACTTGCATGCGCGATCTCGGGCGATAATGTTGCGGTCAAAAGCGCTGACCACCGCCAGGCGATCAGCGCTGCGACAGCGGCGGCCCCAGCCCAGATAAATACCACATCTCGCCAGCTTACTGTCAGGATGTCTCCAAACAAGTAAGCCATTAGATCAAGTCGCACGCCAGGCTGCATCGCAACAGCCACAAGGCCGAAGGCCAAAGCCGAATGCGCAACAACGCCGAGCACGGTGTCGGTTGCGAAGCCGCGCTCTCCAAGCCGTCCCACGACCAGCCCCATCAAAAGCGCGACGACCAAGGTGCCCGCTAAGATCGGAACCGAAAGTGCGAGGGCCAAAGCCACACCCAGCATTGCGGCATGTGCAGTGGCATCGCCGAAATAGGCCATCCTGCGCCAAACCACGAAACACCCCAAGGGTGCTGCGGCCAAGGCCACACCCAACCCGGCCAAAGCCGCGCGGATCAAAAACGCATCGATGATCATTCGGCGGCAGCGGCCTTCGGCTCGATACCATCATGGCGATGTCCATGGTGTTCGTGGCGATAAAGCGCCAATGCGCCATGGGTCCCGCTACCAAAGAGCGCCCGGTACTCCGGGTCCTCCGAGACGCTTTCAGGGCTACCTTGGCAACAAATATGCCCATTTAAGCATACCACCCGATCAGAGGCGCTCATAACCACATGCAGTTCATGGCTGACCATCAGAACCGCACAGCCAAGCGAGTTTCGCACCGTTTCAATCTGGCGATAGAAATCTGCAGAGCCCGGCTGGTCGAGACCTTGAGTGGCCTCATCCAAGATCAAGATCTCGGGTGCATTCAGCAAAGCACGCGCCAACAAAACCCGTTGAAACTGACCTCCGGACAGGGCCGACATCTGGTTTTGGCCGAGATCAGGCAATCCCGCTTGGCGGAGCGCTTCGGCTGTTTTCTTTTGGTCTATGCGTTTTGGCAGGTTGAGAAATCGCGCGACAGTCATCGGCAGCGTCGGGTCAATCATCAGCCTTTGTGGAACATATCCAATTCGCAAACCAGGCTTTTGATAAACCTCGCCCTCACTGGCATCGACCGCCCCTATCAAGGCCTTGAGCAGTGTCGATTTTCCCGAGCCATTGGGCCCAACCAGGGTCACGATTTCCCCCGGTTCGACATCCACAGTCACGTCTGAAAGCGCAGTTCTGCCGCCGAATTGCACCGCCAGTGCCTTGCAGCCGATAAGGCTCATGTGGCCTTCTCCGGCAGATCAGTGTCGGAAACGCAAGTGGTGCAGGTGCCTTCGGCTTCGACGACCGCATTGTGAATGGCGAAACCGTTGGATTTCGCAGCCTCCCCCAATACCTTATCTGCAACCACCGCTGCGGTGGTTTCAACCACGCGCTTGCACTTTCGGCAGATCAGAAAAACTGGGCTATGCGATCGCCCTGGCGAACCGCAGGCGACGAACGCGTTGAGCCTTTCGATCCTATGCGCAAAGCCGTGCTCGACCAAAAAATCCAACGCACGATAGGCGATCGGTGGCTGTTTGCCCAGCCCCTCTTCGCGCAATCGGTCAAGGATTTCATAGGCGCCAAGTGCTCGGTGCTCAACCAGAAGATGTTCTAGAACGCGGCGCCGAACGGCGGTGAATTGCAACTTGTGATCCAAGCAATAAGACTCCGCGGCAGCGATCCCCTGCGCGACACAGGCAGTTTGCTCATGTGTATCTGGATCCGCCTGCACAGTCATCTCGGCTCTCCTTCGTTGCGCACTTGTATTGGTTAATCATTCGCGCTAGCTGTCCCATCCATGTTACAACATAACAGCCTAAAGACGGGTGTGAAGATGAAACTCAATACGATGCAAAGTCTTGCTTTTTCGAGCAGCTTTTTGGCAATGAGTATCGGCGCTGGCTCTGCTTTGGCAGATGTGCCTAATGTCGCTGTTGATATCGCGCCGGTCCATGGTTTGGTTTCGATGGTGATGGGAGATTTGGGTCAGCCCAATCTCATCTTACCACAGAATGCGTCGCCACATGGCTTTGCGATGCGCCCTGCGGATGCGCGCGCGTTGCACAGCGCGGATTTGGTCTTTTGGACATCACCGGAGCTCACCCCTTGGCTTGTGCGGGCTCTGGAGTCGCGCCCCTCCGAGGGCGTGTTGCCTCCTTTGATGGAAAATCCCGACATCGTCACATTCACCTTCCGTGACAACCCGCTTTTCGAGCATGATGACCACGGCCATGAAGAGCATGCTGAAGCTGGCCATGATGACCACGGCCATGAAGAGCATGCCGAAGCTGCCCACGATGACCACGGCCATGAGGAACATGCCGACGCTGGTCACGATGACCACGATCATGAGGAACATGCCGAGGCTGGTCACGATGACCACGATCATGAAGAGCATGCCGAGGCTGGCCATGATGACCACGATCATGAAGAGCATACCGAGGCTGGCCATGATGACCAAGATCATGAGGAACATGCCGATGCTGGCCATGATGACCACGATCATGA
>JBCDGN010000010.1:0-56736 GCA_038751255.1 Pseudomonadota bacterium
CATCGCCGCCTTCAGCCAGCTTCAGCTCGATCTCGCGCAGAAGCTTCAGGATGTCTTCGTCCGAGTATCGTTTCCGTGCCATTTTTTGCTCCCCTTTCTCGGCCAAAGTAGTCGCCCTGTTTTATGGGGGAAGGACAAACGTCTTTCCGGAAAATTTAAACCGCACGCCAACCCTAAGACAGAAAATAAGATAGAGCGCATCATTGCATCTTGGTGCAAGGCGATTGGGGGGGATGAAGCGCTGCTGCGACAGCGCTTAGAGCGAGACGACATCGACCTGGACGCCATTCGCCCTTTGCTTGGTGAGGTCACACTTGCTCCAGAAGAGCCACTTCCCGAATGGGCCGAGAGCTTTTCGGTCTGTTTAGAGGCAATGATGACCGAAACCCTATCGCCAAACCTCGCGAAGATTTCCAATCCTGAGACCCCTATTCCCTTCGAGGACCTTTTCCTCCCCATAGCGTCCGACGCGGTGTTGGCTTGCTCTTCCCTGTCTCAAGGGCTTTTGGCCGAAAACGCAATACTTGCGTGCCAACGGACCTTAGTGGCGCGTCTCAGCAGACTCTGTGCGGCAAGTCTCTTTGACGGTTTCGCCCTCTCGCGCATGTTCCAAGGCAGCAACATGGCCTTCGCCGGCTTCATCGAGCGAGGTGCAGAAGACCGGCGCACCCAATATGATCGATATATCGACGATCTTAGAGCAGGCGGATTGAAGGATTTCTTCATTGAACGCCCTGTGCTCGCGCGTCTGGTTGGCACAACTGTTGCCTTTTGGATCACGTCTACAGATCAATTTGCACGCCGCCTTCAAGATGACATCCAAGCGATTGGCGACAAGTTCAATCGCGGTGAGCCTGTGGGCGCGTTGGTCGATTTAGAATTGGGTTTGTCTGACGCGCATAATGGCGCCGAAACGGTGGGTCGACTGACATTCGAGTGCGGGCTTGTGATTGGTTACAAACCCAAAGACCTCCACGTGGACCTTGCGTGGCAGGAACTCCTTGCATGGCTGGCAGATCAAGGGGCGCCGAGCTCCGCAAGTGTTCCCAAGGTGGTGGCCCGTGCAGGCTATGGCTGGGTTGAATGGGTGTCTCCGTCGCCCTGTGGCGATGAGGCGTCTGCGGAGCGGCACTTCCGAAATGCCGGTGCATTGCTCTGCCTGTTTCATCTGTTGCGCAGCACAGACTTTCACTATGAGAACGTCATTGCAGTTGCTGACGTGCCAGTACCGGTTGATCTGGAAACGCTGTTGCACCCACGCGCAGATCAGTTCGCAAATCAACCCGATCAAGACAACGCGCAAAACCTCGCCATTGCGACGGTTTTCAATTCGGTTTTGAGTGCGGGATACCTGCCGCAATGGATGAAACTGTCTGGCGAATATATCATTAATATCGGTGGTTTAAACCCTCATAACGACGAGCGATCGCTGTACCGATTCAAGCATATCAACACCGATGGTATGCGCTATGATAAGGCCGCGCCAGAGGTTCAAACGCGCTCTAACGTGGCCGTGCTCAACGGCAAACAGCTTCACGCGACCGAGTATCAGGACGAGTTCACCGAAGGCTTCGCCACGATGTACCGCTTCTTGATGGAGCGAAAGGAAAGCCTGCTCGAGCCCGATGGTCCGCTTAACAAATTCAATGGTTTAAAAACGCGGGCTGTTTTGCGAGCGACCGCGATTTACGCGAACCTGTTCCTGCATTCGCTGAAACGAGAGTATCTCATCGATGGTGCGGTCTGGAGCGCAAATTTTGACTTTCTAAACCGGTTGGCACCGATTGACGAACCAGAGCATCTGCTCAACCGAATCCAAGCATCAGAGCGCAAAGTTTTGGCGGAAGGAAGCATTCCATTTTTTGCGATTTCAACCGATGGCCTTCACCTCGAGCTCAACGATAGCGAGAGGCTGGAGGATTGCTTCACTGAAACGGCAATCGACCGTGTCAGAGCTCGTGCATCCAAGCTTTCCGAGACCGCATTGGCACAAGAATTGACCTTCATCGGCTTAGCCTTTCAGGCGAGTAAGCAGAAACGAAGCGCTGTGAAAGGACTGCCTTGGGCGCGCCAGACGAAAGCTTCTGATGACGCGCATGGGTCCCGCGAAGCGTCACGCATCTATAATCTTCTCGCACGCCACGCCATTCGCGGTGCTGACGGCGTGACCTGGATTGGTACGGCGCCTCTCTCCGATGAGCATTTTGAAGTTTCTGAGATTGGGTACTCATTGTACTCTGGCACCAGTGGTGTGGCCTTGTTTTTGGCGGCTCTGGCAAGAACGACCGGCTCTAAAGCAGCATCCGAGCTTGCCTATGCTGCATTGCAACCACTTCGAAACGATCTTGCGCGTCCACAAGCGCGATCAAGGCTTGCCCGGACAGAGGGAATTGGCGGAGGCGGCGGATTAGGCGGTATGGCCTATGCTTTGTCAAAGATCGCAAAATTGTTGAACGATCAGGCTCTGCTCGCCGAGGCCGTGTGTATGACGGATTTGATCACAGAGGACGCGATCCTTGCTGATCAACGCTTAGATGTGTTGGGCGGTGCGGCCGGAGCGCTCTTGTCGCTTCTGGCGGTACATCGACTTTGCCCGAACAAAGGCATCATGCGGAAGGCGGTATTGTGCGGTCGTCACCTACTGGAACTTCAGGAGGCGTGTCACCCCGTGGGCAAAGCGTGGGTCACGCTTGACAACGCCAAACTTGCCGGGTTCTCCCACGGTGCCGCCGGGATCGCCTATTCGCTCCTGCAACTTGATCGCGTTGATGGCAGCGAGGCATGGCGCGACGCGGCCCAGTCAGCCATCGATTATGAAGCCACTCTTTACATGCCTGAAAAAAAGAACTGGCAAGACCTTAGATTTCCCGAGGGGCATCGGCCATCTCAAGAACACGCATGTCAGTGGTGTTATGGGGCAACTGGGATCGGCATGGCACGTTTGGGAAGTTTGGACTGGCTCGATACTGCCGAGATCCGCAGGGATGTCGAGGCCGCAATCGACTGCACAGAGGCGATGCCTAATGTGGCCGTAGACCAGCTATGCTGCGGTAATTTTGGTCGATTGGAGTTTCTGACGGTCGCGGGTCGGCGTTTGGGCCGGGAAGGCCTTATCGAGGTGTCGCGGGCTCGGGCAGCCAAATTGGTCGAAGATGCTCAAGACGCTGGCAGCTTCGATTTTTTGCTTGGAAATGACAAGGTCAACCCCGGCTTTCACCAAGGTCTGGCCGGTATTGGGTACTTTCTTCTTCGGTTGGATCATCCAGAAATTTTGCCGTCAGTCCTGCTGTGGGACTGAGCAGCCCTTTAATACGATTGACGGACTAACCGAGGCGCTCTTAACATCAACGCCACTGGCGATCAGTCCGGCTCTTGCACCAGCTCAGCCGGAAGAGTTCGGGCTCGGATACGCGAATGCAGCACGAAGAAAGTAAATCGGTCAGTCAAGCTAGAAGTCGAGCTGCGCGGGAACATCTGGATACGCGTATTGTCCTGATCCCTCGGGGCTATAGGTTTGCCGCTTTCAGCCTCACGATATGCATCGCAGCCGTCGGATATTGGGCTCTCTTTGGGACGGTTCCGATGAAGGCCAGCGGAAACGGCATGATTGTCAGAAACGATCATCGTCTTTTCGCCGTGCAAGGAGACGCCGAAGGCCGTGTGCAGCGCGTTCTTGTCGCTGCAGGTCAGACTGTTCGAAGCGGCGACATCCTGGTGGAGGTGAGGCAAGACCGTCTCGATACTGAAATTGCAGAAGCCAAGACAGAAGTGGCGCAAAGGACCGCAGAACTGGAAGCGCTGCAGACACGCACAAAGACCGCCACCGCCGCCCAAGATGCCTCTCTTGCTCAACTAGAGACAATCTACACCCGTTCGATCACTGAATTGGAGAACAGCCGAGACGCTTTAGAGGCCTCGCTTTTGAACAATTCCGGTGCCGGCTTGGAGGGGTCTCCTCCTCCGTCGTCTGAGTCGCTGAGCTATCACCCGTTTCTGCAAAACACGCTAATACAGCTCACAAGACTGCAAACGGAATTAGCAACTGCGAAACAACAAGGGGCAGACTTGAAAGCTGCCGCTGCAACTCGGATCGACATCGCGCGAGATGCCCTTCTGGCCAGTCAAGATGCGTTGAACCGGCTGACGGCGACACGCGATCAAAACGGTGTAATTCGAGCTCCGAGCGCCGGTCGCATAGAAGAAATCCGAGTGATACAAGGTCAGACGATAACGCCAGAAACGATTGCGATGATCATTTCAAGCGGGGGAGATGGCTATGAAATGATCGCGTTCTTGCAGCCGGCTGACGCAAAGCGAGTGACCTCGGGCATGGCTGCGCATGTAGGGCCCGTCACAGCAAGCAAGGCGGAATATGGAACTATCCAGGGTACTGTGACCTCCGTGTCACCCGACCCGGTTTCGCCAGCTTTTGTGAACACATTGTTCCAGGATTTATCGTTGTCGGAACAACTTTCATCCGGAGGCCTGGCATATCTCGCGCGGATCTCTCTTCGCTCGGATACAACTGCTCCTAGTGGCTTTCGGTGGTGGACGGGCGATGGACCGTCCTTTCCGATCGAGCCAGGCACGCTTGCTGACGTTGAGATCGTGTTGGAAGACCTTCCACCGGTGACACTTGTCATTCCTGCTGCACAAGATCTTTTCCGGTCATGACGCATCGCGGGGGTGCCGCAATGCGTCTGCGCGATCATCAGCGTCCTAGAGGCCGCGTTTATACACCGACTGTGATCCAAATGGAGGCCGTCGAATGTGGTGCTGCCAGTTTGGCAATGATGCTGGGATACTACGGCTGTTTCGAAAGCCTTGATAAGCTCCGTGTGGCGTGCGGAGTGTCACGAGATGGCAGCAACGCTGCAAATCTTGTTCGCGTTGCCAGGAACTATGGTTGCGAAGCTGCCGGGTATCGCAAATCACACGATGACATCCTGAAAGGTCCTCGACCGGCAATCCTTTTTTGGAACAACAGCCATTTCGTGGTTTTTGAAGGCGCATCACGCTCTGCGGTCTTTATCAATGACCCCATCATCGGCCATCGCAAAGTTTCGTTTTCAGAGTTCCAAGAAAGCTACTCTGGCATCATGATCACGATCCAGCCGGGGGAACAGTTTGAAGCTGGTGGAACACCGAAACGTCCGGTGATGCAATTGATCCAAATGGCCACCGCATATCGGCCACAGCTCTATTTTGTGCTGATTCTAGGCTGTCTTCTGGCAGTCCCGGGATTTGTGATCCCGGCTTTCATGGGCGTTTTTGTCAACGATATCCTGATTTCTCATCAACAGGATTGGTTGGGGCCCCTTATCGCCGTCCTAATTGCTGCGATTCTGATCCAAACAACTCTGAACTGGGTTAAAGAGACAAGTCTTCTGCGTATCGAGACGCATATGGCCGCCGAAAGGTCCGCGAATTTCCTCTGGCACGTACTGCGGTTGCCATCTCGCTTTTTTGGCATGCGCTATTTGGGCGATATCACAAGCCGGATTGTCAACATTCAGAGCATTGCACAAACCATCTCCTCTGAAATCGGCACGTCAGTTGTAAACCTGTTCACCGCGATCATACTGTTTGCTTTGATGAGTTTTCTGGATCCGATACTAGCGACACTCGCTGCCAGCGGAGCGGTGCTTAACTTCGTTGTGGTTCGCTTGCTCCACAAAACCCGGGTTGAAACCTCAGTAAGACTGGATGTTGAAGAGGGAAAGCTGTTCGGGACCGCAGTGATTGGGTTGAGAACAATTGAGTCGCTCAAGGCCGGGGGGCGCGAAGACGACTTTTTTGCCAAATGGTCTGGCTATCACGCCAGAGCCATCACCACAGAGCAGATCTTGTCGCGTTTAGATCAGGTATCGGCATTGATACCCGGACTGATTGGCATGGCAACAATGGCTGCAGCGCTCTGGATCGGCGGCGGCAGGGTTATGGATGCCAGTCTGACAATTGGTGGGTTCATTGCGTTTCAAGTGCTCTTCGCGGCACTTCTCACTCCAATTCAGCATATGGTGACCTCGACAGCACATGTGCAGCGTGTCGCAGCCGACCTGACCCGGCTGCAAGATGTTTTGGAACACCCGTTGGACTGGCGCCATAGGCCAGGTCAAACGTCCTCCCAATCCCATCAATCGAATGGCTCGTTAAGATTTGAGAATGTCACATTTGGCTACAGCCCCTTAGCGCCGCCTCTGATCGAAAATCTGAACCTCGAAGTACGGACGGGCGGATGGGTCGCCCTGGTTCGCAAATCGGGCAGTGGAAAATCGACAATCGGCAAACTCGCCTCGGGCTTATACGAACCGTGGTCGGGTCGCGTTATGATCGATGATCGTGACATCACGTCGATCGAGCGGCGAGACCTCGCGGACATTCTCGGCGCAGTAGATCAAGAGATTGTTCTTTACGAAGGCAGCATGCGCGACAATCTCACGCTTTGGGATCACTCGGTCTCGCAGGAGGCATTGGTGAAAGCAACGCGTGACGCTCAGATCTTCGATACTATCTCGGCAAAGTCGCAGAGCTTCGATGCGGAGGTCGAAGAGAATGGAAGGAACTTCAGCGGAGGAGAAAGGCAACGCATCGAGATTGCGCGCGCGCTTGTCCGCGACCCAAGGTTGCTGGTCCTTGACGAAGCGACATCTGCGCTGGACCCCGAGACTGAGCGAGAGATCATGGCATCACTCAGGGCCCGCGATGTCGCTTGTCTGGTCGTGGCTCACCGACTGAGCACGGTTCGGGACTGCGATGAAATCATCGTCTTGGATGAAGGCCGTGTCGTGGATCGAGGGACGCATGATGATCTGATGTCCAGCAATGGCGTCTACTCTCGTCTCATCCAGGAGGGCGAAGCCTGACGCGCGATGAGCGAGAGCGCGCATATGCGCGGCTGTCGGCGATCACCGGCAGCGCGCCGATTGCCGATATCAGCGCACGCCATCACAAAGCCCTTGTCGAGGCAGTCGTCACCATTGGGCAAATAGAAGGCTTTGAGGTTGTTCAGAACTTCCCCGAGGCAGAAAGCGAACGTCTTCCCGACGTGTTGCATCACTTGGCCATGGCTTCCGGCGTGCGCATTCGCGAAGTTACCTTGGACAGCGATTGGTGGCGCCAAGAAGGGCCTTCGCTGCTTGTATGGGACGCTAAAACATCCCGTCCGAGAGCTGCAATTTGGACCGGGCAAAAATATGAATTGAGCCATCCACAGTCAGACGAACACACCCCGGTCAACTCCACCAGTGCTGCAACACTCGGCAGCACAGCCTTTCAGTTCTACCCTGGTCTGCCACAGACGCTGACATTCAAAAGTCTGGCGCGCTTTGCCTTTCAAAACTCGCAAGGCGCCTTAGGACGGCTTTTTGTCGCCGCACTCTTAGCGATGCTTGTCGGTCTCATCGTGCCAATCGCCACGGCGGTTGTAGTCTCGACCGCGATCCCAGACGGCAGGATCCCGCTGCTTCACGAAATGGCGCTGTTAGTGGGCGTAGGTGCACTCGGTATTTTTGCGTTGAACACGACGCGATCCCTCCTGACCATAAGGCTCGAGACCGTGGTCAATATGCGGCTGCAAGGTGCGGTGTAGGACCGATTGCTTCGGCTCCCCTCTTCTTTCTTCCGCAAATATCCGACCGGCGATTTGGTGCGGCGCGTCATGGCCATTGATGAGATGCGCCGACTGTTGACCGGGCCAGCACTTGGCGCAATGCTCGCCGGTCCTCTATCGATGATCAGCTTCATTGTCATGCTGCTCTACGATGCCCGATTGGCGCTGTTCGGGGGTGTCTTTGCCGCTTCAAGCATTGGGTGCTTGGTTTATCTCGCGGTGAAACAGTACAGACACCAGTCTGTGTTTCGGGATGTTCAAAGCGAGGTCACGGCGCGTGTTCTTGGACTGATCAGCGGCGCCGATAAGCTTCGCTTGGCCGCCGCTGAGGAGCGTGGCTTTGCGCAATGGTCGGCTCCCTTCGCCGAACAACAGCGCATAACCTAGCGGATCGGTCGGATCCGCGTTGCACAGATGACATGCTTGGCCGCGATTGGGTCGCTGGGCATTCTTGGCGCAATCTTAGTGGGTGGGCTGCGTGCCGAGCCAATCAGTCTGGCTGCTTTTGCGGCGTTCAACGCGGCTTTCGGTCAGTTCATTGCCTCGGTCAGCGCCTTTGGCCTTGCGCTCAGTACGATTTCCATCGCCATTCCGCTCGCCAGTCGGGCTTTACCGGTGTTTAGCACGCCCCCAGAGATCAAAACCAACGCGAAGGATCCCGGACGCCTGACTGGCCGCATCGCTGTCAATCATCTCTCCTTCCGTTACCAGGACGACGGGCCGATGATCCTGGATGATGTGAGTTTCAGTGCCGAACCAGGCAATTTCATCGCGCTTGTAGGTCCCTCTGGAGCAGGCAAGTTAACGGTATTGCGCCTGCTTCTGGGACTTGAGCGGCCCGTCTCAGGTACGGTGTTTTACGATGCGCACGACCTCTCAGACCTCGATCTGAGATTCGTGCGCCAACAAATCGGCACGGTGATGCAATCCGTCGGTGTCTTACCGGGATCGATCTATGACAACATTGCAGGTGCGCGGATGCTGAGCGACGAGGTGGTGATGGCCGCCGCCGAGCAAGCGTCGCTCGCAGACGATATCAAGGGCTTTCCGATGGGGCTCGACACCTATGTCTCGGAGGGCGGCAGCACCCTTTCCGGGGGACAAGCCCAACGCCTTATGATCGCCCGGGCTTTTGTTGGAAATCCCGCAATGGTCTTCTTAGATGAGGCGACAAGCGCGCTCGACAATCACGCACAATACGCAGTTCAGGAAAGTCTGAAAAACATGGGCGTCACACGCGTGGTGATTGCGCATCGACTGAGCACAAAACGCAATGCCGACAAAATCTTGGTCTTCGAAGCGGGCCGCATCGTGGAAACAGGCACCTACGAGCACCTCATGGATCAGCGCGGTGCCTTCTATAGGCTGGCCAAGCGACAACTCATTTAGCCTCTGAAGCGATCTGCCAAGCAACCCGCAAAAAAGGGATTTTGGCACCGTCCAACCAGAAGTATCAGCTTCTTCGATTGTCAATCGGCATCCACGCCTGGTTAAGACAGTGCGCGGCGGGATTGTTCAACAGCTTCTCTTTAAAAGCAGAGTCTGTCCAAGCTTGGGCGATGATTTTGGCAACAGACATGGGTCACCCCTGCTCGGGTCGTTGGGTCAGGAAAAACCTTTGGCCACTTCGCTAACACGGGCAAGAAGCTTCAGAGGTGGCACAGGTTCCGGTGGCAGGTGTGCCACCGGCCAACTTCTCGAGTTCATCCATGGAAATCTGGCCGAGTTCTGACGGTGCCTTTGGGAGAACAAAATGCACTGTGTCATCGCTATCCTCGATAACTTTCAGAGTTTTGTTTTCTGGCGTTGTGTATCCGTTCTCTGTCAATGCGGCCTCCGGATCACTGAGCAACTTGGCCTTAAAGTCAGGATCGCTCCAGGCATGGGCTATCACTTTAGCGATGGACATTGGCGGGCTCTCTCTTCCACAAATCAGTCTGTTTCTACCGAGGTTATCGTTCAAAAATGTACTACTGATGTGCCGCTGTTGTCGCGTTTTTCCCGATCAATGGAGGCTTTAGGGGCTGTCAAGGCAAGCAATTGCTCTGGTTTCGCGCCGCTTGTCATTGAAAAGCATCGCCTTTCATTCAAGGGATCGCTGAAGCCGTCTAAAACATATGCTCAGATGCGAGTATCAGCAGAAACAATACTCTTAGCCCCTGTGAAGCGGCTGATCATGATGATTCGAGGCTATGATCCGTGTTTGGACTTCGGATTTTGTGCGTTCTCAATGTGTTTGCCAATTCACTCCCGGATGGCAACTACGTCGATGTGGGCTTGAGCGGATCTTAAAGCGTGGTCCAAGGCGATGAGCGCGCTTTGAAGCTCCCTATCAGTCTTCGGGCTTGCCGCGGGCTTTCCGCCGAGGTTCAATGAAATGGGAAGGTCGTCAAAAATCGCACTAGGGGGAGCAATGGCACGTAGCATTTTCCCGCATCTCGCAGGAGTATTTGGACTGCTCGCGGCTTGGCCTGCTTTGGCAGCGGATACGCTCTCCTGCGGCACGTTCACGTTGGAACAACGTATTGACGATGTGCATTTCATCAGTGACGATTCAAACAGTGTGAAGCCCGGCGACCGACGAGTCCTCGTCTGGGACCTGTTGCATCCAAGTGGCGAAAAAGCCGGCCGTTTCAATGTTGTAACAACTGTTATCGGCCCGGTCGAGGGCGGCAACGCGGTGACGGCCGATGGGGCCCTGGTCTTTGAAAACGGATCGATTTTCGCGACGGGGCAAGGGGTTCTGGTGGATCCTTCAGACACGACAAGAAGTAATCCAAAGCAAGTTCAGTGGGCGATCACCGGGGGACTTCGCGCCTTTGCGAATGCCACCGGGATAATCACCGCCACGCCGCCACCAGCAGGCGAAAATGCGATGGAGCACTGGACTTTCGAAGTCTCCGCGGCGTGCGGAGGTTAACGTTCGCGACTACACGCTCTGAATAGCCAACCAGAGGTTACCACGGCGAAATAGGTCACCTGCGCCGTATGTGGGCCGATTATGGTCCAACAATTCGGTCATCGACTGTCCTTCGGTCTTACTACGCTGAAGCAAGGGTGCGTTTCGTTCGCTGTTTCTGATCTTCCGTTTTTCCAAACATAGTGGCGGACTGAAACGGAGGCGGCAGATCAGCTTGCCATTACACCATCACTCCGGCATCGGCGCGCGTTGGTGGCGCATGCGATAGCTGCGCGGGGTGGTGCCGTACTGCTTCAAAAAAAGCCGGTGAAAGTAGCTGAGGTTTTCAAACCCGCAATCCGCGGCGAGCACTGCAAGCGGGGTGTTGGTGCCGGACAAAAGCATCGCCGCATGCTGAATGCGGATCCGATTGACATATTGCGTCGGACTGAGACCAAGATAGCGCCGCGCTTGCCGACAGACATGCTCTTGACTGCGCCCGGCGGCCTCTAGGAACCCTGCCGGCCCTTGGCGAAAGACCCGCGGCTCGCGCACCGCTCGGCAGGCCATGATCAGCCAGCCCGGCGCGCGGTCATCGATCACATCGCTCGCATCGAGCACATGGGTCATCACCGAGAGTAGAAAATGCTCGATCCTTGCCAGGCTGCGATGGCTTGTCTGCAACGTCAACATAGCATTTACTGCGCGCTCATGTTGCGGCCCACGCAACCGCAGCGTGACCGGCAGTTGCTCCGATAGCCTGAAGAAACGACCGGCAAGCTCATCGCCATAGCGCTCGATCAAATGCTCAGTCGTCTCACGCCGGAACATCACGTTTAGCAGGCGCGCCCCGGTCTCCGGCACCGCCTGCAGCGCATGGCTATCTGAGGATCTAACGAACACCATGTGCCCGTGATCCAAGACTTCTTCGACCCCGTTGATCCAATGATGCGCCTGGCCTTGCTCGATCAGCATAAGCTCGAAATAGTCGTGACTATGCTCCATCACCGGAGGATCAGAAGACAGCTCTTGGCGCGTAAAATGGAACGCCTCCGCTGCCGAGATGTAGTCGTCGATCCGATAAAGTTTCTGCGGCAGGCGCAACGCCGATCTCCATCAAGATGTGATAAATTCGATTACCAAGATCAATAATGTACATGTTTTTGTCAAACTGCGACCTGACATGCTGCGTGTCTCAGCCTTAACCTGCGGAAAGTCTAGGGTGCGGAGACCAGTGTTATGGCTGTTATGGAAATGGTTGATCTGGGGTTTTCCCCTGCCAAGCTGGGCCGCTCCCGGCGGCTGACGGATGCGCAGATCGATCAGTACAACCGGCTTGGCTTTGTCCAGCCCTTCACCATTTTCAGCAACCAAGAGATCGCGCGGATCCGCGCCTATTTCGACCGCTTGATGGCCGATCTCGGCCCTCAGGGCGCCTATGGGATCAATTGCTACCAGGCGCGGATGTCGGGGATTTGGGACATCGCCACAAACCCGCGCATTCTGGACCATGTGCAAGATATCATAGGTGAAAATATCATCTGCTGGGCCAGCGCGATTTTGTCGAAAGCGCCCGGTGACCCAAAGCGCGTGCCGTGGCACCAGGACGCGTCTTTCTGGCAGCTCAGCCCGGCGCGCACTGTAACGGTTTGGCTGGCGATCGATGATGTCGATGACCAGAACGCGGCAATGCGCTTCATTCCCGCCAGCCATGACAAGGGCGTGGTCAAGACCTCGGCAGCCGGCGAGAAGTCTGTTTTTCACAAAGGGATCGCCCAGGCTGAAAGGCTGGGTGTGCCGGTGACCAACGCTTTGCGGGCGGGGCAGATATCGCTCCATGCTGACATGCTGATCCACGGATCGGAACCCAACCTGTCGACACGCCGCCGCTGTGGCCTTACGCTACGGTACTGCCCACCGCAGGTACGGATCACCGACGCAGATTGGGCCAGGGGTGTCGAGGCGATTGTCGCCCGCGGAGCAGATGTCAGCGGCCATTGGCGCCATCATCCACGGCCGGCAAATGATGATATCACCAAGACCACCAGCCCTCATATCGTGGGCAACAACTAGCGCCTGAGCAACGGGCTTAAGACTCGGAAGGACGCAGAGCCGGTGCAAATAACTTGGTTTGGCCATGCTGCATTCAAGCTCACCGATGATACCGGTTTCTCGGTGATCACTGATCCCTACACGCCCGAGGGGGTCGGATACCCGCCGATCCGAGAAACCGCGGATGTTGTGGTAATCTCATCGGATAATGACGACGCCCATTGTCGGGCAGACCTTATTCCTGGCACTCCTGCGGTGATCAATGCGCTTTCGGTGGCAGAAACGGGCGGAACGGCGGTCGCGGCAAGGCTTGAGGTCCGAGCGATCAAAGCGGCTGAATGGGAACACCACCCTGAGCACGACGTGCCAGGGCAGAACGGGATGTACCGGTTCGAACTCGACGGTCTCAAGATCGCGCATATGGGCGATGTCGGAAACCCACTGACCGACGCGCAGATTGAGTTTTTTCGCGATGTAGATGTGCTCTTGGCCCTGGCCGGTGGGTACCTGACAATCGAGTTGCCCGACCTGATGCAGATGATCCACCGCGTGACGCCGAAGCTGGTGATCCCGATGCATTTTCGCACGCTGACCTATCGCCCGTGCAACACCATGTGGATCGAGAGCTTCCTCACCCATTTCAAGGAGGAGGCAGTGGACTTTTCTTGCAACCACACCACGATCCTGCATAAGGAAAACCTGCCATCCAGCACCCGCGTGCTGGTGATGGATTATGTTCGCTGAGGCCCGATGGTGATTGATCAGCACAGCAAAAACAAAGACTTAAGGGAGTAAGACATGCCGAACACATTCAAGCTTCTCTTGGCGAGTGCTGCCACGATGCTGGCGCTTGGCGCGATGGCCACCGCTCAGGATGTGGCGCGCGAAGATACGGTGATCTTCGACCTCGACCGCACCATTCAAGACCCTGAAAATTTCAATTGGATGACCGATGGCACCGGCATCCGGCGTATGCACGGGGCGCATCAGACGATGTGGGAGCCTCTATTTATTCTCAACTATGGCACCGGCGAGCTCGACCCATGGCTGGCGACCGAATTTGAAGGCAACGCGGACTCAACCGAATTTACCATCACCTTGCGCGATGGTGTGACCTGGTCCGATGGAGAGCCGTTTAACGCCGATGACGTGGTGTTCACCGTGGAGATGGCCAAAGCAAACGAAGAGCTCAACGCGCGCGAGGTTGCCACGCTCCGCGATCAGGTGGCCAGTGTCGAGAAGCTGGATGATCTGACCGTCAAATTCACGCTGACCAATCCAAATCCGCGCTTCGTCGTGGAAAACTTTGGCGTGCGGATTTTTGGCTCTTTTCTCGTCATGCCTGAACACATTTGGGCGGCCCAAGACAATCCCGCGACCTTTGCCTTCAACCCGCCAATTGGCACTGGGCCGTATACGTTCACATCCGCCGCATCCAACCGTGCGATCTGGGATCGCAACGACGATTGGTGGGGCGCTGCATCCGGTTTCCAGGACCTGCCAGAGCCCAGGCGCGTTGTCTTCCTGGAATCCGGTGGCGAAGAAAGCCGGGCACAGTTGATGGCCACCAACCAGATGGACGCGGCACAGAACCTGTCTGTCGGAACATTTGAGGCGATCAAGGCACAAAACCCTGCAGCGATTGCTTGGTACGCCGACTACCCCTACGCGGTGGCCGATCCTTGCGCCCGCCAACTTGAGATCAACACCACCATCGCGCCGTGGGACAACCCGAATATGCGCCGCGCCATTGCTGCGATCATTGATCGGACGCAGATTGTGAACATTGCGGCAGAGGGCGCGACCACGCCCTCAAAGACAATGTTCGCGCAATTTGGGTCCATGGCGCCCTTCATCGACGCGGTGGTCGATGCGGGCTACGGTTTGCCGGACCGCGCCGATGTGGACGCTGGCCAGGCCCTGATCGAAGCGGAAGGCTGGACCCGTAACGGCGATTATTACGAGAAAGACGGCGAGACGCTCGGCGTCGAGATCCATGTAAACTCCGCCTCAACCGAGTACACCCGCACGATCGACATGGTGGTCGAGCAACTGCAGCGCGCCGGGATCGACGCACGCTCTGTCCCCGTTGAGAATGGCGTGTTCTGGGGCGAGGTGCTGCCCTTCGGCGGCTATACGATGAGCTATTCCTGGCTGTCCTGTGGGTCGGTGAACGAGCCTTGGGCCTCAATGGGTCGCTACACGGTGGCCGATGTGGTCCCGGTGGGTGAGCGAAGCCCTGGCTTTAACAACACTTCCCGTTGGGATGGCGAAGGGGCCGCGGCCTATTCCGCCGTTGTAGACCAAATGGAAGGCATGGCGCTCGGCGATCCAGCGATCCCAGGCATGGTGGCGGAGGCCTATCAGCATCTTGATGCCGAAATGCCGTTCATTCCGCTGGTGCAGGCCTTCAAGTTGATGCCCTTCAACACGACCTATTGGCAGGGTTGGCCGTCGGATGAAAACTACTACAACCACCCGTTTTTTCATTGGAATTCTGGGCATCAGATCATTCACAACCTGACCAAGGCGAACTAACTGCTCGCGAACCGTGCCCGAGGGCCGCGCGTATGGGCGGCCCCGGGCCTCTTTCTTTCATCGGGAGGACAGCGCCATGACGCGCATACCGTCCGGCTATCTTTTCAACCGCCTGATCACGCTTTTTCTCACGGTCCTGATCGCGGCGACGCTCATCTGGATTATCCCGCGACTCTCCGGTCTTGACCCGGCCGCGGCGGCGCTGGGCCGAATGGCGGCGGGCGGTGGGTCGGTGGCAAATTCCGATCAGATCCTGGAGCAGTTGCGGTCCAGTTTCGGACTGGATCAGCCGCTGATCATGCAATATCTGCTCTATGTCAAAAATACGCTGATCTTTGATCTCGGTCTCTCAACAGCAAGCTTTCCCACCTCTGTCGCCACGATGATCGGCAACGCCCTGCCTTGGACCATCGGGTTGATGCTGGTCTCGCTCATCATCACCTTCATCATCGGCAATCTCCTGGGCGCGCTGATGGTGTGGGAAAACACCCCTCGGCTCTGGAAAGTGGCGATCCCGGCAGCGATGGTGCTGACCTCGATCCCGCCGATCCTGTCGGGGCTTCTTTTGATGTACATCTTTTCCACGCAGCTGCGTTGGTTTCCGCTGTCCGGTCCCTACGGTCTGAATGTCGAGCCAGGTTGGACGCTCGATTTCATCGCCTCGGTGCTTTATCACGGATTTCTCCCCGCGATGAGCATCGTCGTCGTCACCTTCGGATTCTGGGCCTTGGGCATGCGCGGGCTGATGATCACCGTTCAGGGCGAGGATTACACCACGCTGGCAAAGGCTAAGGGGCTTAAGCCGCGCTACATCCTCTACCGCTACATGATCCGCAATGCGATCCTGCCGCAGATCACAGCCTTTGCGCTGAAGATCGGTCTCTTGGTAGCAGGTCAGGTTCTGGTGGAGCGCATCTTCGCGTATCCGGGCATGGGCAAGCTTCTCTACGATGCGATCCTGACCCAGGATTATCCAGTGATCCAAGGGGTCAGCTTTGTGATCATCTTGATGACGGCGGTGTCGGTTTTTCTGGTGGATCTGGTCTACCCATTGATCGATCCACGCATCCGGCATGGGGGGTGAGCTGATGACTGATCAGAACGCCGCCACGCCCGAGACCGCCGCCGCCGACACCACCGGACTGACGCGCGCGCAGTTGCGCCGGATGAAACGCTTCGACAATCCCTGGCGCAATCCCAAGCTCATCTGGGGGCTCGTGCTGCTGTTGAGCATCATCGCCTTGGGCATCTTGGGCCGCATGTTTTGGGACACCGATATGGTCTTTACCGGCTCTGGCATGCCGCGCCAGGGTCCGGTGGGGGTGGAGAATATGCGCGGCCAGATCGGCACCTGGGCGCATCCGCTTGGCACTGATGTGACTGGCAAAGACATTTTGGCCTTGCTCATCGTTGGGGCGCCGAACTCGCTTTATGTCGGGGTTCTGGCCTCGCTGATCGGCATGTCGATCGGCATCTTCCTGGGCTTCTCCGCGGGATTTCTGGGCGGGCGCACCGATGATGTGATCCGCGTAGGATCGGATGTGATGATCACCATCCCACCACTTCTGATCCTCGTGGTCTTCCAGGCCGCCTATGGCGATATCTCCCTGACGATTATGGCGGTTCTGATCGCCTGTTTCGTCTGGCAATCGCCCACTCGGCTGATCAGGGCACAAGTGCTGTCCATGCGAGAGTCTGGCTATGTGCAGATGGCGCGCCTTTCCGGCGCCTCAACCGGGCACATCATGTTCAAAGAGATGCTGCCAAACCTGGTGCCCTATCTCTTCGGGTCTTTCATCGCCAATGTAACGACCTCGATCGTCACCGCAGTGGGGCTGGAAGTCCTCGGCCTCGGCCCGCAACGCATCCCCACGCTGGGTCGTGTGATCTATGACGCGATCAATTCCGGCGCATTGATCCAAAACCTATGGTGGTGGTGGGGCATCCCAACAGCACTTTTGGCGGTGATGTTTATTGGGCTCCTTATGGTCAATCTCGGTCTCGATGAAGTGTCGAACCCGCGGCTAAGGAAGCTTTAGATGTCTGTCTTGGACCTCCAGAATATCTCTATCGACTTCCCGACCTCCAAAGGTGTGGTGCATGCGGTCACCGATGTGTCGCTGTCGGTCGGCGAGGGGCGGCGCGTAGGCTTTATCGGAGAAAGCGGATCGGGCAAGACAACAACCGCGCTTTCGGCAATGCGCATGCTGGCGTCGCCCGGTTTCGTCTCGGGCGGTGAGATCTACCTCAATTCGCTTGATCAGCCCAACCTTCTGACGCTCAATGAAGAGGATATGCGCCAAGTGCGGCTGTCCAAGATCAGTTACATCCCGCAGGGTGCGATGAACTCGCTCAATCCGGTGATGCGGATAGCCCAGCAGATCTGGGACGGGATCGTGGCACATCAAGGCGCGTTGCCCCAGACCGACTTGCAAAGCCGCTCAGATGCCGCGCTGGCCAGCGTGGGGCTTGATCCAAATATCGTCGGGCCGCTTTACCCGCATGAATTGTCCGGCGGCATGAAGCAAAGGGTTTGCATTGCCATCGGTGTCTGCCTGAAACCGGATTTGATCATCGCCGATGAGCCGACTTCGGCCTTGGACGTGATCACCCAACGACACGTGATGCAGACGCTCCGTGACGTGCAGGCAGAGATCGGCGCCGGGCTGATCCTGATCGGTCACGACATGGGGCTGATGGCCCATTCGGTGGACGAAATTGCGGTTCTGAAAAAGGGCGAGCTGGTGGAGTTTGGCCCGGTGCGTCAGATCATTGAGCAACCCGCGCATCCCTACACGAAAGAACTGATCCAGTCTGTGCCGCTGGTGGGCGGGGAGAGCTTTCTTGACCCTGCGCCCGCCACCCCCGCGAAAGGGCACGCCTCTGATGATGGCACGCCATTGCTGGAACTGCGCGGTGTCTCCAAGCGCTACGGCAATTTGACCGCGCTTCATCCAATGAGCTTCACGCTGGATGGCGAGGTGCCCAAGATCATCTCGATCGTTGGGCAGTCGGGGTCGGGCAAATCCACCATGGGCAGCCTGATGCTGGGGTTTAACCCACCCACCTCTGGCGAAGTGCTGTTCAAAGGCCGCGATATCAACCGGCAATCAACCGAGGATGCGCTGGCGTTTCGCAAAGAGGTGCAGGCTGTCTTCCAAGACCCTTACGCCTGCTTCAATCCGTTCTACCGGGTCAACCACGCGCTGAAATACCCGTTCGAGCGGTTCGGCCTCAGCGAGGGTGCCGACCACACGCAATCGGCAATGGAGGAAGCCTGCCTTGCGGTCGGTCTGGCCCCGGAAACCGTGCTCGGCCGCTATCCGCATCAATTGTCAGGCGGTCAGCGGCAACGGCTGATCGTGGCCCGCGCGCTGATGCTGAGCCCTAAGCTTTTGATCGCGGATGAGCCGGTTTCGATGGTCGATGCCTCACTTCGGGCAACGATCCTGAAAAACATCCATGATCTAAAGGACCGGCATGGGATCTCTATCCTCTATATTACCCATGATCTGGCGACCGCCTACCACGTCTCGGACTATGTGATGGTCCTCTACAAAGGCCATGTGGTCGAGGCCGGCCCGCCGGCAGAGGTGATTGGCGACCCGCAGCACGCCTATACGCAACTTTTGATTTCATCGATCCCATGGCCCGATCTCGATCGGGACTGGGGGGCGTCAGAGTACGCCCGTGCGGGGCTTGAGGCGCTCGATCAGCTTCAGGGTCACGACACGCTCATGCGTGGGGAGATCCCGGGCTTCGCGCTGGCGCAAGGCTGAGGGACCATGTCCCACCGCCAACGGCTGACGGCAGAAAAGATTGCCCAGCGGTTGCGTCTGGTGCGCCCTCTGGTCCATCGGGCGCGCATCCTCCTTGATCCGTTCACGCTCGAGCTCTTGCCCGATGCGTCGGCGATGCCCGATCTGCACGCGGACGCGCGTGGCGAGACACTGGCCTGGAACAGCCATTGGGGCGGGCAAGACCAACATTTTGTTCTCCGCTCGCGTTTTGCCGTGCCACCGACCTGGGGCAGTCCCGCGCTCTACCTGCCGCTTGGGATCGCGGGCGATATCTTCACCCATCCCGAGGCGCTCACCTATATCGACGGTCAGATCATCGCTTCTGCTGATCGCTACCACCACACAATCGAGGTGCCGGACACCTTTGCCGATGGCGCCGAACACAGGCTGCTTTTGCATGGCTGGACCGGGCTCACAGGTTGGCCACCGGACATGACGGACCGCTCGCAGCTTTTGCTGCGCGAATGCACGGTGGTCGATCTTGACCGCGCGCTGCAGGATTTCGTGATGCTTGCAGAGACCGCGCTCAACCTCTCGGCTGAGATGGGAGATGACCGGCCCGAGCAACACGCGATCCTCTCAGCACTCGATGCCGCATTTCTGATTTTGGACACACGCGATCCGATGCAAGAGGCCTTCCGCGCGTCGATCCAACCTGCGATGGAGCGGCTCCAGCATGGGCTTGCCCATGCTGCCCCTCCGCTCGACATCACGCTGCACGCAGCGGGGCACGCACATATGGACATCGCCTATCTTTGGCCCATGGCGCAGATCCGCCAGAAGAATGCGCGCACTTATGCCAATGTGCTGCGCTTGATGGAACGCCACCCAGAGTTCTCATTCTCGCACACACAGCCACAGCTTTACGCTTGGACCGAAGAGGACTACCCGGAGATTTTTGAGGCGCTGTGCGCCCGTATTGCCGAAGGACGGTGGGAAATCCTGGGCGGCATGTGGGTGGAGCCAGATGCCAATATGCCGGGACCTGAAGCGCTTGTGCGGCAGATCCTTCTGGCCAGGCGCTACTGCGACGAGACCTTCGGACCTGAGACAGAATGCCCGGTGCTTTGGTTGCCAGATACATTCGGCTTCCCCGCCTGTCTGCCGCAATTGATGGTACAATCCGGGCTGAAATGGTTCGTCACAAACAAAGTCAATTGGAACCAGTACAACCAGATGCCGGCGTCCACCACCTGGTGGGAAGGGATCGACGGCTCGCGCGTCATGACGCAGTTTTTGACCACACCCCGCGAGGTACAGCACCTTCCATTTCCGACGAATTACAAATCCGATCTGACGGCCTCTGAGGTTGTTGGCACCTGGCGTAGAAACACGATGAAAGATCGCGTGCACGACTTGCTGATCGCCTATGGCTATGGCGACGGCGGCGGCGGACCGACGGATGAGTTGATCCGACGTGGCAAGGCCTACCAGGCGCTGCCAGGGGCGCCGCGGGTCGAGTTCTCAACCGTGCGGCGGTATTTCGAGCGGCTCGAAGCGCGCGCGGCACAACTGCCGGTTTGGTTGGGCGAGTTCTATCTGGAGGGGCATCGCGGCGTCCTGACCGGCAATGGGTGGATCAAGCGGGCGAACCGCCTGACGGAACGTCTGTTGCACGAGACCGAACTGGCGATGTCTTTGGCGATGCTCGCCGGTCAAGAACCCGATGATTTGACATTGGTCTGGCAAAAGTTTTGCACTCTACAGTTCCATGACATCCTGACAGGCACTTCGGTGCCCGAGGTATTTGCGGATGCCCGCGTGAATTTCGCCGATATCACGCATCAGGCCGAGGCGGCCCTTGCCCGAGCAGCTTCTGCGCTGATCCCGTCAGACGTGCGGTATCTCGTGCTTGACTCGGCGCCGCTGCCTGGCGTCCGCTACGCAATACTGCCAGCCAATGCGGGACCGGTTGCAGAAGCGGGCGAAGTACTTCCTGCGCAACCCGTGTCCGATGGGGTGTTGGTCGAACTGCCAGAGGCCAATGCGCTCAGAGGACGTGTTCTGACATCTTGCCGCGAGACGGCGGATGTCGGCGCAGGGGCGACAGCGCGCAAAACTGATGATGGCGGTGCTGTTCTAGAGAATGCCTATCTGCGGGTCACGCTCGGGGTACATGGGATGCTGACCTCGGTCTATGACAAGCGGGCGGGGCGGGAAGTGCTGAAACACGGCATGTTCGGCAACAAGCTTGAACTGTTTGAAGATCGCCCGATCAGTTGGGACGCCTGGGACATCGATATCTTCTTTGAGGATCGAGGCGAGGTCGTCACAGCGCTAAACAGCCTTGAGATCCTCGAAGACGGACCATTACGCGCTGTGGTTGAGATCAAACGCGCCTTCCGTCGGTCGACATTGACGCAACGGATCATGCTCACGCGTAGCTCCGCGCGGATCGATTTCGACACCGAGGTCGACTGGCACGAGACTCATCTGCTTTTGAAGGCCGCCTTCCCCGTCGCCATCCGTGCGTCGCGGGCGACCTATGACATTCAATGGGGGCAGATCGATCGTCCCACCCACCGCAATACCAGTTGGGATGCCGCGCAGTTTGAGGTCCCGGCGCAGAAGTGGGCCGATCTAAGCGAGGGAGACTATGGCGTCGCGCTGCTTAACGATTGCAAATATGGCTATGACGTGCGCAGCGATGTATTGCGGCTCTCGCTGATCAAATCCGCGACCATGCCCGATGACACGGCCGATCAGGGACTGCATCGTTTTACCTATGCGCTTTTGCCTCATCTGGGGGATACGCGGCTCGAGGTGCGCCGCGAAGCCTATGCGCTGAACATGCCGCCGCGGGTTTTTGAAGGGCCTGGTTCGGGTCCGGATATCAACACTCCTTTGGTCATCTGCCAAAGCCCGCAGGTGGTGATCGAGACAATCAAGCCTGCCGAGGATGGCAATGGGATCGTGCTGCGGCTTTTCGAGGCGCATAACACGCGCGGGAGGCTTGTGCTGGATGTCCATCCGAGGTTCAAACAGGTGACACGCTGTGGGCTCTTGGAGACAGAGGCAGAACCGGTCGCACTTAAGAATGGGCAGGTGAGTTTGCCTTTGCACAACCATGAAATCGTCACACTGCGGCTTAGTCTCTGACGTCTTGGCGCAACCGTCGCCGTCGTTCTGAGGTTTTTCAGAAAACGCTCCATGGTCAGCAGTTGCTAAATCCACGCCAACGCCCAAGCGCGAGCGCTCAAAGTGCGCTTGCGAGCAGAACACTCCCTAGGGGCAGCGGGAAGACAACGGCAAACAAGATCTGAACGCTGGACCCGGGATTGGCTACCCTCCGAAAAACCGTTCGATTTAGAAAGCGGAGCACGGCGTGCTTGCCGTAATCGCGGGCGAAACTGCCGCCGATTGAACTGAACAGCACATCTACCGTGGTCCCCTTTACCTCGCGATTTAACGCGCGTGGAGCCACGTTTTCCAAACTGAACTGCACAATCGTTTGACCCGAAGATGTGCCCGCAGATGTCTGCGGCGCTGTCGCAGTGTTGGTTTCAATCTCTGGATTGCCGAGCAGGACGAAAAGTCCTTCCTCTTCCACTACGGTGAGTGCATCGAAACACGCGGTCAGATTATCTTACAGGAAAGTGCCATCTGCCAAACCGATCCGGTCGCCGTCCCCTGGAGTAAAATCCTAGACGATATCGGCGTCAGTGATATCGTTAAGCAGGAACAGATCAGCGCCCGGACCTCCATTCAACAGATCAGTTCCAAGGCTGCCGATCAAGGCGTCATTCCCGAGGCCGTCCCGCAACTCGTCCTGGCCATCACCACCGCGCAAAATGTCGTCCCTTTCGTTCCCCATCAAAAGACCATCGCCGCGGATACCCTCGGCCTCAGATCCGCCCTCCGAAGGACCCGGAGCGCTGAGCGACGACATGTAGGTAGTCTCTATTGCGCCAGTCTTTTCATCCTTCTCCGCGTTGAAGTCGCCAAGAAATGCTCCCAAAAGAAAAAGCTTCGCAGATTGTGTGCCGATCGTGATCGTAAGCATGATGCCCCAATAAAGCTGTCGGAAAGCGTGCCGACCGGATCTTTGCCAAGGACCTGCTCCGCTGTTGGGTTGGTCCTTGAGACGACTCCAGTCCCTGTGGCATATCTGTACATATGCGCTTGGTCTTCATCGTGATGTCCTCGCTCACCGGATCGGTGATCACCAAGGCGTCCGCTGGCTTGAAATCGGCGATCTTATCTCCGTCGAGGAAAGCCAAGTCGCCTTCGATGACATGCTCGCCACCTCAGAGCAAGAAGACCTCAGAGCCTGCAAAACTCTGAATCTGATCATGATCGCTGCTGCCAAATCTGTTGATGTTGATTCCGACTTCCTCGGAAATTAGCTCGATCAAGACAGAGGCACGAGCCGTTGCGCCATCGTCATCGACAACATCTTAGAGGAATTGATCGGTCTTGCCGAAGAGCGCTGGATCGTTTGGCGCGGTGTAAAGAAACGCATGTTCGGCCTCGGACAAGGTCACCTCGCCCAATAGCGTGGACCCAAACGCCAGAATGCTGACCAAGCCGGCGTCGAGCGCCACAGGCTTGTCGGTTTCATCCAGCGGATAGCTGATTGTGTCGTCGGGATCGCCGTCATTTGCGATGGCATCGATCAGCAAACTGCCATCGAGTGTGCCAACAGCCGCGACGTCATTTTTCGGCTTTGGCGGCGCGTTGACCTCAAAATGGACGTTATGAGCAACCGAGCGTGCCCCATCATCATCGGCGATGGCGTATGTGAATTCACCGGTCCCCGAGCAGAGACCGGTCAAGATGATGGAATCGTCAAAGCACGGTTCAAAATCCACCAGCTCCGCATTGGGCTGGACGTCAATTTCAACAAAGGACGCCACCACCTCGCCGCCGATATCGAACATGCCACAGGCCAGATCCAAACTGCGCTCGGTGTCCGGCTCGATGATGAGGGGATTGTCAGAACTGGTGGGCACGCCTATGAATATGGGCGTGTCGTTGACCGCGTTGATTTGAACATTGAGGGCGAGGCTCTCATCGCCTTCGAAATCCAGCGCGATCTGATCGGTCCCAGAAACATCATTGGCAGGGGTATAAGTTCAATCGAAAACGCAAGCCCGGTGGCAGGCGCGATGTTGAAAGTGCCGCCGTTCAACGTGTCTATCTGACCAGTGCCGCGGAGAGGGCAAAATCACTGGAAAGTGCGGCGATTGGGCTTTCTGACCAAGACCAATCTGATCGATCTGGCCTTGCCCAAGATTCGGTTCGAGGCGCTGTAGGATTTGCGTATCGGCGAGGTCGGCATTCCGTGTTTTCTTTTGTGTCTTGGACTCGTCGCTCTGAAACGCCTTTCGAAGACCGAAAAGGATCTGAACCGCACGCGGTCACATATCCTGGCCGCGCAAGAACGAGAGCCCAGCCGGGTCGCGCGCGACATCCATGACGGACTCGGGCAGTGGTTGTCAGAGTTGAAGCTTAAGCTTGAAATGCTCGATGACCGGGCGAAGAAAAACGAACCGAGCCGCACCGGTAGCACCAAGACGTTTGTGCATGACGTTGGCCATATCATCGACGACAGGCGGCGGGTCGCGCATGATCTATCACCGGCCATTTTGGAAGGGCTGGGCTTGTCGGGAGCCATGAAAAGTCACGCCGAGCGCGTCACGAACGATACCGGGATCAAAATTACAGTGGACTGCGATAGTGATCTCAACCTCTCCGAAGACCTGCACACGATTTTCTATCGCGCCTTTCAGGAGGCGGTGACGAACGCAATTTCCCATAGCGGCGGCACACGGATTGATGTCGAACTGCGCATAAGCGAGCATTTCATCAAAATGAGCGTGCGTGACAACGGCGAAGGCGTGTCGAAAGCTCGTCAAAATTCCAATGGGTTAGGTCTCAAGGTCGTTGCAGGAAAGAACGGATTTGCTCGGCGGGTGGTTGGACATTTCATCCAAACCAGGGATCGGTACCACCGTCAGCATTTCGGCACTTCTGCTATGACGGATCCGTTTTCTCAATATCACGGCACTGTGCGGATCGTGATCGCGGATGATCATCGGATGTTTCTAGAGGCTTTGGAGACCCTCTTTGCATCGGTCGACGATGTGGAATTGCTGTCTATTTCCAACACCGGTGACGGCATTCTGGACCGGGTGCGTGCGCTTCGTCCCGACGTCGCTTTGATCGATATTTCCATGCTCGGCCCGGGTCTGCCCAGCATTCTGCAAGAGCTCAAGAGCGATCGATCGGGCTGCCGTGTGATCGCCTTGACCATGCATCTCGAGGCGCATTTTGCCGAACACATGCTCGCGCATGGTTTGCCTGGCTATCTTGTGAAGGACGCCGCGTTCAAAGAGATCTTGCTGGCCATAAAAACCGTGACGCGCGGAGTAACATCTCTCAGACAAGAGATCGCAGAACTTTTGGAAAAGCGGGATGCGTCCCAAGTTGATCTAACGAGCCTTAAGATGGAGTGCCTTAATGGCGCGGCGGAAGGTCTGACCAACAATATGATCGGCCGCAAGCTCGGCGTAAGCGAGCGGACCGTCCGCTTTCATTTCGAGAACATCTATTGAAAGTTTGGCGCGCAACGCCGCGGCGAGGCGATCTCTGCCGCGCGCAAATTAGGGTTATTCAACTGACCTGTGGAATGGTGACTCAGGGCACTTGGCGAGGATCAGATATCTAACATGTCTGGTATGGTTTTTGAGGCTTGTTCGATCACGGCGGCAACCCGCGCGATTTTTCGCGCTCCGGGACGGAAAGTCAGGAAGACCGGATTGCTGCGTTGCGTGAACTCTGGAAGGCAATGGACAAGCGTGCCGCTTTTCAGCGCGTCCCCCAGCATGAAATCAGGCAAATTGGCAAAGCCTTGCCCAGCGATGGCCAATTGCAACAGGATGCCGAAGCTTCTGACCGCAATCTGGCCGTCCACATTCACTTGCGTTTCTCTATCCTCTGACCTGAACCGCCACGTGGCCCCAGGCCGATCGCCGCGGAACGTGAGACAGGGGACATTCGCTAACTCCTGTGGATCACCGATGCTGTGCTGGTTGAGCAGAGCTGGTGCCGCGACGAGCACCCGCTGAAAGCCACCCAACTCCAGCGCCACAAGCCGATCATCCTTAAACGTGCCGACCCGAAACGCGAGGTCGGTATTTGGGTCTTGCATGTCCTCAAAATCGTAGTCAGGTCGCATAACCAACGTGAGGCCGGGATAGAGATTCCGCAAAATCGGAAAGAGCGTTGTCGCCACAAGCGCTCCGAATTCGGGTGTCGCCGCGATGGTGACCTGGCCCGAGACGCCACGGCTCTCTTCGCGCGCGATATCTTGGAGAAGATCGATTTCTGCCAAGATGGACCGGATGCGATCATCGAGCCTCTCCCCCACGGGAGTCAGCCTGACCGAACGCGCGCCGCGTTCCAAAAGACGCACGCCAAAGATGTCTTCAAGCTGCGCAACATGACGGCTGACGCCAGACTTGGCCATGCCCAGCCTCTCCGCAGCGGCGCTGATACCGCCCACCCGCGCGACGGTGTGAAAGCTCAAGAGGGCAGGGAGTCCTAGCGTTCTAATATCGTGAACCATGAGTTCAAACTTATCACTCTGTTCTGCTCATGGCGCAACCCGTATCTCACTGTCATCACAACCGCTCAACGAGATTGAGCAACGTTTCGGAGAAATATGATGAACATTCTGATCACAGGTGCGAATAGCGGCTTTGGCAAACTGATTGTCACGGATCTCGTGAACGCGGGTCATCGCGTTACCGGTTCAATGCGAGACATCGAGGGACGAAATGCTGAGGCCAAGGCAGAGTTTCATGCGATGGGCGTCGATGTCGTCGAGATCGATGTGACCGATGATGCGTCAGTCGCCGAAGGGGTTGCAGCGGCCACCGCGAAACATGGGAAAATCGATGTCTTAATCAACAACGCCGGTGTTGGGGCCCATGGTCTGCAAGAGAACTTTTCTGCGAGCGACTTCCAGCGGCTGTTTGACATCAACGTCTTTGGCGTGCAGCGAATGATCCGCGCGGCGATGCCGGAGATGCGCGAACGCGGGGACGGCTTGATCATCAACATCTCTAGCCTTCTCGGACGTGTGGCGCTGCCCTTCTATGGACCCTACAACGCGAGCAAATGGGCGCTCGAGGCTTTGAGCGAAAACTATCGGGCCGAACTCAGTCAGTTCGGGGTAGATATTGCATTGGTGGAACCGGGCGGGTTCCCAACCCGGTTCATCGACAACCTCATGCAGCCGTCTTCTCGTGATCGCGACTCTGGCTACGGTGAATTGGCTGCCGCCCCCAAGGCATCGCTTGAAGGGTTCGAAGGCTTTCTTGCTGCCAATCCACAACAACATCCGCAGTTGGTGGCTGATGCGGTGATTGAGGTGATCTCTGCCGCGCCCGGCGAGCGTCAGTTCCGCACCGAGGTGGATCGCATCGGAATGGCAGAGCCGCTCAAGGCGTACAATGATCACCATGCAGAGATGACCACCGGGCTCTATACAAACCTCGGCATGGAAAACTTGCTGCAACTGAAGACGGACAAAGAAGCGGCGTAAATTGGCCCCCCGGTGGTGATAAAACACTGCCGGGGGACGCGACTTGAGGGACGAAGAGATGAAATACGCAGTCCTTGGAACCGGCATGGTCGGACACACATTGGCCAGCAAGCTGATCTCACTAGGTCACGAGGTGCGCATGGGCTATCGTGAGGCCACAAATCAAAAAGCGACGGATTGGGCAGACGCGCATGGACCAAACGCGGGCTATGGCACATATGCCAGCGTGGCGAACTGGGCGGAGCGGGTCATCTTCGCCGTCAACGGCGCCAAGCTTCTCGAAACTGCTGATGCTGTGACGGACGCCGGCGTCGCTGGAAAAACGGTGATTGATGTCACAAACCCACTCGATATGTCTCAAGGTATGCCCCCTACGCTCATCCCAGATCTATCGAACACAACGTCTGCGGGTGAACAACTTCAACTCAGACTGCCGGAGGCATGGGTGGTTAAGACGTTGAACACAATGAACCATCTGCTCATGGTCGATCCGGGGCGGTTACCAGGCGAACATGATGTCTTCCTTTGCGGGGACAACGATGACGCAAAAGCAAATGCCATAGCGCTTCTGACCGAATTCGGATGGAACAGACCCATTGATTTGGGGCCGCTCGCTGCGGCACGCGGTACGGAGGGCATGATGCCCTTCTGGCTGAGACTCTGGGGCACGGTTGGGAGCGCAGATTTCAACTACCGCATTGTCCGCCGTGACGGCAAAAGCGCTTAGGCTGATCCTTCAGAAGGCGCTCAAACAGGACCGGTGTATTCCCCGCGCGCCGGATAGTTCTTTTCGATGGCAAAATCCTAGGCGGTGACAAGTTCTGAAAAATGCGGCCGTACGAAGGGCATGGTCTGAACCGATCCGTAGTAAAGCGTTTGCTCCGGTGTCACCATGAAGAGCCCGGGCTCAGAGAAGAGTTTAGGCTCTTCAATTCCGATTGAGGTCTTCCCGCGCGACGTTGAGATGTAAAGCCCCCATTCCCGCGCTTTTTCGAGCGACAAGTCATAGGCAAATCTCAAGGTGTCAGCGGAGATCTTGTCTTTCATCTGGCGGGCTCTTTCTTCGCCGTCAGAACTGACCGCAATCGTTCCCACGCCTCGGTCTGCAAAGTCAGATGCGCGTTTTTGCATCTCGGTGAGGTAGGTGGCACAGACCGGGCAATGAAGCCCACGGTAAAAACAAATGACGGTGCCGCGCTCGGAGGTCTCCGAAGAGAGATCGAACTGACCGTGGTCAAGAGTTGGTACGGTCAACTCGGGGGTCTTTTGACGGGGGATAAGCATGGAGAACCTTTGTTTCAGCTAGTCTCAAGTGTGGGTGGGGGACCTAAGAACGCGCAACTCGTGCCGACTCAGGCCCCGGTCTTCCATTATCTGCCAGAAATTGCTGTGCCCAGGGCAGGAAACCTCACGATCTTGTAGGTGCCAAGAGACGCATCTTCTCCGCCGTTTAGAACTGGAGAGCGGTGCAGTTCGTTGATCGTCGCATAGACATACCCGTCAGCACCGATCGAAAACCCATCGGGCCAGGGCAGATCCTTGTCTGACTGAAACAGAACTTCATACACTCCGTCGGGTTTTGTCACTCCAATGGCGTTGTCCGTCATAGCGGTGATGTAGACATTTCCTGCCGCATCCACCGTCGAGCCATCCGAGATGGGCTTATCGCCATAGCGCTCCACACGTGCCTCCAACGCGGCATCGTCGAGGCCTTCGTCGAGCAGGTCTGTGGTGCGCACGCGGTACATCGCGCTTCCGGTCATCGGGGCGAAATAAACCCAAGTGTTCGTTGGGTCGATGGTGATCGGGTTGATGCCGATCTTTGCTGGATTGCCGCCCAGCAGAATTTCGCGGCCATCGATCACCATAGGTGTATCTTCGGCGGCGGTGAATTGGCTGCCCTCCAACACGCGGCGGGCACGGCCGGTTTCTAGATCGATCACGATGATCGCGCTGTCCATATGGTTGGCGGTATCCGAAATGTAGATGGCGCCATGTTCACGGTCCACAGCCAGATCGTTGAGAAAGGAAAACGGTCGCGCGACAGGTGCGCCGATATAGTAGATCGCGTGAAGCTCTTCTGTCTTTGTATTCCATCCAACCACGCGACCGGTTTGGTTTTCTCCCTGTCCATCGAGCATCCATAAGATGCCTTCGCGATCAGCACGCAGACCCAAAACACCGTTCAGGCCATCGCCGTCCCCGGATGGCGCGCGCGCCCACGCCTCGGTCGGATAAGGGACCGTGCTGCCATCGGGCAGCACCTCCACGACACGCAGCTCTGGGCCGTAAAACTCATGTACAGACATGAACATGCGGCCGTCGGGAGAAATCGCAAGGTTGCCCGGCGGGGTGTCTCTGGGAAATTCAAGGAAGGTTTCAAAGCCTTCGGCACTGACAGCTCCTGCAAAGGCCAAGACAAGCCCGAATGCCGCAAACTGGGGTTTCATAGGGTCCTCCACGAGTGTTGACCGCCCAGTAAAAGATCGAATACTCAAAAAATAGACACTGACTTTCGAAACCAGCGTTTGAAGAATTCGTATGTACAGCATCGATGATCTTAAAACCTTCGTGGCAATCGCGGAAACCCAAGGGGTCACGGCGGGGGCGCGGCGCATCGGCATTTCGCCCGCCACTGCAAGCCATCGTCTTGCAAAACTTGAAAGCGCGCTTCAACTGACCCTGCTGCATCGCAACAGCCGGGTGCTGCGACCGACACCAGAAGGTCAGGTTTTCTTTGAGCGTGTGCAGCCGATCCTGGCCGAGCTGTCGCAAGCCGAACGCGACGCGGGCAGCAGCATTGCAGAGCTATCTGGTACCCTGCGGATCACCATGTCACCTTGGATCCTGTCGCGCTTTATCCTGCCTGCCTTGCCGGACTTCACACGGGCCCATCCGCGTCTGACATTCGAATTCCTTGCGGTCGACCGCTATGTGTCACTCGCTGCCGAGGGGCAGGATTGCGGCATTCGCGTCGGCCAGCTGGAAGACAGCGCGCTTGTTGCGCGAAAGCTCAGTCACAATGAAAGGATCATTTGTTGCGCGCCAAGCTTTCTTGAAAGCAATGGGCCCTTCGTTTGCACAGAGGATTTGGTCGATGCGCCCTGGGTGAGTTTGCCTTGGCAACGGCGTTTCTCTGTCAAGGATGCCAAAGGGCGTAGGCGCGATGTGACGGCCCGCAGCGCGGTGATCGTGTCCAATTCTGACATGTTGACCGAAGGGGCTGTTCAGGGGCTCGGGCTGGCGATCAAGTCGCGCTTGGCGGTGACGCCAGAGCTGCAAGAAGGGCGCTTGGTGGAGGTTTTCCCGGGCGCTCTCTGGGAGCCATCGGCACCCATTTGGTTCGTCTTCTCGGCAGAGGCGCGCAACAGCTTGAAGACCCGGCTTTTTGGCGATCTCGCAAAGCGGACTTTTGAGACAGTTAAAGTCTGAGGAGCAAAACCGGCTAGCGCCCTAGTCGACCAAGCAACCGGCGACCGTGTGGATCTTTAATCTCAGGCCCCGTTCTGCTTTTTTGTCATGCCGTTGAACGTCAGGCGACTTTAACCTTTCTGACAACAACTGACCCGACACTCTGCCTGCCGGCCGATGCTCGACGTAAGTCATATCCGCGAGCCAAACCCGGTTCGGAACGGTACATTCGAACTATTGCTCCAACAGATTTGGCGAGGGTTTGAGGCTATGGTTGCTATCTGTGGTGCGTGGCTTGCGTCGCTTGTGCAGCCGCGGTCAGATCTTGTTCTCTCGCAGTGTTCTGGCCACACGCCGCTTCGACACGACCTCGCCGTCAGCTTTCAAGTTCTGGTGAATCCGCTTCGATCCATATCGTTTCTTGCTTTGAGAAAACGCCAATTTGATCTTTGGCAGCAACTCGGCGTCCCGGTCGGTACCCCGCTTTTGCCGCTGATGCCGTCCAGGTCGTGAGCTTTCAAAACCATAAAACCAGCTGCGGGCGATACCCAAAACATGACAGAGTTGAGTGATCGGTAATGAGCCTTTTGGGCAACGACGAAAGTATGTTTCGAGGTCATATCTTCGCTGCCCTTGAGGCGAAAAAAGCCAACGCCTTCTGCAGGATTTCATTCTCCGGGCGCCAAGCACCGGTTTTGCTTTCGCAGACGATCCACTTCCGCCGCATCCGCCTGCTGCCTGCGCATCGCGGGGCTATCGGTCCTGCCGCTTCAATCTCCAAGCGCCAGGTCTTCACACGGGAACTCGTAACGCCCAGTTCCTTCGCAACACCGTTTTGCGGTGCACCCGGTTCATAGGGACAACCAAAAACAGTCGCCTTGAACTCATCTATAAACGTCCGTCTCGATTGTTCCATGCGATGCTCCGCTCATGGACAGGGGTAAAGACTCCCGATGTCTGGGAACAGGGACGAAGCTCACTGGTTCGCTGTAGCTCCGACCAATGACTACTATGAACGCGGCGCAGCAACGAAGAACCTGCGGCTTCTGCTTTATTTTTCGTGCTGTAATCTCAGGCAACCGGAAAATCGATTTCACAGTTAGGGCCCTGGGGTTGAATGCGCTGCGCGCCACCAGAATGGCGGCTTCTTAATCTTTGCTGCTCTTCGATCACTTAGTTTCGAAAGGCGACAAAGCGCGTAACACAGGGCTCAACACAAGGGAGCGTGTCAAAGTCAGATCTAGTGATAAAGAAGAACAAACTGGCAAGCTACAAAGTGCTTGGAGGTTCAATGAATCTGGATGAGCGGCAAATCGCCCCTCTTTTGTTCTCCAAGCACTTGTAAGCTTTATGTTTATCAATTACTTGCGACTAATCGGATTTATTTACTCTGAAGATGTGGGGAGTCCGAGCCTCGCATCATCCACCATGGCTTCTTCAGAAGGGCATACCGATGCGGTTGAACGAAGTAGCCTTTGGCGACGCTCTCCCTGTCGGCGGGTACGGTCCGGGGTTTTTTCGGATTGGCGATCAGGTGATCAATGGCGGCATGCGCGTATTGCCGGGAACGGTCGCGCCTTGGGCGGGGTATAGCGATACCCAAGCCTTGATTGCATCCGCCCCGACTATCGATGTTCTGCTTCTGGGCACAGGCGCAGAGACGGCGCATCCCCCAGCTGCATTCCGATTGGCAATTGAGGACGCGGGCATTGGGCTAGAGCCTATGTCGAGCCCCGCGGCGTGCCGGACCTACAATGTGCTTTTAGGCGAGGGCCGTCGGGTCGGATTGGCTGTCTTACCGGTCTAATCTAGCTTTTCCTGACGATTTGCACGCGCTAAGCCCTTCATCATGCTTACGGTTACCGGATTAGGCTGTGCACGCGGCGGGATGCCTATCCTGGAGGATGTCTCCTTTTCTTTGCACGCCGGCCAAACGCGCGTGCTGCGAGGGCCCAACGGGATTGGCAAGACCACCCTTCTTCGCACGATTGCCGGTCTGCAGCCGCCCATCGCAGGCGAGATTGAGTGCGACCCAGAGTCCATCGCCTATGCCGGTCATGTCGATGGGATCAAAGCGACCCTGAGCGTGAGCGAAAATCTTGCGTTCTGGGCCGGGGTATTTGGTCGGTCTGATATCACAGACGCGCTGACCGCCTTCGATCTAGACACTCTGCGTGACCGTCAGGCGGGGATGCTCTCTGCTGGGCAGAAACGACGCCTAGGACTTGCGAGACTTTTGGTCACCGGACGCGCATTGTGGATTTTGGACGAACCGACAGTATCGCTTGATGCGGCGAGCACAGCCTTGTTTGTGGAAGCCATCGATGCGCATTGTGCGGCCGGTGGAGCAGCTTTGATGGCCACCCATATCGATCTTGGCGTTCCGGCTGAGACCCTTGATTTGACCTCATACAAGGCGGCGTTGCCTGCGCTCGACCCTGGCGCGTTTGATGAGGCTTTTTTGTGATCGGTTTGTTGAGGCGCGATTTGACCTTGGCCTTGCGGGCGGGCGGAGGCTTTGGGCTGGGGCTTGCGTTTTTTCTCATAGTGGTGACGCTGATCCCCTTTGCGGTGGGCCCCGACACCACCGTCTTGGCGCGGATCGCCCCCGGCATTTTGTGGCTCGGAGCCTTGTTGGCCTGTCTTCTGTCGCTTGATCGTCTCTTCGCGCTTGATCGGGAAGACGGCTCCCTCGATCTGCTGGCCACGGCACCTATCCCGCTGGAGGGTGTCGTCGCGGTGAAGTCGGTGGCCCATTGGTTGACGACGGGTTTGCCGCTTGTCCTTGCGGCACCGGTTTTTGGCGTTTTGATGAATTTGCCCGCGCCAGGCTATGGATGGCTCACGCTCTCTTTGGCGCTTGGAACACCCGCACTATCTGTCATCGGCGCTTTCGGCGCGTCTTTGACAGTGGGGCTGAAAAGAGGAGGTTTATTGTTGTCTCTCCTGGTTTTGCCACTCTACATTCCAACCCTCGTGTTCGGCGCAGAACTCGCCCGGCGTGGCGCGGAAGGTCTTGACCCTGGGGCAGCCTTGCCACTTCTTGCAGGGATCTCGCTTGCCTGCCTTGCCTTGATGCCTTTTGCGTCGGCTGCGGCAATCCGCGTCAATCTCCGTTGAGCGTCTGAGATGTTAGAAACCTGCGGTCAACAGTAGCCGTGCCTGGGTCTTGTGAATGTCATCTTTCTGGGAATACGCAAATCCGAAGCGGTTTATGCAGATCTCGTCTGCCGCTGTTCCTTGGATCGGCGGGGCTGCATTGCTGTGCTTGGTGATCGGCCTTGGATGGGGATTTTTCTACACGCCAGATGATTTTCGCCAAGGCTCCACGGTGAAGATCATCTACCTGCATGTGCCGGCGGCGCTGATGGCAATCAACGCTTGGCTGATGATGCTGGTGGCGTCCCTGGTCTGGCTGATCCGACGCCACCATGTGAGCGCCCTCGCAGCGCGGGCAGCAGCCCCGGTTGGGGCAACCTTAACTGTGATTGCTCTGGCGACCGGCGCGATTTGGGGCCAACCGATGTGGGGAACGTGGTGGGTCTGGGACCCGAGGCTCACCTCGTTCTTGATCCTCTTTCTGTTTTACCTAGGCTACATCGCGCTATGGGAGGCGATTGAGGACCCCGATACCGCCGCCGATCTGACAAGCGTTCTTTGCCTTGTGGGGTCGGTTTTCGCCTTGTTGTCGCGCTATGCGGTTCTATTTTGGAATCAAGGTTTGCACCAAGGCGCGACACTGTCGCTGGACAAAGAAGAGAACATCTCGAATGTCTACTATGTCCCGCTTCTGATCTCGATCGCAGGCTTCGTCTTGTTCTTCATCTCTCTGGTGCTGTACCGGACGCGCACGGAGATTCGCGCCCGGCGGTTGCGCGCGTTGATCGCACGAGAACGTTTGGCATGATCCCAGACCTTGGAAAATACGCCTCAGAGGTCTTATCTGCCTATGCAGTCTCTTTCTTGCTGCTTGTGCTTATCGTGGCCGTCAGCGTGAAAAGATCCATGACAGTGCGCAACCGACTGCGCGCCTTTGAGGCGAGACGCAAAAAACGATGAAAAAGCTTTCTCCGCTTGCGATCCTTCCCCCGGTGATTTTCGCTGGGTTGGCGCTCTTGTTTTTCTTCGGGATGCATCGGGACAATCCTGATATGTTGCCATCCGCTCGAGCGGGCGAGGTCGCACCTGAGGTCGCGTTGACGCAACTGGGCGACAAGCCGCTTTTCGACGAGGCGGCTCTGTCGGCGCCGGGTGTGAAGCTGGTGAATTTCTGGGCCAGCTGGTGCGCACCCTGCCGGGTTGAGCATCCGAACCTGGAACAGCTGGCCCAGGATGGCGTGACAATCTATGGCGTGAACTACAAGGATGAGGCCGGTAAGGCGCTTGATTTTCTGGACGAGCTTGGGGACCCCTATGTTGCCATTGGGGCCGATGATACGGGACGCATGGCGCTCGACTGGGGCCTCTATGGGGTGCCAGAAACCTACGTGATCGATGGTGAGGGTGTTGTGCGGCTTCGCTTTGCCGGTCCAGTGACCCAGCGGGTGCTGACCGAAACGATCCTCCCCGCGATCAAAGAGGCGGGTGGAGGCTCATAGAGCCCACTAGGTTCGATCCCCGCCCCAGGATCTGCTGATCACAGCCCCAATTGTGTTGCATCTTGAAGAGCGCGATCCTCAATCAGTCGCGGTGTCGCCGCTGCGATAATCCGGGGCGCCTTCTGGGCGACCGACGCCATCGCCTTGCGATGTCGCTGTCGCCGGAACAGGCAGAGCCGCGACACTGCCCTCTGGCATGCGGATATGCATATCGGTTTGCGGATAGGGGATCGAGATACCTTCCGCATCAAAGCGCTCTTTCACTTGACGCGTCAGATCCCAGTAGACAGTCCAATAGTCTGCAGTCTTGGTCCATGGCCGCACGATGAAATCGACGGAGCTTGCGCCGAGCGCCCCAACGCGGATCACGGGGGCGGGTGTTTCTAACACCAAAGAGTGCGCTTCAACGACTTCTTCCAGAACACGTTGCGCATCTTCGATACTATCATCATATCCAATGCCAAAGATCAGATCGACCCGCCGCGTATCCGAGGCGGTGACGTTGGTGATGATATCGCCCCAAACCTTGCTGTTCGGAATGATGATCACTTGGTTGTCCGGCGTCGTGACTTTGGTGGAGACGATCGATACGGAATCGACGGTTCCGCTGGTCCCCGCAAGATCCACATAGTCGCCTTCATCGAAGGGTCGATTGATGATGATCATGACACCAGAGGCGAGATTTGCCAGCGTGTCTTGCATCGCAAAAGCGAGAATAAAGGTGGCACCACCGACCAAGGCAAAGAGCGGTGTGATGTTTATTCCCAAGATGCTCAGCACGATAAGCAGTCCGAAAGACAGTGTTATCCAGTAGATACAACCTGCCAGGAAAGCTACTAAGAGTTTCGAGATGTTCGGAATGCGCCGGAAGCTGCGTCGAGACAAGAGCCTCACAATGCGGGCGATGATGACCAACCCGATGATCGAGCCAACCACGATGGCAAGATCGATCAGGAGTTGTATCCCACCATCGCGATCCTGCGCCCAGTCCATCGAAAGCTTCACCAGCGTGCGCCAGTCCGTGTTTTGGGTTTCTGTCGCCACAATCGAGGCGCGATAGGCCCGATAGGTGTTGATTGCGGCCTCGTCGCCACCCTTTGTGAAAAGATGCTCGGTCACCACGCCCAGATTTCCGAAGGCCGCGTTGCGACGCTCTAAGACTTCAGAAAGTTCTTCGCGCAGGGGCTCACCGGCCGGATCATCTGGTTCGAGTTGCAGAAGCTCTACACGTAGATCGACAACCTCTTTGGTAAGGCCTTTCGAAATCCCAACCCATTCATCCGCAAGCGCTGTCAACTCGTCGACGGTTAGCGGCAGGATCAGAAGCTCCAGCGTATCGCTGTCGACCGCCTGATCGGTTAGGTTCGGATCAATTTCTGGGGCTTCCTCTTCAGCCGGAGCGGCTTCCGCGTCGTTTGCACTGGCGGGCGCGGCCTCTTCTGTGGGCTGCGTCTCCTGGGCTTGGCTCGCGATCGGCGACAGAATGATGAGCGCGATCAAGAGGTTTCGAAAAAGGGCCACTAGGCCTCTTGCTGCATCCATCATCGGTGCGCCCCCTCGTTCTCAAATTTTCCCGAGTCAGCCGTACCCCAAGTCTGAAAAATAAAAAACCGGCAGACTGTGCCTGCCGGTCGAAATTTTCTAAGCGATGCTGCTCGCCGGGGCGACGTTAGGCCATTTGATCCAACAGATGGACAAAATCCGCGACCAGTTTGTTGGCCGCGTCCTTGTGTTCCGCCTGTGCTTCCTCGGCAGCCTTTTTGGCCTCTTCGAGATGGGTTTCCATGGCGCGCTTGCCTTCGCTGTCCTTGGTATAGGCGCGTTCGGCAAGGACCGTCGTGCCCTCTGCCGTGATCTCTGCAAATCCACCGGTGACGAAGTAGTGCTCTTCATCGCCAGCATCGGTCGTCACGCTCAAAAGACCTGGGCGCAGGGTCGTGATTGTCGGCGCATGATTTGGCATAGCCGTCATATCGCCTTCGGACCCTGGGATTTGCACCGCACGCGCCTTGAGCGAACTCAAGGCCCGTTCCGGCGAGACCAGGTCAAACTGCATTGCGTCTGCCATTCACCTGATCCTTACGCGGCCTCAGCGGCCATTTTCTCGGCCTTGGCCACGGCCTCGTCAATGTCACCGACCATGTAGAAGGCGGCTTCGGGCAGGTGGTCGTACTCCCCGGCGACAACGGCCTTGAAGGACGCGATGGTCTTATCGAGCGGCACTTGGACGCCGTCTGAGCCGGTAAAGACCTTCGCCACGTCAAAGGGCTGGCTGAGGAAGCGCTGGATTTTACGGGCGCGGGCCACTGTGAGTTTGTCTTCTTCGGAAAGCTCATCCATACCGAGAATGGCGATGATGTCCTGTAAGGACTTGTAACGCTGAAGGATGGACTGCACTTCACGTGCGACACCGTAGTGCTCTTCGCCCAAAACCGCAGGGTCCATCAGGCGCGAAGAACTGTCGAGAGGGTCCACCGCCGGGTAGATGCCGAGTTCAGAGATTGCGCGGCTGAGAACGGTGGTTGCGTCGAGGTGGGCAAAGGTCGTGGCCGGTGCGGGGTCGGTCAAGTCATCCGCAGGCACATAGACCGCTTGGATTGACGTGATCGATCCAGCTTTGGTCGATGTGATCCGTTCCTGCATAGCCCCCATATCGGTGGCAAGTGTCGGCTGGTAGCCCACAGCAGAAGGGATACGGCCAAGAAGTGCCGACACCTCGGAACCCGCCTGTGTAAAGCGGAAGATGTTGTCCACAAAGAACAGAACGTCGGTCCCGGACTGGTCGCGGAACTGCTCGGCCAGGGTCAATCCGGTCAGAGCAAAGCGCGCGCGCGCTCCAGGAGGTTCGTTCATCTGACCATAGACCAGAGCCACCTGGCTATCAGGCAGGTTTTCCGGCTTGATCACGTTGGATTCGATCATCTCGTGGTAGAGGTCGTTCCCTTCGCGGGTCCGCTCGCCGACGCCAGCGAAGACCGAGTAGCCAGAGTGCACTTTGGCGATGTTGTTGATCAGTTCCATGATCAGAACTGTCTTGCCCACACCGGCGCCGCCAAAGAGGCCAATTTTACCGCCCTTCGCATAAGGCGCGAGCAGGTCGATCACCTTAATGCCGGTGACGAGGACCTCCGATTCTGTGGCCTGTTCTTGGAATTCTGGCGCAGGCTGGTGGATCGAGCGAACCTCGTTGCTGTCCACGGGGCCGCCTTCATCTACAGGCTCCCCGACCACGTTTAGAATACGTCCCAGGGTGGCGTTGCCGACAGGCACAGTGATTGGGCCGCCGGTGTCCACAACGGGCGCGCCCCGCACCAAGCCTTCGGTGGCGTCCATCGCGATTGTGCGCACGGTGCCCTCGCCGAGGTGCTGAGCAACCTCAAGCACCAGTTTCTTGCCATTGTTTTCGGTGGTCAACGAATTCAGAATTGCCGGGAGATCCTCTCCGAACTGGACGTCGACGACCGCGCCGATGACCTGTGTGACCTTACCTGTTGCGTTTGCCATTTTGGTCTCCGGTTCCGCTAGAGCGCCTCAGCGCCCGAGATGATTTCAATAAGTTCGTTTGTGATCACAGCTTGCCGTGAGCGGTTGAACTCGATCGTGAGTTTGTCGATCATCTCGCCCGCATTGCGCGTGGCGTTGTCCATTGCTGACATCCTAGCGCCTTGTTCGGAGGCTCCATTTTCCAGAAGCGCTGCGAATAGCTGTGTCGCAACCCCGCGTGGTAGAAGATCGGCAAGAATGCCTTCTTCGCTGGGTTCATAATCGTAGAGCGGGATCTCAGAGCCATCGTCCTCGAACTTTGCCGGGATGACCTGTTGCTCGGTCGGGACCTGAGAGACGACACTTACGAACCTGTTGTAAAAGATCGTGCAAATGTCGAATTCGCCGATCTGGAAGCGGTTGATCAGGTCCTTTGCAATGCCTTGGGCGTTATCATAGCCGACGCGTTTGACGCTGGACAGATCGACATGGGCGATCAGCTGCTCTTCGTACTCACGCTTCAGCTGCTCACGACCTTTTTTACCGACGGTTAGGATTTTCACCGTCTTGCCATTCGAGATGAGCTCTTCGGCGCGGGCGCGTGCCAGCTTGACGATGCTGGTGTTGAACCCACCGCAGAGGCCGCGTTCCGACGTCAAGACAACCAACAGATGGGTTTTGTCACCGCCTGTCCCGCTCAGCAGTTTGGGTGCGCTGTCCGATCCGCCGACCGATGCTGCGAGCCCGCCCAGAACAGCGTTGAAACGCTCGGTGTAAGGCCGAGCCGCTTCCGCGGCCTCCTGGGCACGTCGCAGTTTTGCGGCCGCAACCATCTGCATGGCTTTGGTGATCTTCCGGGTCGACTTTACACTGTCGATCCGGGTTTTGAGGTCCTTAAGATTGGGCATGGAATGATCCCCCGACCAGACTTACGCGAAGCCAGCGGCGTAATCGTCCAGCGCAGACTTAATTTTGCCCTCCGCATCGCCTTTGATCTTGGGGTCGTCAGCGGTGATAAAGTCCAAAACGTCTGAGCGCTGGTTGCGCAAGAAGGCGATCAAACCATCCTCGAAACGTCCGACATCGCTGACAGGCAGACTGTCGAGATAGCCTTTGGTGCCAGCATAGATGACGCAGACAATCTCGGCATTGGTCAGAGGCGAGTATTGCGGCTGTTTCATCAATTCTGTCAGACGTGCGCCGCGGTTCAGCAGTTTTTGGGTTGCTGCATCCAGGTCAGAACCAAACTGCGCAAAAGCGGCCATTTCGCGGTACTGAGCCAACTCCAGCTTCACAGGGCCAGCGACCGATTTCATCGCCGATGTTTGCGCCGATGATCCCACCCGGCTGACCGAGAGACCGGTATTAACCGCAGGACGGATCCCTTGGTAGAAAAGCTCGGTTTCTAGGAAGATCTGGCCATCAGTGATCGAGATCACATTGGTCGGGATAAAGGCCGAAACGTCTCCGCCTTGGGTCTCAATGATAGGCAATGCGGTCAGCGACCCGGCGCCATTGTCTTCGTTCAGTTTTGCCGAACGTTCCAGGAGGCGAGAGTGCAGGTAGAAAACATCGCCAGGATAAGCTTCGCGTCCCGGTGGGCGGCGCAGCAGCAGCGACATCTGACGATAGGCGACCGCCTGCTTGGAGAGGTCATCATAGATGATCAGTGCATGACGACCGTTGTCGCGGAAAAACTCGGCCATTGCAGTTGCCGCATAGGGCGCGAGGTATTGCATCGGTGCTGGGTCCGACGCTGTCGCGGCGACTACGATGGAGTAGTCAATTGCGCCAGTTTCTTCCAAACGTTTCACAAGCTGCGCCACGGTGGACCGCTTTTGACCGATCGCCACATAGACGCAGTAGAGCTTTTTGCTCTCATCGTCGCCCGCGGCATCGTTGTAGCTTTTTTGGTTGAGGATGGTGTCAAGTGCCACAGCGGTTTTACCGGTCTGGCGGTCGCCGATGATCAACTCGCGCTGGCCGCGGCCAATTGGGATCATCGCATCGACCGATTTCAGGCCCGTTGCCATGGGCTCGTGCACCGATTTGCGCGGAATGATCCCGGGGGCTTTCACATCCGCCACACGGCGTTCTGTGAAGCTGATCGGACCTTTGCCATCGAGCGGGTTGCCAAGCGCGTCAACCACGCGGCCCAAAAGACCGTCGCCCGCGGGCACGTCCACAATTGCATTGGTGCGCTTGACGGTGTCGCCTTCTTTAATGTCCTGGTCGGTCCCGAAGATCACGACGCCCACATTGTCGGCTTCGAGGTTCAGAGCCATCCCGCGGATGCCGCCGGGAAATTCGACCATTTCACCGGCTTGAATATTGTCGAGGCCGTAAACCCGGGCGATCCCGTCACCGACACTCAGCACTTGGCCCACTTCGGCAACTTGTGCCTCTTGTCCGAAGTTCTGAATCTGCTCCTTCAGGATTGCAGATATTTCGGCTGCCTGGATTCCCATTATCCGACCTCTTTCATTGAATTCTGGAGGTTAGCGAGCTTCGAAGCGATCGATGTGTCGATCATCTGCGAGCCCACTTTCACGATCATGCCGCCGATCAGAGTGTTATCGACGATTATGTTAAGCGAGATGCTTTTCCCGGTTTTCGCGCGAAGGACATCGGTGAGCGATCCGATCTGCGCGTCCGTCAGGACAGCGGCGGTCGTTACCTCAGCGGTGATTTCGCCTTTGAAATCAGAGATCATCTTGCGCAAAGCGCCGATCAGTTGCGGCAGTACGAAAAGTCTGCGCTGCGCGGCCATCAGGGCCAATGTGTTTGTGGTCATTTGTGACACACCGGCCTGGCCTGCGATCCGCGTGATCGCGGCGCCTTGTGCGTCACGGCTGATCACCGGAGAGGCGATCAACTCACGAAGCTCGTCACTTTCCGTCAAAGCGCTGTCGATGATGCCGAGGTCGGTTTCCAAGGTAGGAACCCAATCACCTTCTTGAGCCAGTTCAAATATTGCCGTCGCATAGCGTTCGGCGATCCCTGCGGAAATCGAAGCTGGTTCCGACACGTGCACCCTTTCGATCACATTTGCTCGTGCGCTTGGCGAGTATGCTGAGCGCGCGCGAGCTCCCACGGCGGTCGCTGCACCAGCGAACCGCCAAATCGCCCACCATCTAGCAAAGCCGTTTTGCCCAAGCAACAGCGCAGCGTAGGCGGGCTCGCATATGTTTTTCAGGGAAATAGGGCGTTTCTGCGGGGTGCGACCCTATGCGCGCCGTGTGAAAACTCCCCAGCTTGCGTTTTGACATGATTCTCACACGCGTTTGGGAGGGATGGTGATCAAATCTCTGGATCGCAAGGCAGAGGTTTCTTGGGTGCGTGCCGTCCGGCGTGTGGGCCCTTCTCGCTTGGGGGACGCAAAAGATCCCGCCAATCACCGCAGATTAGTGACGCTGCGCTGTTCTAAATCTCAATGCCGCCCCAGCGGCAATGGTTGTCAGCAGCAGGGGCAGCGTCGCGGGCAAGGGTACCACAGGCGGCCGCGCGCCAACATTTAGCGTAATAGTGTCGGTACTGGGAAGCGTGACAAGATAAGTCCCAGCAACCGCGCCGATATCGTTCAGGTTGCGTCCCGGCAGACGGTAACGGCCAGAAATCATTCCGCCCATATAGTTCTGTGCAAGAACAAGCGTGATCCCGGGCACCGGGCCGGTCACTAGAAGATTGAACAAAAAGCTATCGCCCATCACGGGGCCCAGATCGATCTGCGGCCCACCTGTGCCGTAATTTGAAGGTCCGAAATCACCGGCCTCGCCCCATACGGTAAGTGTTTCACCATCGCGATATTGACCGAAGCCAAGAATATCTGGCTGCACATAGCCAAGAGCGTCCGGCATCAGTGTATTGGCCTGAGGCAGTCCTGTGGTGTCGATGCTACCCGAAAACTGACCCACGAGATCGCCTTGCCACTCAAATAGGTAGGCCTCAACCGCTGCCCTCGCGGGCGTGCCAAGAGCCGCGGCGGCCCATAGGCAGAGAAAAGCTGTTTTGAAAATATGTCTCATGTCCCAACCCTGGTTTCCGCTTTGTTTACGAAGCAACGGGACCTCGTACCTGGTTCTTTCGCGGATATGACGTCAAAATCCGAGAGAAATCTTCTGTCCCGTCCACAAAACGCTTCCGATTTGGGTCCCGCGCTCCATATCTGTGCTTATTCGCTCAGGTCACGGGCCGTTTGCGGAACGCCCTCGAGGATGCGCACGCGGGCGGGTTCGCGACTGGCCACTGGCGTGCCGCGGCGCCCAAAAACACTGCGCGCCGCTTCAACAATCAAAACACCACCTGCATATCGATCGGAGAGCTTCTGCCCAACGCTTTCACAAAGCGACCCAGCCTTCAGCCAAAAACGTCGATGCGTCGGTGGCTGGAAAAGCGCCACCGCATGACGTTCAGAATTGAAGCCATGGGCGTTCAGCAGAGCTTCGAGCTGACCAAGGCTGTAAGGCTGGCCGTATCCAAAAGGCGTCTGATCGTTTCGTGCCCAAAGGCTTGCCCGGTTCGGCACAATAAAGAGCGCACGGCCCCCGGGCCCGAGCACCCGTGCGGCCTCATCGAGCAGCTCCGGCACATTGCTACATGTCTCAAGCCCATGCATCATAATGAGCTTATCGGCCATGCCGGTCTGCAATGGCCAACTTATCTCTTCGCTCAAAACGCTAACATTGGGCATTCCAGCAGGCCAATGCATTACACCCTGCTGCGCAGGCATTAGGGCCACCACACGGCGTGACTGTGCCAGATATGGTCTGAGCAAGGGCACTGCGAAGCCGTATCCAACCACTGTTTGATGATCAGACTCCGGCCAAAGATGCAGGACGCGCTCACGTATTGCGCGCTGCGCAGCCCTTCCCAATCCACTGCGGTAGTAGAAGTCTCGCAGATCGCATACATCTAAATGCATGAGTAGCTCCCGGCACCGGTACGGTTACTCTCCAACAACTTAATCACAAGGCTCAAGATTGCCATGCCCCTCGATCTCGTCACAATCCCCTGCCTGACCGACAATTATGCCTATTTGCTCCACGATCCTGACTCTGGCGTCACCGCCGTCATTGATGTGCCCGATGCCGTGGCGATTGAAAAAGCTCTGATCGACCAGCATTGGACCCTCACCGATATCCTTATCACCCATCATCATGATGATCATATTGGGGGTGTCGATGCGTTGCGGAAGATCACTGGCGCACGGGTCACGGGGGCAAAGGCCGATGATCATCGCCTGCCGCAGCTTGACCGCGCTTTGGCGCCAGGTGACAGCTTCTTATTCGGGGGCGAGTCGGTCGAGGTCTTCGATGCGCCGGGCCACACCGTCGGACATATTGCCTATTACTTCAGCACCAGCGGAATTCTGTGTACCGGAGACAGCCTAATGTCGTTGGGATGCGGTCGGCTGTTTGAAGGCAGTGCGGAGCAGATGTGGGACACGCTCAGCCGCTTTGCGGAGCTTCCTGGCGAGACCGTCATTTGCTCTGGTCATGAGTACACGCAAGCCAATGGCAAGTTCGCCATGGCGGTTGAACCAGAAAATCCCGCCTTACAAGCCCGCGTGCGCGATGTTGCAGCGTTAAGGGATGCAGGCGAGCCAACTGTGCCATCGACACTGGCCCTAGAGCTTTCGACCAACCCGTTCTTGCGCGCGTCTAAACCAAAGGTGAAAGGGGCACTTGACATGGTAAATCAAACAGATGCGGAAGTTTTCGCCCGCATCCGAAAGATGAAAGACGCGTTCTGATCAAGAATTCAGCAGCGCAGAACGAATGTTCCGCAGAGACAGATTCCATACCGCCTCGACCCAAGCTCGGTAGAATTTGAAGAAAAAAAACTTGAACGTCGCGAATGAACACCGACTGTTAAGAGTACAAGGCCACGGTCGGGGGCGGGTCATCTCGCTTAACTGGCCCCATATCAGAAGGAGCACGGCACGTGCCTTCATTCTCGAACACGCTTGAGCAGGCAATTCATTCCGCTTTGGCCCTGGCCAATACGCGTCGGCATGAATTGGCGACACTTGAACATCTGCTTCTCGCCCTGGTGGACGAGCCCAACGCAGCGAAGGTCATGCAGGCCTGCGGAGTGGACCTAGACGCGCTGCGCAAAACGCTCACCGATTTCATCGATGAGGAGCTTTCGACCCTGGAAACCGATGTGGAAGGCTCTGAGGCAGTGCCGACTGCGGCGTTTCAGCGGGTGATCCAACGTGCGGCGATCCATGTGCAGTCCTCGGGCAGGACCGAGGTGACCGGGGCAAATGTGCTGGTGGCGATCTTCGCCGAGCGCGAAAGCAACGCGGCGTTCTTCCTGCAAGAGCAGGATATGACCCGGTATGACGCGGTTAATTTCATCGCCCATGGGGTCGCAAAGGATCCCAACTTTGGCGAGAACCGCCCTGTCAGCGGTGCGCAGGAATACGAGGAAGAAGCCCAGCAGGTCGAAAACGGCGAGAGCAAAGATTCGGCGCTGGCGAAGTATTGCGTGGATCTCAATTCCAAAGCCCGCAAAGGCGATGTCGATCCGCTTATCGGCCGAGCCGGAGAGGTGGAGCGTTGCATTCAGGTGCTCTGCCGTCGCCGCAAAAACAACCCTCTGTTGGTGGGCGACCCGGGTGTTGGGAAAACGGCGATCGCCGAGGGGCTTGCCCGAAAGATCGTCGATGGCGACACGCCAGAGGTCTTGTCCGAGGCCACGATTTTTTCGCTCGATATGGGGGCGCTGTTGGCCGGCACGCGCTATCGCGGTGATTTTGAGGAACGGCTCAAGGCTGTCGTCTCTGAGCTAGAAGAACATCCCGACGCGGTGCTGTTTATTGATGAGATTCACACAGTCATCGGCGCAGGCGCGACGTCAGGTGGGGCGATGGATGCGTCGAACCTGCTGAAGCCTGCGTTGCAAGGCGGCAAGCTGCGGTGCATGGGCTCGACCACCTACAAAGAGTTTCGACAGCATTTCGAAAAGGACCGCGCGCTGAGCCGCCGGATCCAAAAAATCGATGTGACCGAGCCTTCGGTCGAAGACGCGGTGAAGATCCTCAGGGGCTTGAAGCCTTATTTCGAGGAACATCACGACATCAAATACACCTCGGACGCCATCAAGACCGCTGTGGAGTTGTCGGCGCGATACATCAATGACCGTAAGCTTCCTGACAAAGCCATCGATGTCATAGACGAAGCGGGTGCAGCCCAGCATTTGGTTGCCGAAAGCCGCCGTCGGAAGACAATCGGCGCGAAAGAGATCGAGGCCGTGGTTGCGAAGATCGCCCGGATCCCGCCGAAAAACGTCTCCAAAGACGATGCCGAGGTGTTGAAAGATCTCGAGGCCACATTGAAGCGGGTCGTCTTTGGCCAAGACCAAGCCATCGATGCTCTGTCTTCGGCGATCAAACTCGCGCGGGCGGGTCTTCGTGAGCCGGAAAAACCCATTGGCAACTACCTGTTCGCGGGTCCTACCGGGGTTGGTAAGACCGAGGTTGCAAAGCAGCTTGCCGATACCTTGGGGGTGGAGCTTCTGCGTTTCGACATGTCGGAATACATGGAGAAACACGCGGTCAGTCGGCTCATCGGGGCGCCTCCGGGGTATGTGGGCTTCGACCAGGGTGGAATGCTCACCGATGGCGTGGACCAACATCCACACTGCGTGTTGCTGCTGGAGGAGATCGAAAAGGCACATCCTGATGTTTACAACATCCTGTTGCAGGTGATGGATCACGGCAAGCTTACGGATCACAACGGTCGTCAGGTCGATTTCCGCAATGTGATCCTGATCATGACCTCCAATGCCGGGGCCGCGGAACAAGCCAAAGCCGCCGTCGGCTTCGGGCGCGAGCGTCGTGAAGGCGAAGACACAGCCGCGATTGAGCGGACATTCACGCCTGAATTCCGCAATCGTCTGGACGCGGTCATCAGCTTTGGCGCGCTGCCGCGCGAGGTTATCTTGCAGGTTGTTGAGAAATTTGTGCTTCAGCTTGAGGCGCAGTTGCTCGACCGGAACGTGACCATTGAGCTGTCGCCAGAGGCCGCCAATTGGCTTGCTGACAAGGGCTATGATGACCGTATGGGTGCACGTCCGCTGGGCCGGGTGATCCAAGAGCACATCAAGAAACCGCTCGCTGAAGAGCTTCTCTTCGGCAAGCTTGCGAAGGGCGGTGTTGTCCGCGTGGGCGTCGAAGACGGAAAGATCAAGCTTGATACGATCCCGCCAGAGGCGGCGCAGTTGTCCGGCAACAAACCGCCATTGCTCACAGCCGACTAAAACGTGCTGGGTTTCAGTTGGGAATGGGCGGCATCAGTGCCGCCCATATTTTTTGCACAAGGATGCGCACAAAGACAGTGTCAGACAATTCGCTTTGAGGCTCGCGGGCGACGTCCTGCGATTAACACGCTTCTGATGGATCCGCAGACAGCCACGATCTGCATGTGATACAGGGTTATGATGGGCCCAAGCAGAATGCCAGTGAAGCAAAACAGGAACGGCTTTGACGGGCCGCTTCAGACTGTTCTTCAGGACGCGATGGCAGCCTGGTTCGCGGATGATCAGATGAGCGCGGCAGAGATGTCAGAGAGGTTTCTTGCGCCGGATTTTTCCGCTGAACTCGATGGTCATATCCTGACACGCAGAGCGTTTGAGGATCGGATTGACCGCATGCGAAAGGATGCAAATGTCGAAGGCCAAGACTTTGTCGAGATGATGGAAGAGGATGATCGCGTGTTCAGCATGCACATCGTTCGCGGCCAGTCGTTGGCTTCCGGACACCCCTTTGAAACCCGAGTGATTGCGCTCTTCATCTTCGAGAGCGAAAAGATCAAAAAAGTATACTTAAACAGCGTGACTCTGGGCGATCCACGAGATGCTGATTTCGCCTCGCGGGGATAGCGTTGCGGTCGATGGCGATCGCAAAACCAAAGGCGATACGCGTCCCGGCATCTTTCACAAAATATGCGATCTTAGTCAGAAACGGAACAACGCATACCTTGTGAAAAAGGGTATGAACCCACGCTCAAGAGATCGCTTCGCAGACAAAATAACCCGACCCTAGGGCGGCTTCAGAAGGACGACAGGGTCTCTTGAACGGCCTCCAAGTAAGCCGCCACCTGTGCGCCATCGACCAACGCGTGATGCACTTCGAGCGTCATCGCCATGTCCCAATCGCCGCCGGGCTTTTCTGAGAAACGTCCCCAGTTCACCCGCGGAATACTGTCATCTTGTCGCGCAATGACATTGCTGATCGATGTGTAGTCGATCCAAGGCACGCAGGAACAAAACACCAGATCGTCTTGAACCCCGTCATTCGCCCCAAGCTCTGATTGTTCGGCCACTTCTTTTAGGATCGTATCTGTCGCTTTGTCGAAGGTCGGGTAGTCGGGCTCAAAAGACAGGTAGGCGTAATTATAGCTGCCCCGCTTGTTGGGCACTGTGACGGATAGCCTGACGTGATCGTATTGACGGACCTCGTCTCCTCGAAAGCGCATTTTCAGTTCCGGCACCGCGTGGATTGCTGTGCCAATGGCGTAAAGGCAGGCGCGATAGGTGGAAAAACTTTTGTCCCGACCGTGGCGCGCTATCAGTGCCGAGATGTCCAATCGCGACGTGATCGCGTAATGTGGTTTTTGATAGTCACGAAACAGATCAAACAGACCCGCCCGAGGCCATTCCGCGAGGTTCACAAGCTTGTACGCGCCGGGCTTTGCCATGGTTATGTCCTTGTCTCAATATGCTGGAGCCTTAGCGTCGCCGCTGCGCCGGGGCAATTCTCAACTATGGGCTCCAAAGCCAGCACCATCAGGTTTGTCCAAACCAATGTGCGATGGCTCACGCATTTCATGTAATGATCATGGGCAGTCAAACGCCCCGAGCCTAGGTTTTCAGAAGTTCATCTATCAGGAGACCCGCTGTGACACGCCTCTTTCGCCTCTTGTTTCTTTCTATCCTGCCGTTGTTGCCGACTTTTGCTTTGGCGGATAGCTGTTCGGTTGCGCTTGGGACTTACCTGAACTCCAAAAAAGATATCTCCGGCGTCGATAAGGGCGTGACCGGCCGGACGACCTTGTCGCTTGCCAAGGACGGGCTGGCGATCATGACAGACAGCGCTCAGGGCGGGATCGAAGGGTATCAGGCCTTTGGCATGATGCAGGGCACTTGGCGCTGCGTGGAGGGTGACGCCACCGGTGCCAAGATCAGCGCGACGATGCTTGATTTCTCGTATCCAAACGAGTCCGATTCTGATGCCCATATCGCCAGGGTGGAACTGTCTGGCACTGTGACCGTTGAAACGGGGCAAATTTCGGGAGAGGTAAATGTCTATATTTACAAGCTTTCTGACGACCCGTTCTCGGACGTGCCGCCTGCGAGCAGTGTAGACTATGTGTTTGATGGCAAACATGTGCTGTCTTTACCAGGGAGCAGCTAGCGGCGGTTTCCAGCGACGTAGGTTGCAGCAATTGCCCTGTCATCGCCCATCATAATCGTCGGAAAGAGTGCATCCCAGATATTCTCGGCCCGGCGGCTGCGTTGCGAAATCGCGAGCGTGCTTGCCAGATCGATGATCACCAGATCCGCCTCCATGCCCGGGGCGAGGTTGCCAATCTTGTCCTCGGCCCGCAGGACTTGGGCCGAGCCCACCGTTGCAAGCCACCAAAGGTGCGCTGGGTGCAGCGCAGTTCCCTTAAGCTGTCCGATCTCATAGGCCGCAGCCATGGTGCGCAGCATCGAAAAGGACGACCCACCGCCCGTATCGTTTGCCAATCCCACCAGATGGCCCCCACGGGCCAACGCATCAGTGGCAAAAAGCCCAGAGCCGATAAAGGTGTTAGAGGTCGGACAATGAACGACACCGGCACCGGTTTCCAACAGTCGGTCGCGTTCGCGCGCTTCAAGATGAATGACGTGGCCAAACATCGCCCCGGGTCTCAAAAGCCCATGCGCCTCATAGGTGTCAAGATAGTCACGCGCGTCGGGAAAGAGCTGCCGCACCCAGGCAATCTCATCGATTTGTTCGCTAAGATGGGTCTGCATCGGACAGTCGGGATGCTCTGACCAGAGCGTGCCGAGCGCGTCCAACTGCGCAGGCGTCGAGGTCGGCGAGAAACGCGGGGTAATCGCGTAACACAACCGGTCAACCCCATGCCAGCGCGCTAAGAGAGCGGCACTCTCATCATAGGCGCGCGTTGCAGTGTCCAGCAGCCCTTCTGGTGCATTGCGATCCATACAGGTTTTCCCTGCCACGACGCGCATCCCGCGTGTCTTGGCTGCCTCAAAGAAGGCATCCACGCTGACCGGGTGAGAGGTGCAGTAGCTGGCCACGCATGTGGTGCCATGGGCCAAGATCAAATCCAGGTAGCGCCCCGCGATCTCAGTGGCATAGTCGGGATCGGCAAAACGTAATTCTTCGGGGAAAGTGTAGAGGTTCAGCCAATCGATCAGACGCTTTCCCCAACTCGCGATCATCGCGGTTTGCGGGTAATGGGCGTGGGCATCGACAAAGCCGGCTGAGATGAGGTTTTCCCCGTGATCGACCAGGGCTAGTTCGGGATATTTGGTCCGTAACTCCATCGCCGAGCCGATGTCTTTGATCATCCCATCTTCGACCAAAACCGCGCCATGGCTGTTGAAATCCACCGCCTGATCGATGGGGTCCGTGAAGGGGTTTGCACGAAAGCGCAGGACCTGACCGATATGGAGCGTGGGAGGAGGCATCTGCGAGTTCAACGTTTTGGAAAGGGACCCAAAAGCTAAAGCAGGGATGCTGCGCTTGCGCAATCGCCGGAATGGTATTGAGACCTAGCCGCGGCTGACTATGGTTGCGCCACACCAGCGGGAGACCATCGATGAGCGACCTTCAGACCGAGACCTCCCAGGAAATGGACACCGACCCCACGCTCGATGCCCATGATGTTGGACAGATACGTGCAGCATTGGCCACCGGGGATGACACCCGTCTGGCCGAGTTTGTCGAAGCTCTGCACCCCGCCGATGCGGCGGACCTTCTGGAACAGGTCGACGAGACAGAGCGCGAAGATCTGCTGGCGCGTTGGCCGGGCCAATTCGATGGCGAGGTTCTCTCTGAGCTCAACGAAGGTTTGCGTGAAGAAGTCATCGATCAACTGAGCCCCGAAGAATTGCGGGATGCGGTCAGAGATCTTGAAACTGACGATGTGGTGGATCTTGTCGAAGACCTCGACGAGCCACGGCAAGAAGCGATCCTAGAGGCACTTGATGCCCCAGAACGCTTGGCAATCGAACAATCGCTCACATATCCAGAAGATTCTGCCGGGCGCTTGATGCAACGCGCCGCTGTTGCTGCGCCAGAGCATTGGAGCGTGGGCGAAGTGATCGATTACATGCGGGCTCGCGACGACCTGCCCCAGCAGTTTTATCACGTCTTTCTGGTCGACCCTCGGATGAAGCCAATGGGTTATGTGACTTTGGGCCGCGTTCTGTCGAGCACCCGTGATACTGCGCTGAGGGACATCACAGAGGACAGCTTCCGACTACTGAGTTTAGACACGCCGGATGATGAGGTCGCTTATATTTTCAACCAATATCACCTGATATCTTTGCCGGTGATCGACAGCGCCGGACGCTTGGCTGGAGTGATCACCATTGATGATGCGATGGTGGTGCTTGATCAGGAACACGAAGAAGACATGATGCGGCTTGCTGGTGTGGGCGAGGAAGAAATCTCTGACCGCGTCGGCGGTATATTGAAGGCACGCCTGCCATGGCTCTTCGTCAATTTGTTGACTGCGATTGCGGCTTCCTTGGTGATTGCGCAGTTTGACGATGCGATCTCGGCAGTGGTGGCGCTGGCAGTGTTAATGCCGATTGTCGCCTCGATGGGGGGCAATGCGGGAACGCAATCGCTAACGGTGGCCGTTCGAGCGCTCGCGACGCGCGATTTGACGGCCTCCAATATGGCGCGGGTTGTCCGACGGGAGGCGGCAGTGGGTCTTCTGAACGGGCTTTTCTTTGCGGTGGTCATGGGCGCTTTGGCCCTGTTCTGGTTTGGCTCCACGACATTGGCTTGGACCATCGCCGTGGCCATGGTGGTCAATTTGCTGGTGGCCGCGCTTGCCGGCATCTTGGTCCCAGTGGTGCTGGACCGCGCCCAGCTCGATCCGGCTTTGGCCTCGGGCACTTTTGTCACCACAGTGACCGACGTGGTGGGGTTTGCGGCCTTTCTGGGGCTCGCAACTTTGGTGCTGCTATGAACCTGGTGGAGGCCAAAGCCGCGCTTCGCAAAGAAGCGAAAGACCGCCGCTCGGATGCCCGCGCCGCGGATCCCAACCGCGAGAAAGAGACCGCGATCAACGCCCATCTGCTGGAGCTGATCGGGTCCCGCAGCGGCAAAGCACTGTCTGGGTATATGCCGATCCGGACGGAGCCTTCGTCGCTCGCCGCCATGGCCGCCTGGTCAGCGCATTCGCGGGTTTGTTTGCCTGTGGTCCAAGGCCGTGCGGCACCGCTGACATTTCGGGCTTGGGGCCCCGGGGCAGAGATGGAGCAGGGGGCCTTCGGTGCTATGATTCCGGTTTCACTGGACCCCGTGACGCCCCACATTTTGATTGTGCCGCTTTTGGCATTTGACCGAACCGGTGGACGATTGGGTTATGGGGGCGGGCATTATGACCGGACCATTGAGGCGCTTCGCGCGACCGGTGACGCATTTGCCGTGGGCTTTGCCTATGCCGCGCAAGCGGTCTCAGAAGTCCCGCGTGAGCCTACTGACATCCCGATGGACGCGATCGTCACCGAAGAAGAGGTGATCTTGCCAACGACATGACGAAGCCGCTTGCGCCACGCTCTTCGGACCCCTAGGCCGGTTCTATGCGACTTCTGTTTCTTGGCGATGTGATGGGGCGGGCTGGCCGCGATGCAGTTCTGGGCGCCTTGCCAGGACTGCGGAGGGACTGGCGGCTCGATTTCGTTGTGATCAACGGCGAAAACGCGACCTCCGGCGCGGGTCTCTCGGCATCCCATGCCAAGACACTGCTTGAGGCCGGGGCCGATTGCATCACCCTAGGCGATCACGCCTTTGATCAACGCGATATGCTTGAATTTATTGAGCAAGAGCCGCGGGTGATCCGGCCTCTCAACTTCGCCAAGGGCGCGCCAGGGCAAGGGGCGCGGCTTTACGCGGTGCCCGGGGGGCGCAAGGTTCTGATTGCGCAAGTCTTGGGCCAGGTCTTTATGAAACGTCCTTTTGACGATCCTTTTTCCGCACTTGAGCCGGTGCTGAAATCGCATCCACGCGGCGCGACGGTTCAAGCCAGTGTGGTGGACATCCATTGCGAGGCAACATCTGAGAAGATGGCGCTTGGGCATTGGTGCGATGGCAAAGCCTCCGTTGTCGCAGGCACCCATACACATGTGCCCACAGGAGATGCCCGTATCATGCCCGGCGGGACGGCTTTTATCACTGATGCGGGCATGTGCGGCGACTACGACTCTGTCATTGGCATGGACAAATCCGAACCCATGCGCCGCTTCGTCACCGGCATGTCCAAAGGACGGTTTACGCCTGCAAGCGGTCCCGCCACGCTGTGTGGTCTTTATGTGGAGACCGATGATCAATCCGGCAAAGCAGTCTCTGTCCAGGCCATTCGGCAAGGTGGAGTTTTGGCAGAGGCCGGTCCATGAGCTTCAGCGGTCGGCGGCGGCTTTATCTGACGCTGCTTTTGATCGCACTCGGGGCAGGCTGGGGACTCACCCAACCTCTGGCGAAGATCGCCGTTTCCGAGGGCTACCTGCATTTTGGCTTGGTCTTTTGGCAAGTGGCGCTCAGCGCCGTCGTCTTGGCGGTCCTCTGCATTGCCCAACGCGCCCCTTTGCCACTGCACCGAAAAGCGCTCGCCTTCTATTTGCTAATCTCACTGCTAGGCACCATCGTGCCCAATTCCGCGCTTTACCATGCAGCGATCTATCTCCCGTCAGGGATCCTGTCGGTCATCCTTTCCTTGGTGCCGATCATCGCCTTTCCGATAGCGCTGGCGCTTGCGACCGATCACTTCAGTTGGCGGCGGTTGATCGGGCTCCTGTGCGGTTTGACTGCGGTGGCACTGTTGAGCCTGCCCGGTGAAAGCCTTCATCGCTCCGGTGCGTTGATCTTCCTCGCCTTGGCCCTGACCGCACCGACGCTCTACGCGCTAGAGGGCAACATCTTGGCGAAATGGGGCCGTGCAGGATTGAGCCCCATTCAGCTGCTTCTAGGGGCGAGCCTTGTGGGAGTGGCGATTTCCGGTCCGCTGGCCGTGATGACCGGTCAATGGATTGATTTGCGTCCCCCCTGGCGTTCCCCTGATCTCGCGATTTTGCTGCTGGGGAGCATGCATGCGCTCGTCTATGCCTCCTACATTTGGTTGGTCGGTCAGGCGGGCGTCGTCTTTGCAGCTCAAGCCTCTTACTTGGTGACCGGTTTCGGCGTGCTCTGGGCAATGCTTATTTTGGGAGAACGCTATAGTAATACCTTCTGGATATCGCTCGCCTTGATGATGGTTGGATTATTTTTGGTGCGACCACGCAAGGCCACGGTCGATGATGGGCCTGTGGCAGGGTAGTCTCTTGTCCCGGGTCAACGGATCGGAAACAAAGAAACGACTGTAACGATCGACGCGGAGCCAGATGGCGGACTTTTTGATTGCTCATGCCCAAGCGCTTGGCGCGCTCGTGGTGGTGGTTGTGATGTTTGTGCTGTTTCTGCGCGAGGTCTATCCCACAGAGGTGGTGGCGCTCGCTGGCACATCGGTGCTGCTGGTGTCGGGTATTCTGCCCTATGAGCAGGGGCTTGCCGTTTTGGCCAACCCCGCACCCTGGACCATTGGGGCGATGTTTATTGTCATGGGGGCACTGGTCCGAACCGGCGCCCTTGACGGCTTCATCCAATTGACAACGCCGCTGTCGAAATCCCATCCACGTCTGTCGGTGACCATCTTGTTGATTTTCGTGGCGCTGGCCTCTGCGGTGGTCTCCAACACGCCGGTCGTTGTGGTGATGATCCCGGTCTTCATGCAACTGGCCAACACAATGGGCAAAGCGCCGTCTAAGCTTCTGATCCCGCTGTCTTATGCGGCGATCATGGGAGGGACTTTGACGCTGATTGGGACATCGACCAATCTGTTGGTCGATGGTGTGGCCCGCGGCCAAGGCGAAGTGCCCTTCAGCATTTTTGAGGTCACACCGTTGGGCCTTGTCGTGGTGGCTTGGGGCATGCTTTATCTCACTTTCATTGCCCCAAAGCTCTTGCCAGAACGCGATAGCATGTCGGCTTTGCTCAGCGGACGGCGATCGATGAAGTTCTTCACCGAACTCGCGATCCCTGAGGACAGTGCCTTTATTGGCAAATCGGCGCGTGAGGTTGATCTTTTCAAGCGCGAAGGGGTGCGGCTGGTCGATGTCTTGCGGGGTGATGCGTCGCTGCGCCGTGATCTTGATGGGGTGGTGCTAGAAGCCGGCGACCGCGTGGTTTTGCGCACCCAGATGAGCGAACTCCTCGGCTTTCAAGCCAGCCCCGATCTGCGCACCGTCGAAAAACTCTCCTCACGCAAGACCACCACTGTCGAGACACTGATCACTCCGGGCTGCCGCATGGTGGGACGTTCGCTCGGGGCACTGCGCCTCCGCCGCCGATATGGCGTCTATCCGCTTGCGGTCCACAGATCGAACCAAAATATCGGCGGCAAAATGGACGATATCATCGTCCGGGTCGGCGACACTCTGCTGCTCGAAGGCGTGTTGGAGGATATCCAGCGCCTGGCAGAGGATGTGGGGCTGGTCGACGTCACGGCCCCGTCAGAGCGTGCCTATCGCCGCCGTCACGCCCCCATCGCGATCGGGTGTCTCGTGGGGATCGTGGCGCTCGCGGCCTTCGGCGTTGCCCCCATCTTGCAGCTGTCCGTCCTGGCGGTGGCCATTGTGCTTCTGACCCGCTGCATCGACGCGGAAGAGGCGTTTTCCTTTGTCGAAGGGCGGCTGCTCACGATGATCTTCGCCATGCTCGCGGTCGGGGCCGGTCTGCAAAGCTCCGGCGCGGTCAAGCTGATCGTGGACGCCCTCGCCCCGGCGATGACCACCCTGTCCCCCTTCGTGATCGTCTGGGCGGTCTATATGCTGACCTCGATCTTGACCGAACTTGTCTCCAACAACGCCGTTGCGGTGGTCATAACCCCCTTGGCTCTGGGCCTCGGAGAAGCGCTTGGCATCGATCCGCGCGGGCTCATCGTGGCCGTGATGATCGCGGCCTCAGCAAGCTTTGCCACCCCCATCGGCTACCAAACCAACATGATGGTCTACGGCCCCGGCGGCTACCGGTTCACCGACTTTATCCGGGTCGGCCTGCCGCTCAATCTCTCCACCGGGCTCTTGGCATCGGCTGCCATCCCGCTGATTTGGCCGCTCTAAGCTGTGTTGATGGGCTTGAGCTTGGCCCCGGTTTCTCCCTATATCCCCGGTCAAGTGAGACAACCCCCGGGAGGCGTCCATGGCCGGTCACTCAAAATGGGCCAATATCCAGCACCGTAAGGGGCGCCAAGACGCCGCGCGGTCCAAGCTCTTTTCCAAGCTGAGCAAGGAAATCACCGTCGCCGCGAAGATGGGTGACCCCGATCCGGACAAAAACCCACGCCTGCGGCTTGCGGTGAAAGAGGCCAAATCCCAATCCGTGCCGAAGGACGTGATCGAACGGGCGATCAAGAAATCCCAAGCCGGCGACGGCGACAATTACGAAGAGATCCGCTATGAAGGCTACGGGCCCGACGGCGTCGCGGTAATCGTCGAGGCGATGACCG
>JBCDGN010000011.1:0-55793 GCA_038751255.1 Pseudomonadota bacterium
CGCGCCTTTAACACAGTGGTGCCGAGCTCCGGTAAGGTCCTGACCGGTGGTGTGGACGCCAATGCGTTGCAGCGCCCGAAACGCTTTTTTGGTGCGGCACGGAATATTGAGGAGGGCGGCAGCCTCACCATTATCGCCACGGCTCTGATCGACACAGGCAGCCGGATGGACGAGGTGATCTTCGAAGAGTTTAAGGGCACCGGTAACTCAGAGATCGTGCTGGACCGCAAAGTCGCCGACAAACGCGTCTTCCCAGCCATGGACATTCTGAAATCGGGCACCCGAAAAGAAGATCTGCTTGTCGACAAAATGGACCTGCAAAAGACCCATGTTTTACGGCGTATCTTGAACCCGATGGGCACCACGGATGCCATCGAATTCTTGTTGTCCAAGCTCAAACAAACCAAGACCAATTCTGAGTTCTTTGACTCCATGAATACCTGATCTGGGGTAAGGTCGTGCAGTGGATACTATATTTGCGCTCGCCTCCGCGCCTGGCAAAGCTGGTGTCGCGATAATTCGGGTCTCTGGCGACAGGGCACATGACGCCGCATTCGCGCTGACCGGCAAAAAGCAGTCACAAAGAATGGCGCATCTTTCGGTTCTCCGAGATGCGGATGGCCAGCCGATAGACAAAGGTCTCATCTTGCTCTTTGGCAAAGGAGCGAGCTTTACCGGTGAACCCGTGGCAGAGTTTCAAATCCACGGAAGTCGCGCCAGTGTCGCGGCCGTCCTGGCCCGCATTTCTCAGATCGATGGGTTGAGACTGGCTGAACCAGGGGAATTCACCCGACGAGCGCTTGAGAATGGCGCCATGGACCTGACCGAGGTCGAAGGCCTTGCCGATCTGATAGAGGCAGAGACAGAAGCACAGCGCAAGCAGGCCTTTCAGGTGCTTTCTGGGCATCTTGCACAGGTGGTTGCCTCTTGGCGTGCGCAATTGATCCACGCGATGTCTTTGATTGAGGTCACAATCGATTTCGCCGACGAAGAGGTTCCCGTTGATGTCACGCCGGAGGTTTTATCAACGATTTCAATGCTTCAACAGAGCGTCCGACAAGAGCTGTCTGGGATAAGCGCTGCGGAAAGAATACGAGATGGGTTCGAGGTTGCTATTGTCGGCCCGCCCAACATAGGCAAATCGACACTGCTGAACCGCTTGGCGCGCAGAGATGCTGCTCTTGTATCAGACGTTGCCGGGACAACTCGGGACATCGTCGAAGTGCGTATGGATATCGGTGGCTTGTTGGTCACCTTTCTTGATACAGCCGGCCTGCGCGAAACGGGTGATGCGGTTGAGACACTCGGGATTGAGCGTGCAAGGGACCGCGCCAAGGCCGCTGATCTGCGGATCATCCTAACCGATGGGGCTGGGCCCCTTATCCCTCCACTTTCGCAAGATGATCTGGTCTTGAGGGGAAAGGCCGATCAAAGCGATGGAGATGAGGGTATTTCCGGTCTAACAGGGGCCGGTGTGCCTGAATTGCTGGCTCATATAGAAAAAGTTTTTGCAGATCGCGCGAGCTCAGCGGGTCCTGTGACACGAGAGCGCCATAGGCGAGCCTTGTCGCGGGCGATCGAGGCTATGGAATCAGCGTTGGTTCGGCTAAAATCGAGTTCCGAGCAGACCGATCTTGTGGCAGAGGATTTACGACAAGCGGTACATGCGCTCGATAGCATGACGGGCCGGATCGATGTGGAAGATGTGCTGGGTGAAATCTTCAGCGCCTTCTGCCTTGGGAAGTAGGATTTATACGGGTGAAACGCACAGATTATGACGTGATCGTCGTGGGGGGTGGACACGCAGGCTGCGAAGCGGCGCATGCGGCAGCGCGCTTGGGGGTGCGTGTTGCGTTGATCACTCTGCGTCGGAATGCCATTGGCGTCATGTCCTGCAACCCTGCCATTGGTGGTCTTGGTAAAGGGCACTTGGTTCGCGAGATCGATGCGCTCGATGGCATCATGGGCCGCGTCGCTGATGCCGCCGCAATCCAGTACCGTCTGCTCAATCGCCGCAAAGGGCCAGCGGTGCAAGGTCCAAGGGCGCAAAGCGATCGCGCTGTCTATCGCGACACCATGCAAGCGGTTCTCGCAGGCACATGCTGTCTTGAGGTGCTTGAAGGCGAAGTCACTGACCTTTGGTTTGAAGAGGGACAGATCGCTGGTGTGGTCCTCGGCGATGGTGGCAGGATTATAGCGCGTTCGGTTGTCATTACCACGGGGACTTTTTTGCGCGGTGTGGTGCATATCGGGGATGTCAAGCATTCGGCGGGCCGCATGGGGGAGGCGCCATCGGTGGCGCTTGCTGAACGCTTCGACAGTTTCGGACTGCCCTTGGGGCGCTTGAAAACTGGCACACCCCCGCGGCTTGACGGTCGAACAATCGCCTGGGACAGGCTCGAAGAGCAGCCAGGCGACGAAGACCCCGTCTTCTTTTCTTTCGACACGACTTCGGCTGCTTTGCGGCAGATACCCTGCGGCATCACACACACGACCCCGGAAACCCATGAAATTATTCGTGAAAATCTCTCTAGATCTGCAATGTATGGCGGCCATATCGACGGTGTTGGTCCCCGTTATTGTCCGTCGATCGAAGATAAGATCGTCCGTTTTGCCGATAAGTCTTCTCACCAGATATTCTTAGAACCTGAAGGGCTGAGCGATCACACAGTGTACCCAAATGGTATCTCTACATCGCTGCCCGAGGATGTACAGGCATCTTATGTGGCGTCCATCCCGGGGTTGGAAGCGGCGAAGATTCTCCAGCCAGGCTATGCAATCGAATATGACTATGTCGATCCGCGTGCACTTCGCCTGGATTTGTCCCTCAAAGAGGTGCCGGGGCTCTATCTTGCGGGTCAGATCAATGGAACGACAGGCTATGAAGAGGCAGCGGCCCAGGGTCTTGTCGCTGGGCTGAATGCTGCCCATCACGCCCTTGAAAGGGACCCGATCACCTTTAGCCGAACCAACAGTTATATTGGGGTCATGGTTGATGATCTCACAACGCGAGGGGTTTCTGAGCCCTATCGAATGTTCACCAGTCGCGCGGAGTTTCGGCTTTCGCTGCGGGCAGACAACGCTGATCAGCGTTTGACGCCATTTGGGATCGATTTGGGATGTGTGAGTCCGCAGCGGCAGCGGTCTTTCGAAAGAAAGATGACTGACCTCTCAGCCACGACCGAGCGGCTCAAATCTCTGTCCTGGACGCCACGAGAGCTTTCGAAAGCTGGGGTAAAAGTCAACGAAGATGGGCAAAGACGCAGTGCCTTTGATCTATTGTCCTATCCAGATACCAGTTTTGACACACTTCTAGATCTGGAAACATCACTTCATGATGTGACCGGTGATATGCGGTTCCAAGTGAGTTGCGACGCGCTCTACGCGCAGTATATGGACCGCCAGAAACGGGACTTTGAAGCATTGCAGCGCCAGGAAACAGAGCGTATTCCTAACGGATTTGATTATGGGGCGCTCAAGGGCCTGTCCAGCGAGATCCGTGGGAAGCTTGAAGCGCAACAACCGGAGACCCTGGCTCAAGCCGGAAGGTTAGAGGGCATGACGCCAGCAGCCTTGACGGTGATCCTGGCGGGTCTTCGTCGTCACGCACGCACAAAGCGAGCGATTTAACTGTGCTCAGTCAAAGTCTCCAGACTGATGTTTCACGTGAAACATCTGAAGCCTTGGAGCACTATCTGCAGCTCTTAAAAAAGTGGTCTCCAAAGATAAATCTGGTCGCTCCGAATACGCTGGCTGATGCGAAAACCCGGCATATCGAAGATTCCTTGCAACTTTTGGCTTTGGCACCTGAAGACGCAAAGCTTTGGGCAGATTTGGGGAGCGGTGGCGGATTTCCGGGCCTTGCGGTGGCAATCGCTGCGAAACAGGCCCGACCCGACCTCATATTTCACCTCGTTGAGAGCGATCAGCGCAAAGCGGTTTTCCTTCGGACTGTTTCACGTGAAACATCCACCCCAGTGACGGTCCACGCGGAACGTATTGAAGTTTTGCCGCCCCTGAGTGCGGATATTCTCTCTGCTCGTGCGCTGGCCCCGCTATCGAAGCTCTTCGGCTACGTTCATCGCCATCGCAAATCCGATGGTGTGGCGTTACTGATGAAAGGTGGGCGATATGCGGAAGAGGTTGCCGATGCCGAGCGCAACTGGGCTTTCCGCGCTGAAACGGTACCAAGTAAAACGTCCCAAGATGCGATCGTGTTGAAGATCGGAGAGTTGACCCATGTCTGAGCAATCCCCGCCGCGAGTTATAGCGATCTCAAATCAAAAAGGCGGTGTCGGAAAGACAACGACAACCATTAACTTGGCGGCGGCTTTGGCGCGTCAGGGACACAGCACTTTGGTGATCGACATTGATCCCCAAGGCAATGCCTCCACGGGACTTGGGATCGAGCCGGAAGATCGGGCAAAAACCACTTACGATACGCTCATTGAGGGCGAAAAACTGGCCAATGTGATCCTTTCCACAGAATTCGATGGTATTCTGATTGCCCCGGCGACGACGGACTTAAGCTCTGCAGACATTGAGTTGGTCGCCAATGAGCGGCGCTCGCATCTTTTAAAGGACGCGTTGGATCCCTCGGTTTTGACAACGCTCGAACTAGATTACGTTCTGATCGATTGTCCGCCTTCGCTCAATCTGTTGACGGTAAATGCAATGGTTGCGGCGGACTCGATATTGATTCCGCTTCAAAGCGAGTTCTTCGCGCTCGAAGGATTGTCGCAGTTGATGCTGACCATCCGAGAGATCCGCCAAAACGCAAATCCAGATCTCAGGATCGAAGGTGTGCTGCTGACCATGCACGATCAGCGGAACCGTCTTGCCCAACAAGTGGAGAAAGACGCCCGCGAGACGCTCGGCGATCTTGTGTTCCAAACGATAGTGCCACGCAATGTGCGGGTGAGTGAGGCGCCCTCATATGCCGTGCCAGTGATTGATTATGACCCGCAGTCCAAGGGCAGCCTCGCGTATCAGGCTCTGGCGGTGGAGCTTTTGTCGCGTTATCGTGAAGCACCAAACATATCAGAAGAGGCTTAGGGCGTGTCAAAAAAGGACAAGCGGGGGCTCGGGCGCGGATTGTCGGCGTTGATGGCGGATGTTGTGCCGACCCAAGCAGATGCAGAGGCCGAACCGCGTCGGCCGGATATGTCAGTTCCGATCGAGCAGGTGTTTCCCAACCCTGATCAGCCCCGCCGCCATTTTGATGAAACCGCGCTGCAAGAACTCGCTGCGTCGATCCGGGAAAAGGGTGTTCTGCAGCCGCTTATCGTTCGGCGTGTGGCGGGCGAAGCCTCCACTTTTCAGATTGTCGCTGGGGAACGGCGGTGGCGCGCGTCACAATTGGCACAGCAGCATGAGGTTCCGGTGATCGTCCGGGATTTTACGGATGCAGAAGTCTTAGAGATTGCGATTGTCGAAAACATTCAACGCGCAGATTTGAATCCCATCGATGAAGCGCGGGGTTTTCGCCAGTTGATCGACCGTTTTGGGCACACACAGGAAAAATTGGGCGAGGTGCTGGGCAAAAGTCGGAGCCATGTGGCCAATTCCTTGCGCCTAATGCAGTTGCCCGAAGATGTTCAGGGATTGGTGGCCGAAGGCGCTTTATCGGCGGGTCACGCGCGCGCGTTGATCACAACCGACAATCCATCCGCATTGGCGCACAAGGTCGTGTCGAATGGCCTTTCCGTGCGTGATACAGAGAAACTGGCCAAGGGCAACGAAGCGGCACCGGCTTCTCCCCGTGCGAGGCAGGAAAAAGATGCGGATACGCTGGTTTTAGAAGGCGATCTCTCGGCTGCTTTAGGCATGAAAGTGAGCGTGGATCACAAGGCGGATACGGGCGGCGGGACGGTGAGCATCCGCTATAAGTCCTTGGAAGGCTTGGATGAGCTTTGCCGTCTTCTCAGCCTCAGCGATCCGGCCGTGTCCAGATAAAGACCATGACCATAGATAGAACGGTTGCCTGCAGGGCAAGCAGTGCCGGTTTGACGCCGAGCAGAACCGATATCAGAAAAGCACAGCCAATCATTATCGTCGCAAGACGTTTTGCTCTTGGATGGATCGCACCGTGATCGCGCCAGTCGCGTATGCTTGGGCCGAAACGTGGATGGTTTATCAGCCAATTGTGCAGGCGTTCGGAACTGCGGCTGAAACAATAAGCGGCAAGCAGCATAAAAGGCACCGTCGGCAAGAGGGGTAGGACGACGCCCAAAAGCCCTAGGGCGAGGGCGAAAAACCCACAAAAGAGCCAGATTGCCCGCATCTTCAGTCTCTTAGCAGCTCCAGCAAAACACTATTCAGCAGAAGGCGGCCATCCGGTGTGCAGCTGAGATGGCTTGCATCCCGTTTCAGCATCCCTTGATCGATCAAAGGACCGAGCCTTGCTTCATCAAGCACCAACCCCAATGATGCCAAGCGCGCAAGATCGGTTCCCTCACTTAGGCGCAGGCTCATCATCAGATATTCAGTGGCTTGTTCGTCCTGGGGAATGACCTCTGTGCTTTCCAGACCGGTTCTATTGCGGCCGACATCTTGCAGCCACTTCTTTGGGTCCCGAAAAGCGATGGTTCCTTGTCGTCGCCCCTGGCGGCTGACGCGACCATGCGCGCCAGGACCGATACCAAGCCAGTCTCCGCCGCGCCAATAGATAAGGTTGTGACGGCTTTCAGCACCCGGACGGGCGTGATTAGACACCTCATAGCTGGATAGCCCAGCGGCATCGGTCAGTTCTTGTGTGATTTCGAAGAGCCTGACGGCCCGATCATCCGTGGGGAGGCCCTGTAGTTTGCCGATGCTTTGCCGCGCATGAAAGGCGGTGCCAGGCTCAATCGTGAGCTGGTAGAGCGACAAATGATCGGTTTGGAAGGAAAGGGCTCGGACGAGCTCTTCTGCCCAAGCCTCTTCGGATTGATCCTGGCGCGCGTAGATCAGGTCAAAACTAAAACGATCAAAAGTGTTCCGTGCGGTTTCTAGAGCAGTCAATGCCTCGGCGGTACTGTGAAGACGTCCCAACCGTTTGAGATCAGGATCGTTCAACGCCTGGATGCCGAGTGAAACCCGGTTCACGCCAGCCAATCGGAAGGCATTAAACTTCTGACCTTCAACCGAGCTGGGATTGGCCTCCAAAGTGATCTCTACATCATTTGCGAGTGACCATTTTTCAGCGATCTTATCAAGGACACGCCCAAGTGTCGCCGAGGCCATGAGGCTTGGCGTCCCACCGCCGAAAAACACCGACCGCACGACGCGGTTCCCGGTCTCATGCGCCGCATATTCCAGCGCTCTTTCGTAAGCCTCTGCCCATTCTTCATGGTCAATTTGAGATGAAACATGACTGTTGAAGTCGCAATAAGGGCATTTGGCGGCGCAGTAAGGCCAATGGATGTAGATGCCGAACCCTGCGATTTGCCAATTGGCTTGTGCAAGGATACCGTCAGCTATCAAGGAGCCCAGCCTTGAGCTTTGCAAAAGCGTCGGCGCGGTGGCTCATCCCATTTTTTTTATTTGGGTCCATCTCGCCAAAGGTCTCTTCTTCGCCCAAGGGAAGGAAGACCGGGTCAAATCCAAAGCCGCGGTCGCCCCGTGGCGGCCACACCAGTTGACCTGCAACGCTGCCTTCGAACACCAGGTCCTGACCATCCGGCCAAGCGACACAGAGTGTGCAGCAGAACTTCGCAAGGCGCGGCAAAGGCACGGCATTCGCATCTAACAGGTCGTTGACTTTGGTCATCGCCATCAGGAAATCGCGGCCCTGATCGGTTTCCGCCCAATCGGCAGTATAGACGCCGGGGGCTCCATCTAACGCTTCGACCGAAAGCCCGCTGTCATCTGACAAGGCGGGCAGACCACTGATCTTGGCCGCAGCGTGAGCCTTGATCCGTGCGTTCTCGGCAAAGGTAGTGCCAGTTTCTTCTGGTTCCTCGTCCGAATAGTTTGAGACGGGCTCAGCTTTGATCCCATAAGGTTCAATCAAAGCATTGATTTCAATAAGCTTTCCCTTATTGTGAGAGGCAATCACCAATGCCGTTTCCAAGACTTTTGGCATTAAGCCAGGGCCGCTTTCTGCGCGTCGACCAATGCGGAACAGCCTGCCTCTGCCAGATCCAAAAGCGTGGTCATCTGGTCGCGGGAAAAGGTGGCCCCCTCGGCTGACATCTGAACTTCGACCAAGCGACTTGCGCCTGTGATCACAAAATTGCCGTCTACGCCCGCTTCACTATCCTCAGGATAATCAAGGTCGAGCACAGGCTGGCCAGCATAGATCCCGCAGCTCACCGCAGCGATGTGGTCCGTCAGTGGATCGCTTAAAACATCACCGGCTTTCATCAGCGCGTTGCAGGCGAGGCGCAAAGCGACCCAGCCTCCGGTGATGGACGCGCAGCGGGTGCCACCATCCGCCTGGATTACATCGCAATCGACGGTGATCTGCCGTTCGCCAAGGGCGACGCGATCCACAGAGGCGCGCAAAGACCGCCCGATCAGGCGTTGGATCTCTTGCGTTCGACCGGATTGGCCGTTTTTGGCCTCGCGCCGCATCCGTGTGTGGGTCGCGCGCGGCAGCATGCCGTATTCTGCGGTGACCCAGCCCAGCCCGGTGTTTTTCAAGAACGGCGGCACGCGTTCTTCGAGCGATGCCGTGCACAGCACATGCGTATCGCCCATCTTCACCAAACAAGAGCCTTCGGCATGGCGGGTCACACCCGTTTCGATTGTAATCGGGCGGAGTTCGTTTAGCTTTCGCCCGGAGGGCCGCATGGGTCATTCCTTTTTTGATCTGGGCGACCCATATCTTTGGGAGCTCTGGCAATTCAACCCTGTCGAGCGGACACGAGTGATGGACGACGATACCTCTCATCTATTTGACGACCACAACGACCGCTCTCGCGAAGTTTTTCGGCGTGTTGTCGAGGGCTATTTGGCATCGGGCGAACCGGTGGGCTCGCGCACGCTGACGCGGGAGATGAGCGAGAAGGTCAGCGCCGCGACGATCCGGAATGTCATGCAAGACCTTGAATATCTTGGTCTGATCGACAGCCCGCATATCTCCGCGGGACGGGTACCAACCGAGAAAGGCTTGCGCATTTTCGTCGATGGCTTTCTTGAGGTTGCCGATCTGACCGAGGCCGACCGGGAACAGATCGACACCACTCTGGGTGAGCAGGCGGGCGATATCGGTGGGCTTCTCGATTCGGTGGGGGCTGCGCTTTCGGGCGTCACGCAGGGCGCGAGCCTGGTTTTGACGCCGAAACATGAAGCGCCGATTCGGCATATCGAGTTTGTGAGCCTCGCCCCGGATCGTGCGCTGGTGGTCTTGGTCTTTGCCGATGGGAATGTGGAGAACCGTATCTTTGCGCCCCCCATTGGATCGACGGCTTCGGCCATGCAGGAAGCAGCGAATTTCCTCAATGCGGTGCTTGCAGGGCGCACGGTAAGTGAGTTGCGTCAGGTCATGGAGACAGAGATCGCCCGCCGCCGGCAAGAGATCGACGTGATCGCCCGCCAAATGGTGGAGAGCGGCCTGGCGGTCTGGGAAAACGAAGGTAGCGGCCGTGAGCGGCTCATTGTTCGGGGCCGGTCGCATCTTTTGGACGCACAGAGCACAGAAGATCTCGAAAAGGTGCGGATTCTATTTGACGATCTGGAGCGTAAGCGCGATATCGCCGACTTCTTGGAGCTTACCGAGAGCGGCGAAGGTGTGCGCATCTTTATCGGATCCGAAAACAAACTCTTTTCACTTTCGGGTTCCTCTTTGGTGGTGTCTCCTTATATGAACGCGGACCGTAAGATACTTGGTGCAGTAGGTGTGATCGGGCCAACACGTCTGAATTATGGCCGGATCGTTCCGATCGTGGACTACACGGCGCAATTGGTCGGGAAACTCCTGTCCGACCGCGCCTAGGAGGATTGAGCATGGTGAACCCAAAAGACGATGCAGATCAGGGTCATGGCCACAGCGGTGCAACAAATGCATCGGCTCCTGGTGAGAGTTCGGAGACCATCGATATTGAAGCGCTCGCCAAGGAATTTGCAGCCTCTGATGCGGATACAGACGCGCTCGGGATCGATGCACATGGCAAGCTCGAAGAGGCAGAGACGGGCTATCAGACCGAAATCAACGCGCTTAGGGCAGAGCGGGACGATATGCGCGACCGGTTCATGCGGGCGCTCGCGGATGCCGAAAACGCGCGGAAGCGGGGTGAACGCGACCGGCGCGAAGGCGAGCAATACGGTGGCTCGAAACTGGCGCGCGACCTATTGCCGGTTTTCGACAATCTCCAACGTGCGCTGGATGCAGCACCCGCTGAGGCCGAAGGGGCTCATAAGGCGCTGGTCGAGGGAGTGGAACTGACCATGCGCGAATTGGTCAATATTTTCGCCAAGCACTCGATCACGAAGATCTCTCCGGAAAAGGGCGCACAGTTCGACCCGCAACTTCATCAGGCGATGTTCGAAGCCCCTGTGCCGGGCACACGAGCGGGTGAGATAATAGAGGTTATGACCGAAGGTTTCATGTTGCACGACCGGCTTTTGCGTCCAGCGCAAGTGGGCGTGTCCTCTACGCCGGCGAGCTAGGATCCCGGGGTAGCTTTCCGCGCTGCGGCAATCTGCATCGCAGTGCAGAATATCTCTAAGCTTTGTTACAGTTGAGGCGTACACTTCTTTCCCACAAGGAGTCGCTTATGTTTTCCTTAGAAGGACAAAAGGCGCTGGTGGTCGGCGTCGCAAATGAGGCTTCAATTGCTTACGGCGTGGCCAAGGCGCTGCATTCGCAAGGCGCAGAGCTCGCGATTACCTACCTCAATGAAAAAGCCGAGCCCTATGTGCGACCCCTGGCAGAAGAGTTGGAGGCGCCGATCATTGCGCCATTGAATGTCTCTGAAGATGCGCAACTGGATGCACTTTTCGATGAAATAACAGAGCGTTGGGGACAGCTTGATACGCTTGTGCATTCAATCGCCTATTGCCCCAAGGAAGATCTGCTTGGTCGGGTGGTGGACACATCGCGCGAGGGCTTCGGGATTGCCATGGACATTTCGGTCCATTCCTTCCTCCGGTTGGTCAGCAAGTCGGAGCCCTTGATGCCCAATGGCGGCACCTGTATGACGATCAGCTTCTATGGCGCTGAGAAGGTTGTCGAGAACTACAACATCATGGGTCCAGTGAAGGCAGCTTTGGAATCGGTCACGCGCTACACTGCAGCAGAGCTTGGGCCAAAAGGCATCTCTGTCCACGCGCTCTCCCCGGGACCTTTGAAGACCCGCGCCGCGTCGGGCATTGGCCATTTCGATGAGATGATGGCCACTGCAGCGGCAGAAGCACCCACTCACCAACTGGCAAGTATTGAAGATGTCGGGGCTTATGCCGCTTTCCTGGCAAGCCGCGAAGCAAAGAATATCACGGGCGCCGTGCATTACATCGACGGCGGCTATCATATCGTCGGCTAGCTTTTGGCTCGCTCTTCTACACCTGAAAGGAGCGGTACTATGACCATCAGAAACGGCCATCCCGGCACTCTGGCAGAAACTGTTCTCACCGCCCTGAGCGAACAGTCCGAGTTTCTGCAGACCACCGCGACCCGGCGCGGTACCCGAGCGTTTGAGACGTTCTCGGCAGAGACAAATCGCAATTTGCGCGCGATCATCGAGATTGCGACGGATCTGCAGAGCCTCAACACCACGATGAGCACCGGCCGCGCGTTTGCGGATTATGTAAAAGACGCCATGCAGCGCGGGGTTCTATTTGCTGATGCATTGCGGCAATGGTCCGACACGATCATCGCTCATAACCAAAATGGTGCACCGCCGGTTTTGATCTATGAAAGCGAGCTGGTGAAAGACGGGCGCGATTTGCCACGTCCCTGCAACTACTTCCTGCTGAAGATCACGCCTCCGGACGGCATAGTGATCGACGAAACCAAGCGACCTTATGTGATCATCGATCCGCGCGCGGGCCACGGTGGCGGGATCGGTGGGTTCAAAAAGGACAGCCAGGTGGGTGTGGCACTGAAAGCCGGTCACCCTGTCTATTTCGTCGCCTTTCGTCAGATGCCAGAGCCAGGTCAGACACTGGCGCATGTGACCGATGCAGAGGCTGCGTTTTTGCGGATCATCGAAGAGGCACATCCCGACGCACCAAAACCGGTGGTGATCGGCAATTGCCAAGGTGGCTGGGCGACTGCGATTTTGGCCGCGGCCAACCCGGATCTGACTGGCCCGATCATCCTCAATGGGGCGCCGATGTCCCATTGGGGTGGGAAGGTCGGCCAAGACTTGATGCGGTATTCTGGGGGACTCACCGGTGGTGTTCTGCCGGCCATGGTTGCAGGCGATATGGCGGGCGGCATTTTCGATGGGGCCTATCTGGTCGATAATTTCGAGAAGCTGAACCCAGGTCGGAACTATTTCGGCAAGTTTTTCGACCTCTACCGTACTGTCGACACGGGCGTGCCGCGGTTCTTGGGGTTTGAGCGTTGGTGGGGCGGCTTCATGCTGATGACCACCGAAGAGATCACCTGGATCATCGATGAGCTTTTTGTGGGCAACAAGCTTGCGAAGAACCAAGCGCAGATCGAGCCAGGCCGTCCGATCGATCTTAAGAAAATCCGCGCGCCCATCATCTGTTTCGCCAGCCACGGCGATAACATCACACCGCCCGCACAGGCGCTCAACTGGATCATGGACACGTATACAAGTGAGCTCGAGATCGAAGTACAGGGGCAGCGGATCCTTTACATGCTCCACGATGAAGTTGGGCATTTGGGCATTTTCGTCTCCGGCAAGATTGCCAATCGCGAACACAGTCAGATGGCCGAAACTTTGGCCAATATCGAAGTTTTGGCGCCGGGACTCTTTGAATTGGTGATCGAGGATGTGCAGGGTCACGGTCAAGAAAAGAGCTTCCGCTTTTCGATCGCGCGCCGGAAATTCGCCGATATCGAGGCGGCCACTGGCGGACGCCGGGATGAAGCTGATTTTGCGGCCGTGGCGCGCATCTCTGAAGGGCTGGAGACAGCCTACGACAGCACAGTACGGCCCTTTATACGGGCGGCGGCCAGCCCTGACATGGGAGATGCGCAGCGCCGCATGCATCCGATGCGCCTCGGCCGCGAGATGTTTCAAAGTGGCATGCCGGGCATGAAGCAGGTCGAAAACCTCGCTGCCCAGACGCGAGATGTCCGGACGCCTGCTGATCCAGACAATCCCTTCCTGAAAGCAGAGGCGCTTTGGGGCGAGATGATCCAGCAGGGCTTCGATGTGATGCGCGACATGCGCGAAGCAATGATCGAGATGACTTTCTTTGGGATCTACGGCTCGCCCGCGATGCGGTTGTTTGGGGCAAGCCGAAATCAGGAGCGCAGCAAGAAAAACAAAAACCGTTTAGGCGATTTGCCAGAGGTGCAGATGATGCTGGCGCGTGTCGGCGAAGGCGGTCTGGCCGAAGGTATCGTGCGTGCGTTGATTTTGGCGGCCGCCACGCGTCCGGATCTCCGCAGTGATCGTTTGGAGCGATCGATCAAGGTGATGCACAGCCACGAACCCATGGCTTCGATGAGCGTCGATCAACGGATCGAATTGATCCACGGACAGACGGTGATCGCGCATTTCGCACCAGAAGCTGCACTTGCCGCCTTGCCGAAGCTGGTGACCACGCAAAAGGACCGCGAAGTGATGATGGAACTGGTGCGCTATGTGGTCGGACCAGAGGACGACATGACGGACGCAACCCGAAGCTACTTCAAAACCTTGGAGACGCTTCTTGATTTGCCAGAAAACCCCGATGGCGCCCCGGCAGCCGCGGCAGAGTGATCGAGAAAACCACCTGTTATGACAAAAGTCTTCCGAAATACGCCCTATGACCAGCTTGAGATTGGGATGGTGGCAGAGGTGCACCGTCTTTGCGCCGCCGATGATTTCTTCATCTTCGCCAATAGCTCGGGCAACCTTAATCCGATGCATCTGCCGCATCTGGATGGCGACGACAATGGCCAGAACGAGGCCTTCGCGCCCGCACTTTGGTTGGCCTCGTTGATCTCGGCCGTTTTGGGCAACGAATTGCCAGGGCCGGGAACGCTTTACCACTCTCAATCGTTGACCTTTTATGCCCGTGCGCAAGCGGGCGACCAACTGGTGGCTCGGGTCAAACTGACAGAGAAGCGTGAAGACAATCTGGTCGTCTTTGAGACGCAGGTGTCCTCTTCCAACGGCACCTTGCTGGTCGATGGAGAAGCAGTTGTGATTGCGCCGTCCAAAGACCTCAGCTTTGAGGCGGTTGAAGTACCGGGGCTCACGCTGCAATCCCATGTCCATTTTGATCAGATGATCGAACAGGCGCGGCCGCTCGCTCCGCTCAAGACCGCCGTGATCTGCCCAGAAGAGCCCAATTCGCTGGGCGGTGCACTTTTGGCAATGGAAGACACCTTGATCGCGCCGATCCTGATCGGAGATGCGGCTCTGATCCACGACACCGCGAAGGAGCTTGGCAAATCCCTGGACGGCGCAGAAATCATCGATGTCAGCGATCACCATGCGGCTGCCAGTATGGGCGTCTTGTTGGTAAATGAGGGCCGGGCTCATGCTTTGATGAAAGGCCATATGCACACCGATGTGCTGCTGGGACAGGTGGTCAAACGCGAAGGCGGGCTGCGCACCGGGCGGCGGCTCTCCCATATCTTTGTGATGGATGTGCCGGGTCTGCCGAACCTGCTTTTGGTCAGCGATGCCGCGATCAACATTGCCCCTGATTTGGAAACCAAGGTCAGCATCATACAAAACGCTATCGATCTGGCGGTCTCTATTGGAATTGAGATGCCAAAGGTGGGTGTGCTTTCCGCAGTTGAAACGGTGAACCCGAAGATGCCGTCCACTTTAGATGCGGCGGCGCTGTCGAAAATGGCCGAACGTGGCCAGATCAAAGGCGGTGTGGTAGATGGTCCGCTCGCGATGGACAATGCCATCGATATGGGTGCGGCGCGCACCAAGGGGATCAAGTCGTTGGTCGCGGGGCAGGCCGACATTCTGATCCCCCCCAATATCGAGAGCGCCAACATGCTCGCCAAGGAACTGACCTTTGTCGCTCATGCAGAAGGCGGGGGCATCGTGATGGGCGCCAAATGCCCGATCATCCTCACCTCGCGATCCGACAATGACAAAACCCGGTTGGCGTCTTGCGCGGTGGCCGCGCTCTATGTGGAAAGCTTACGGCGATGAGCTCTGTCCTCACGCTGAACGCTGGGTCGTCGTCGATCAAGTTTTCGGTCTATGCGCCGGGACAAGACGTGCCAGAGATGTTGGCCGAGGGTCAGATCGAAAGCCTCTATTCCTTCGCGGGTCTTCTCACGCTGAGATGGCGCGGTGAAAAGACAAAGACCGAGCTTGGCCAGGCCGATCATGCCGAAGGTGTGCAGGCTATTCTCGAGGCGGTTTCCCCTGTGCTCGACGGGGCTGAGGTGTCTGCCATCGGACACCGCATTGTCCATGGTGGCACGATCTATGAAGCGCCTGTGGTCCTGAACGACAGGGTGATGAAAAACCTCGAACAGTTTCAGCCGCTCGCACCACTGCACCAGCCCAACAACCTCGCCGCGGTTCGTGCCGCCATCGCTGCTTTCCCTGGGGCGATCCAGGTGGGGTGTTTCGACACCGCCTTTCATCGCGGCCATCCTTGGGTGAACGACAGCTTTGCGCTGCCGCGGAAATACTATGACCAAGGCGTGCGTCGCTATGGCTTCCACGGGTTGAGCTATGACTATATCTCGGGCGCCCTGGCAGAGCTTGATGAGCATGCAGGCGGGCGCAGCGTGGTTTGCCATCTGGGCAACGGTGCCTCGATGTGTGCGATCAAGGGCGGCAAGTCGGTGGCCTCGACGATGGGGTTTTCCGCGCTGGACGGATTGCCCATGGGCACACGCTGCGGACAACTGGATCCCGGTGTGATCCTCTATCTGATGGATCAAGAGGCGCTGAGTTCCAAAGAGATCACCCACATTCTCTACAAAGAAAGCGGGCTGAAAGGACTGTCGGATCTGTCCAATGATATGCGCACGCTTGAGGCCGCGGGTACACCTGAAGCGGCGCAAGCCATTGAGTATTTTGTGTTTCACGTGCGCCGCCAGTTGGGCGCGTTGGCTACGGTTCTGGGTGGGGTCGACACAGTCGTCTTTACGGGGGGCATCGGCGAGCATTCCAGCTTGGTCCGCGCAGAGGTCTGCAAAGGCATGGAATGGATCGGGATTGCAATCGACGCCGCTGCCAATGAGGCCCATGCACCGGTGATCTCCACTGGTGCCGTCACAGTGCGCGTGATCCCCACCAATGAGGAGTTGGTGATTGCCCGAGCCGCTTTGGCGGCGCTCAATGAAACCGCTGCCGCAGCCGAGTGAGATCGGCGGCGGTATCGACATCGCCCAGTGTCGCAGCAAAGCCGGTCCGGCAAGAACCCAGGCTCGCGACGCTATCCGATAGTGCCTCTGGGCGCGACCAACGCACGTTCTGGAAGAGGCTTGGGGGCGGGGGACGACGACCGGCCCAACCGACCGACCAATAGCCGCCATCCTCGGCCGGTCCAAAAACCGCGTCATTGCGACCGAGGAGTTTTAGGGCCTCGGCGATCTCTGACGGCCCAACCCCTGGAATGTCTGCACCGATGATCAGCCGTGGCCCTGGCGGAGCAGAACGGAGGATGCGGCCCATTCGGTCGCCCAGATCCCCCTGACCTTGGGCCACGCGCGGCAGAGACGCGGGCCAGACCCGGCTAGCGAGACCTTCCCGATCAGGGGAAACAGCCAAAATCACCTGCCAGCGCGGGTCTTGCAGGCGACGAAGAAGCCGCGCGGTTTGATGACGAAACCACCAAGCGGCGGGGACCATGCCGATCTCGCGCCCCAACCGGGTTTTCACGCGTCCGGGCCTTGGTTCTTTGACCATGACAAAGACGCGCGCGCGCCTGTTAGGCAAAATAGCGCTCCAGGACCCGACGATAAACGGCGGTGAGAGCCGGGATTTCGTCCACGGCCACGGCCTCGTCCACCTGATGCATGCCGCGCCCCACCAGACCGAATTCGATCACCGGGCAATGGGTCTTTATGAAACGAGCGTCCGAGGTGCCGCCGCTGGTCGATAGAACTGGGGTGATCCCTGTTTCTGCCTTGACCGCGTCGGACACCAGATCGCTGAGCATGCCCGGTTCGGTGACGAAACTCTCGCCTGCGACACGCGTGGTCATGGCAATATCGATCCCGGTCTCATCCCTGATTTCGGCCATCTGTTCAGACAACCAATGGGTCAGACTGGCCGAACTATGGGCATCGTTGAAGCGGATATTGACCGTGGCGGTGCAATGCGCAGGCACCACATTGTTGACCGGGTTGCCAGTATCGAAGGTGCTGGCCGCGAGGGTCGAGGGATCGAAGTGATCAGTACCTTGGTCAAGTGGCGTGATCGAGAGCCGATCGATCAGCCGCGCAAGAGCCGGGATAGGGTTTTTCGCCCGGTGCAAATAGGCGGTATGGCCTTGGATGCCTGTGGCGGTGAAATGGGCGGTCATTGAACCGCGACGCCCGATCTTCATAATTTCGCCGAAAATCTCGGGGCAGGTGGGTTCGCCCACCAGACAATGGGTCATTGCCTCGCCCTCAGCGGTCATCCAATCCAGTAGTGCACGCGTCCCATCCTGGGCATCGCCTTCTTCATCGCCTGTGATCGCCAGGATCACGGCACCCTCAGGCGGGGTCTCTTGGACGAAGCCGATGGCAGCGCTGACAAAGGCCGCAACACCCGACTTCATATCTGTAGAGCCGCGCCCGATCATGTGACTGTTGCGGATCTCTGCCCCGAAGGGATCGGCGGACCAGGCCTCTGCATCCCCCACCGGCACCACATCGGTATGTCCGTTGAACCCAAACGTCCTGGGATGCGCTTTCTTGCCCCAGCGGGCAAAAAGGTTCGAAACCTGCCCGCGCTGCACCCAATGGCACTCAAACCCCGCGCCGGAAAGCTCAGCCTCCAGAAGACGTAGAGCGCCCGCCTCTTGAGGCGTGACAGAGGGACAGCGGATCAGGCGGGCGGTGAGATCGATGGGGTCCATGGCGCGGACCTAACTGTCCCGTCTGGCCCCCGCAAGGCTTGGGCGCGTTTGTCACGTGCGAAGACCTGCCCGCTTTGTTAGGGAAGCGCGGAAACACCGTGTCTTCATCCGGAGGATCCCCGATGGCCGCCCCGAAACCTGTTGTGCTTTGTATTCTCGATGGTTGGGGTCTCAGGGCCGAGATCGACGGCAACGCGCCCGCCCAGGCGGAGACACCGAACTTTGACCGGCTGATGCGCACCTGCCCCCATGCGCAGTTGATCACACACGGACCGGATGTGGGGTTGCCGACCGGGCAAATGGGCAATTCTGAGGTCGGGCACACCAATATCGGCGCGGGTCGGGTGGTGGCCATGGATCTGGGCCAGATCGATCTGGCGATTGAGGACGGAAGCTTTTCCAAGACTTCGGGGTTGCAGACCTTTATCGCGAAGCTGAAAGACAGCGGCGGGACGGCACATCTGATGGGTGTTGTCTCTGACGGCGGCGTGCATGGCCATCTTGACCATATGCTGGCCACGGCGTCGGTTCTGTCTGAGGCGGGCGTGACAGTCGCGATCCACGCGATCACCGATGGCCGTGATGTGCCGCCAAAATCGGCCGATGGGTATATCAACACACTTGTCGAACGTCTGCCGGAACGCGCCTTTATCGCCACGGTCTGTGGCCGCTACTACGCGATGGATCGGGACAACCGCTGGGACAGGGTCTCTCAGGCCTATTCTGCGATGATCAATGGGGTGTCTGAGAAAAGCGCACCAAATGCCGGTCATGCGGTCGAGGCGGCTTGGGCCCGGGGGGAAACCGATGAGTTCATCCTGCCGACGGTGATTGGTGATTACACCGGCGCGAAAGATGGCGACGGGCTCATGTGTCTCAACTTCCGGGCCGACAGGGCGCGCGAGATCCTCCGCGCCGTGGCAGAGCCTGATTTCTCTGCGTTTGACACCGGGCCGCGCCCTGGGTGGGCCGCGCTTTTGGGGATGGCGGAGTATTCCGACGATCACAATGCCTGGTTTGAGACGGTCTTTCCCAAACGCGCGATCGCGAACACGCTTGGCGCTTGGGTTGCCAAACACGGGCTTCGCCAGTTTCGCCTTGCCGAGACTGAGAAGTATCCGCATGTGACCTTCTTTCTGAACGGCGGCAAAGAGGTGCCAGAGACGGGAGAGGATCGCTACATGCCCCCCTCGCCCAAAGTCGCGACCTATGATCTTGCGCCAGAGATGTCCGCGGCGGAGGTGACCGAGCGGTTCTTAGCGGCCATCAAAGATGGCTACGATCTGATCGTCACCAATTACGCCAATCCCGATATGGTCGGCCACACAGGCGATCTGTCGGCGGCCAAACTGGCTTGCGAGGCGGTGGACCAAGGTCTCGGCCAGGTGCTGGCCGCGCTGGATGCTGCGGGCGGTTCGATGATCGTGACGGCGGACCATGGCAATTGTGAAACCATGATCGACCCTGAAACCGGCGAACCTCATACGGCCCATACGCTGAACCCGGTGCCGGTCATACTGGTTGGAGGGCCAGAAGGCGCTAGCTTGTCCGAGGGGCGGCTCGCTGACCTAGCCCCGACATTGCTTGAATTGATGGATCTGCCAAAACCCGACGAAATGACGGGTCGGAGCCTCATCCGCCGGTGATTTGGCGTGCTGTGATCCTTGCGTTGCTCTTTCTCAGCAACGCTGCCGGGGCGGCAGGGGGCGCTGTTCTTGCAGAACGGGCCGAGGCCTTAACCGCGGCGGCAGAGGCACTTGTTGCTGCCCAAAGCACTACTGCCAAAAGCGCGGCGCTTACCGATGCCATTGCGCAATACGAAGCGGCGCAAGCGGCACTTCGCGCCGAGTTGCGCGCCACGGCGTTGCGGCTCGAAGAGCTCAGCGCGTCACAAGACGCGGACCAGGACCGCAGTGACTCCCTTGTCGCCGCTCTGATCCGGCTGGGTCCTGCGACCGAGGACACCGGGCTTTTGCATCCACAGGGCGGCTTAGCGACAGCGCGGGCGGGTCTGGTGATCGCAGGCCTTCTGCCCGAGCTGCGCGCAGCGCTTGCTGCACATCAAGCCGATGCTGCGGAGCTTGCCGCGCTAAGGCATGCTCAAGAAACGGCTTTGCAGACACTATCTGAAGGGCTGTCCGCGCTGCAGGAAGCCCGCAATGCAGCGATTGGTGCTGCGCGCTCACGGCGGGTTAAGACGCCGGAACTTCAAGCAGTGGCGGAAGCTGCTGCCCGCGATGCCGGATCGCTGGAGGATTTGGCCAACACGCTTCGCATGGCGCCTGGCACGGGCGCCGTTGCGCCGCCACAGGCCACGCGCCTTCCTGTCCGAGGCCAGATCCTGCGCGCCTATGAGGAGCCCGATGCCGCTGGCATCCGTCGTCCTGGCTGGGTGGTGGCCACGGACTCGCAGGCGCTGGTGCAAGCGCCATTTACAGCGACTGTCCTCTATGCTGGGCCCTTGAAAGGCCGCGGTTTGGTCGTCGTTTTAGAGCCGTCGCCCGGCCATATGCTGATTCTCACGGGTCTCGGCGCACTGCTTTCCGCAACGGGAGAGGTCGTCACAACCGGAGATGGACTGGGATTTACCGGCTCTTCACCCGACGGAACCGATATAATTCGCACACGCTTTCGCGATCCGGCTGGTACCTCCCGACCGGACACGCTTTATATAGAAGCCAGAACACGCGACGGCCCGGTCGATCCATCGGGTTGGTTCGCAACGCATGAGGATTGACCGGCATGAGATCTTTCGTATTCGCCGCGCTCATTGGCACAGCGGCCGGAGCGCTTCTCACGACCCAAGTCGCAGGGCCTCTTTTGGCGCAAGAACAAAGGAAAGAGCCGTCGATCTACGAACAGCTCGATCTTTTCGGCGATATTTTTGAACGCATTCGCGCGCAATATGTCCAAGAGGTCGAGGAAGGCGAGCTTATCGAAGCTGCGATCAACGGTATGCTCACCTCGCTCGACCCGCATTCAAGCTACCTGTCGCCCGATGATGCCGATGACATGCGGGTACAAACCCGCGGTGAGTTCGGGGGCTTGGGCATTGAAGTGACCCAAGAGGAAGGTTTCGTTAAAGTTGTCTCGCCCATGGATGATACCCCAGCCGACGCTGCGGGCATCGAGGCAGGCGACTTCATCACGCATGTGGATGGCGAAAGCATTCTCGGCCTGACGCTTGACGATGCCGTCGAATTGATGCGCGGGCCCGTGGGGTCGGAAATTGTGATCACAGTGGTGCGCGAGGGTGCCGAAGAACCCTTCGATGTGACCATTGTCCGTGACACGATCAAGCTGACCGCGGTCCGGACCCGGACCCAAGGCGAGGTGGTCGTGCTGCGTTTGACGACCTTCAATGACCAAACTTACCCAAATCTCGAAGAAGGCTTGGAAGAAGCGGTTGAAGAATTGGGCGGCATGGAAGAAGTCGAAGGCTTCGTTCTGGATCTGCGCAACAACCCCGGCGGCCTGTTAAACCAAGCGATCCGGGTGTCGGACGCCTTCCTCGATAAAGGTGAGATCGTCTCGACTCGGGGGCGGAACATCCAAAACGGCGATCGCTACAACGCTAAAGAAGGCGATTTGGCCGATGGCAAGCCCATCGTGGTCTTGATCAATGGCGGGTCTGCGTCCGCGTCAGAGATTGTCGCTGGCGCCTTGCAAGATCACCGCCGCGCGATCGTGGTCGGCACCAAAAGCTTCGGCAAAGGATCGGTGCAAACGGTGATGCCGCTGCGCGGGAATGCAGCAATGCGCTTAACCACCGCTCGCTACTACACGCCGTCGGGCCGGTCGATCCAGTCCTTGGGCGTCTCACCCGACATAATTGTTGAACAACCACGCCGCGATCCATCCGAAGAGCTTACGGCAGAGGAGGAGGACGCCCGTATCCGGTCCGAGGCCGATCTGCGCGGCAGTCTCGACAACGACAGCTTGACCGAAGACGAGCTGCGCCAGATCGAAGAAGATCGGGCTCGGGCAGAAGCGGCAGCAGAGCTGCGGGAAGAGGATTACCAATTGGCCTATGCTATTGATATCCTCACCGGTCTGTCCGCGCTGAACGGAGACAACTAAGCCACTCGCGCCATGCAGCGAACGGGGAGTACTGAGATGCAGCAAGCTTTAATGACGGCCCTGGTCACTGGCCTTGGCCTGACCGCGGGAACTGCACTGGCGCAGGAAAAGTACGGAAGCTGGCTCCAAATCTGTGAAGAGGGGCAGCCTTGCCGGGCGGTGCAACAGCTCGCTGTGACCCAAACCGGCGAATTTGCCGCTCGGATCATTGGCATCAAAGTGGAGGACGGCCTCTGGCTTGCGGCGCAGGTTCCCATGGGCGTTTATTTCCCTGCGGGCGCGGTTTTCAAGGTCAACACCGCTGAGGACACGCCACAGGAACAGATGATTTGGCAGCGTTGTCTGAATGGGATTTGCGAGGCTGCCATTCAGCTGGATTCGGAGAGGCTGGAGGATTTTTCTCAAGCCGATCAGATGTATTTCGCCTACCGGATGCGGCCGGATGAGGATCCTCGGCTTCTGAATGTCAGTCTCGATGGGTTCATCGATGCCCTTGAAGCGCCAAGGTCGGATCCACCCGAGCAGTAACATATACTGGGCAATCCTTTGGCAAACCCGCCCAACCAGGGGCGGGTTTTCGTATCACTATCGTCTAAGCGCGCAAATCCTTCGGTGACGCCATCACCACATAGCTCGTGATCGATGTCACCTGCGGATGCGTGCCCAACCCGTCCGTGTGAAAGCGCTTATAGGCGGCTAAATCGGCGACCTCGATCCTAAGCAGATACTCGATGGTGCCGGTGATGTTGTGACATTCGATCACTTCCGGCGCAGCCGCCATCGCGTATTCAAATGACCATTGGGCCTCGCGCGTGTGGCTGGAGAGCCCCACTGCGACATAGGCTGCAAATCCGCGCCCGAGTTTGCCGCGATCGATCTGAGCGCGGAACCCAGTGATCACGCCAGCGCGCTCCAGCGCCTGCACCCGGCGCAGAGTGGCCGAGGCGGAAAGTCCAACCTTCTCGGCCAACGCCGCGTTGGTCAGACGCCCATCGCTTTCGAGCGCTTGCAATATTCTTGCGTCCATTGGGTCAATATCAGCCATAGCTTGTGAAAATACTTCTCATACCGGTTAAAACGCAAGAAAATAGGTGGTCCGATGGAATAACGTCAGATCATGCCACTTGAAGACATCATAGCGCTCGCGATTTTCGCTTTTGTCAGTTCGATCACACCCGGGCCGAATAACTTGATGTTGTTGTCGAGCGGGGCGAGCTTCGGCATGCGTAGGACTTTCCCGCATATGATGGGCGTGGCGCTTGGCTTTGGCGCGATGATTGCCGCGCTCGGCGCAGGACTGGCTGAGCTTTACAGTTCGCTGCCTTGGGCCAATTTGGTGCTGAAAATCGCAGGCTCACTCTATCTGTTTTGGCTTGCGGTCAAGATTGCGACCTCGCGCCCTGATTGGGACAGCACGTCCTCAAGCAGTCGTCCGTTTCGGTTCTGGGAGGCGGTCGCCTTTCAATGGGTCAACCCAAAGGCTTGGAGCATGGCGCTGACGGCGCTTGCCGTCTATGCCAGCGGCGGCCAGATCGGGGTTGTCTTGGCTGTGGCACTGATCTTCATGGCGATAAATTTGCCGTGTATCGCTGCTTGGGTCGGCATGGGCTCTGGCATGGCGCGGGTGCTCTCTGATCCGCTCAAACTGCGGCGGATCAATTACGTGCTTGCTGGGCTCTTGATCCTATCGATCTTGCCGATGCTGCGCGTCTGAGAAAGCTTGTGCTGGCCCCCGCGAACGGGCAACACCAGCAGCAATTGTCCTCAGAAGAAAGCGCCGCCATGACCCCGGAAGAGATCGCATCATTGCCTTATCGCCAGGGCGTCGGCGTGGTTCTGGTCAACCAGGAGGGGTTGGTCTTCGTTGGTCAACGCATCGATAGTACCGTGCCCGCTTGGCAGATGCCGCAAGGAGGCATCGATAAGGGCGAGCACCCTAAGGAAACCGCGCTGCGCGAATTGTGGGAAGAAACCGGTGTCGAAGCGGAACAAGTTGCCATTACTGCAGAGACATCGGATTGGCTGCGCTATGATCTGCCCCACGACATCGTGCCTCGGATCTGGAAAGGGCGCTATCGGGGGCAAGAGCAGAAATGGTACCTCGCACAGTTTTCGGGCCGGGACGACCAAATCAACATCGCTACCAAGCACCCAGAGTTTTCCGAGTGGAAATGGATCGCGCCAGGAGCGCTGGTCGACAATATCGTGCCCTTCAAGCGGGATCTTTACCGCGATGTGGTCGCCGCGTTTGCCCGGGATCTCGGTCTGTAACGCAGATTGAATTGCGGCGGTGTTGGCACGGCTTAAGGTGAGCCCTTACCCTAGGGTGAATGAGGTCTGCGATTCTTAGCAGGCTCTCTCGAAGGAGGAAAAAGCCCATGTCCATCAGAACCACCAATGGCCGCGGCCAGCTCTATGACAGCATCATCGATACGGTGGGGGACACCCCGGTCGTGCGGATCAATCGGATCGCGCCGGACCACGTGACGGTCTACGTCAAGTTCGAAGCGTTCAATCCAGCGGGGTCAGTCAAGGACCGTCTGGCGCTCAATATTATCGAGGCGGCAGAGCGCGAGGGCCGCTTGAAACCGGGCCAGACCGTGGTCGAGGCAACATCGGGAAATACAGGCATCGGTTTGGCAATGGTCTGTGCGGCCAAAGGCTATCCGTTGGTGGTGACCATGGCGGATAGTTTTTCCGTCGAACGCCGCCGTTTGATGCGTTTTCTCGGCGCAAAGGTTGTGCTGACCCCGCGCGCGTTGAAGGGCTTTGGGATGTATTCCAAAGCGAAAGAACTGGCCGAGGCCAATGGCTGGTTCCTGGCCAGTCAGTTTGAAACCGCAGACAATGCCGATATTCACGAGGCCACCACCGCGCGGGAAATCCTGGCGGATTTTGAAGGCAAAAAGCTCGACTACTTTATCACCGGCTATGGCACCGGCGGCACTGTGAGCGGGGTGGGGCGTGTGTTCCGCAAGGAACGGCCAGAGACTAAGATCATCCTGACCGAGCCTGCAAATGCGCAGATCCTGGGGTCGGGCTATGTCAACACCCGAAACGAGGCGCATCAACCCACCGAAAGCCACCCAAATTTCGAACCGCATCCGATCCAGGGCTGGACCCCGGATTTCATTCCTTACGTATTGCAAGAGGCGATGGACGGCGCCTATTACGATGCGCTGATCCCGGTTGCCGGACCTGATGGGATTAAGTGGTCGCAACGTTTGGCAGCGGAAGAGGGCATTTTCACCGGCATCTCCGGCGGGTCGACCTTTGCGGTTGCTATGGCCCAGGCTGAGACCGCCGCGCCAGGCTCGGTGATGCTGGTGATGTTGCCCGATACCGGCGAGCGCTACCTCTCGACCCCGCTTTTCGCGGAAACGCCCGAGGATATGACCGAAGAGGAATGGGCCATTTCGCGGTCGACCCCGACCGCTCAGATGGCCGCGGAGTAAGTCTAACGGTGGTCACTTAACTGGCTGCGGGGGCAGGGAACCCCCGCAGGATCAACTCCATCTTGACCGGTTTGGCGTCTGCACCTGCTCTTTGTTCAAATGCCTGGGATATAGCCTGCCGGCCCCATGAAGTCGCGTAAGGGCATTCGCTGATCAAGACAGCGACAACGCGATGCCATCGCGCCTGTCTTGGCCCTTGCCAAGTCACATGGAAAGATGGCTGCGATCCACAACGCATCGCCGGAAGCGGCATCGAAACGGATTGAGATGGACTGACAATTCGTGACCATATCGGCAAATGCGCGCTTGAAGGCACCGGGCTCTCAGCAGATCCTGCCCGCCACGGGCGGCAGCGCATACTGAACAAGAAAGACAGGGGAGAAGCATATGAGCAAACTAGGTTTCATCGGGCTGGGGATCATGGGCAAACCGATGGCGGGTCACTTGATCGCCGCGGGGCATGAGGTGTTTCTCTATTCCCGCAGTGGCGTGCCTGCACCCCTGACCGAGGCAGGCGGTACCCCCTGTGCTTCGCCCCAGGAGGTGGCACAAAAGGCAGAGATCATCATCTTGATGGTCCCCGACACGCCGGATGTGGAAAAGGTCCTTTTCGCTGACAATGGGGTTGCGGTAGGGCTCAGCAGCGGCAAATGTGTCATCGATATGAGTTCGATCTCGCCCTTGGCCACCAAGGATTTTGCTGAGAAGATCGGTGCTCTGGGGTGTGAGTATGTCGATGCGCCTGTCTCTGGTGGAGAGGTCGGGGCGAAGGCGCAAACCCTCACCATCATGTGCGGCGGGACCGAGGCGGCTTTTGAGCGTGTGCTGCCTCTTTTTGAGGTGATGGGAAAGAACATCACCCGCGTGGGTGGTGTCGGCGATGGGCAGGTGTGCAAGGTCGCCAATCAGATCATTGTGGCCTTGAACATCGAGGCTGTCAGTGAGGCCCTGGTCTTTGCCGCGAAGGCGGGCGCCGATCCAGAGAAAGTGCGCCAGGCCCTGATGGGCGGATTTGCGTCCTCCAAGATCCTTGAGGTTCATGGCGAACGCATGACCAAGCGGACCTTCAATCCAGGCTTCCGGATCGAACTGCATCAAAAGGATCTTGGCTTGGCGCTGTCCAATGCCCGTCAAATGGGGGTGAGCCTGCCCAATACAGGCACCGCGCAGGAGCTTTTTAATCTCTGCGTGGCCCATGGCGGTGCCGCCTGGGATCACTCTGGCATGGTGCGTGCCTTGGAAATCATGGCTGATCACACACTTGACCAAGAGAGGTCATGACGGCGCCGCCCCGCCTTCTGCGCATTGACCCAGCGGACAACGTTGCCGTAGTCGCCAATGATAGGGGGCTGTCGGCGGGGACCGAGGTCGATGGGCTAGTCCTCCAAGAAGCAGTGCCCCAGGCCCACAAAGTTGCACTTGAGGAATTGGCGGTGGGCGCGCCGGTCCTGCGTTACGGGATAGTTATTGGCAGGGCTGCGCGTGCCATTCCCGCAGGCGGCTGGGTCAATGAGAGCAACCTCGACATGCCAAACCCCCCGCGATTGGAAGACCTGCAAATCCCCAAAGACCCTGCACCGACGGTGCCAGCGCACGAGGGAGACACATTCGAAGGCTTCCAGAACCGCGATGGCAGCGTCGGTACGCGGAACATCCTCGCTATCACCAACACCGTGCAATGTGTCTCTGGCGTGGTGGGTCACGCAGTGTCGCGCATCCGATCAGAGATGCTGCCCCGCTTTCCCCATGTCGACGATGTCGTCGCTTTGGATCACACCTATGGCTGTGGGATCGCGATTGAGGCGCCAGATGCGGCCATCCCGATCCGCACCTTGCGCAACATCGCACGCAACCCGAACTTTTCGGATTCGACCATGGTCGTGAGCCTTGGCTGTGAAAAACTGCAGCCTGATCGGCTTTTCCCCCAGATAGCTGAAAGCGCCGGTGCTGAACTGGAAGATGTGAGCCTCGTGACTTTGCAAGAAGACAGCCATAATGGGTTTGAGGCGATGATCTCTGCGATCCTAAGGGATGCGGAGCGTCATCTGACCAAACTGAACGACCGCCGAAGGGTCACCTGTCCCGCCTCTGATCTTGTGGTGGGCCTGCAATGTGGCGGCAGCGACGCTCTGTCTGGCGTCACGGCAAATCCTGCGCTTGGGATCGCGGCAGATATGATCGTCCGCTCGGGCGGCACGGTTATCTTTTCCGAGGTGACCGAGGTGCGCGATGGGATTGATCAGCTTGTCGCACGGGCCGCAACGCCAAAAGTCGCGCGCGATCTTATCCGCGAAATGGCATGGTACGATGATTATCTGGTCGCCGGTCAGTCCGACCGGAGCGCCAACACCACGCCCGGCAACAAGAAGGGCGGACTATCCAACATCGTTGAAAAGGCCATGGGGTCGATCAGCAAATCAGGGTCCATGCCGATCTCGGGGGTTGTGTCCGCAGGGGAAAAGGCTGTGACCAAGGGACTTCTCTTTGCCGCGACACCGGCATCGGATTTCATCTGCGGGACATTGCAGCTTGCGGCGGGTATGAACCTGCATGTGTTCACGACAGGGCGCGGCACACCTTACGGCCTGGCGGAGGTGCCGGTTCTGAAGGTGGTGACCCGGTCCGATCTCGCGCGGCGCTGGCACGATCTTGTGGATGTGGATGCCGGGCGGATAATCTCGGAATCAGTGTCGCTGGAAGAACTCGGTCGCGAGATTTATAAGACCATCCTCGCCGTCGCGAGTGGCGAGAAAACCTGCGCTGAGCGTTTGGGGCTCAGCAACCAGCTTGCTCTGTTCAACCCTGGCCCGGTGACCTAACCATCTGCCCGTGGGACAGGTCCTAGGCGGTCGAGGAAGAAAAGCATGGCACAAGACGACACTGATATCAGCGCCTGGACGCCGTCACTGCGGTATCCCGATCCTGCAGTCATCACGCTCGATCCGCGATTTGACGCCCTGAGGCTCCCTTTGGCAGGGGTCGAACGGCTTGCGACTGGCTGTCGATGGTGCGAAGGCCCGGTTTGGTTCGGCGATCGGCGTTATCTGCTTTGGAGTGATATTCCAAACAATCGCATCATGTGTTGGGATGAGATAACCGGGCAGGCCTCGGTCTATCGTACGCCATCGAATTTCGCCAATGGGCAGACGCGTGACCGGCAGGGACGGTTGATCACTTGCGAACATGGCGGCAGGCGGGTGACACGCACCGAATACAACGGGACCGTTTCGGTCTTGATCGACAGCTATGACGGGAAGCGACTGAGTTCCCCCAATGATGTGGTGGTGAAGTCTGATGGCTCGATTTGGTTCACAGACCCCCCCTTTGGCATCCAAAACAACTATGAAGGGCATAAATCCGAGCCGGAACTCGGCCAGCATGTCTATCGCCTAGACCCGGAGAAACAGACGGCGGAGATTGTCGCCGATGACATTCTTGGACCCAATGGACTGGCGTTTTCACCAGACGAGAGCAAGCTCTATATTGTGGAATCCCGCGGTCAGCCCAATCGCAAAATCCTGGAATACGACGTCTCGGGTGATGGGCAGTCCATCACGGGCAAGCGCGTATTGATCGATGCCGGGCCCGGCACGCCCGATGGGTTCCGCATCGACCAGCTTGGCAATCTTTGGTGCGGCTGGGGGATGGGCGATCCAGAGTTGGACGGTGTGATGGTCTTCGCCCCTGATGGCACGCCAATTGGCCGTATCGCGCTGCCGGAGCGCTGTGCAAATCTCTGTTTCGGTGGGCGCGCCAATAGTCGCCTCTTTATGGCGGCGAGCCATTCAGTTTATGCGCTCTACGTGAATGTTCCCGGGGTGGAAGGCGGCTAGCGCTGCGCATGATGTCTCCAGCCAGGCAAGGCGGAGAAAAGTGAAAGACTTATCTAAAGTTCTATTGGTTTAGACGCATCGCCAAGTCACTGGGCAGTCAGAATTTACACCGCCTTAAGGCTGACACCGCAATCTGTCAGCCATTGAACTTTCTCAGGGAAAAGCCATGTTCGCGCGGTGCGGAATGTAGATGTCAAAGTCTATTTCTATATCTTCAACAGAGCTGTTGATGCGGGCTCGGTGCCACAATTTTCATAACGGCATCCCTTGTTTGCTACGAATGCGACCGCGAGACCTCACCTCTAAGCGGGTTCAGACCAGAGTGTTACTGCAAGCGAGTTTTCGTGGGCTCCTAACGATTTTGAAGGTGCTCCCTTCGGCCCGGGCAGGGGTCATGAAACACTATTGGGATCAAAGCCATGCGCACTGAAGGTCAAGACGCCAGAGTCCTTGCGGATCCCGTAGATGCGATCATCTATCGATTGTCGCATGATTTGCGGGCATCCTCTCGCGCGATTGCAGAGGTCCCGGACTGGATCGCCGAGGATCTTGAAGAGGCGGGGATCGATCTGCCGTCCAAAACCGCCGAAAGCCTTACACTGCTGCAGAAAAATGCGCGACGGCTCGATTCTATGATATCGGGCTTGCTCATCCATTCCCGCGTCGCCCGACAAGAAGCGCGGCTTCTCGATGCCGGCCAGTGCGTTATCAAAACCCTCGGCGCCTATTCATCGCGGGAAAACGCGCGTTTCCGCTGGCGCTGTGAACCGGGTCTCGTGCGCATGGCGAAAAACGACTTAGACCTTGCCATCAGAATCCTTGTGTCCAACGCGGTGACACATAACCCAGGTGTAGCGCGGATTGCGGTCATCACACGCGCCGTCTCTCCTTGGTGGGAATTCACGATCCGTGACGATGGTTTCGGCATTCCCGAAAAAGATCGCGTCCGCGCGATGGAGCCTTTGACCCGCCTTCGAGCCTGTGACGACACACCTAGCGCGGGTATGGGTTTGGCGATCCTGGAGAAAATCGTGCGCGCCTATGACGGCCAGCTCGATGTGTCTGGGCGTCGCGTGGGATCGGGGACGACGGTGCGGCTACGCTTGCCACTCGCGGCCTAAGGGACGCTCCCGAAAGCCGTCAAATCACTGCGGGAAAGCGGGCCGCCTACATCAGGTCGTTTTCGGCATCAGCAGCCGAGATACCGAGCGCCTCCAGCCCATCTTCGAGATAGTCGGCCAAGAGCGTCATACCGAGCAAGTAATCCACAGTCTCAGTGGTGGCTTCCTGTCGCGCCGTGCGTACAGCGTCATCCCATTCTTCAGGTTCAAAATTCTCCCGACCGATCCAGGCGATGGCGACCAGAGCAACCTTGTCCTCTTCATTCTGGGCATCGATAAACTCGCGCAATTCTGCCTCTGCGGTGGGGTTTCCGCCGCCGCGGGAACTGGTTTCGCGGGCCAGCATAATCACTTGGGCAACAACATCCGCATGTATCTCGGGCATGGCTGCATTCTCCTAGACTGATCAGTCTAAGGTGACGCAAAGCGACGTGCGATGCCAGAGAAACTGCGCTTATGCGGGTCTGCCAAAAAGGCGGTAATAGGCCCAATCGGGCAGGAATTGGCTGCCCCGAAAAACCCACGAGAACAGAGTTGGAAAGTTGCGCTTGAAACCATCGCTGCGCATGAAGTCGAGCATGATTTTCGCTGCCTCTTCGGGCTCCATGATAAACGGCATGGAGAAATCGTTCTTGGCGGTCAGCCGCGTTTTGATGAAGCCAGGATTTGCGAGCTGCACCTTGATGCCTGAACCGCGCAGATCGCATTCCATGCTTTCGGCGAGCGTCATGACACCCGCCTTGCTTGCGGCATAACCGATAGCGCCGGGCAATCCGCGAAATCCCGATAAAGAGCCCGTCAGCACCACATGGCCCCGGCCTTTGGCAATCATTTTTGGCAACACCGCCCCACACACACGTATCGCGCCGGTGAAATTGATATCGGCCATGGCCTCGGCATCGCCACTGTCCCAGGCCGTGGCAGGCATCGGCCAATAGACCCCTGCCAGAAACACCATCCCGTCGATATCGCCCGCAATCTCTGCAGCGCGTTGAACAGAAGCGGTGTCACCGACATCGACGGTTACTGCAGTGGCGGGACCTGGAAGCGCATCAATCACCTCCTGTAGCTTTTCGCCATTGCGGGCACTCAGAACAAGTTCCGCGCCCGCTGCACTCATCTGATGTGCCAAAGCGGCACCGAGCCCGTCGGACGCGCCCACGAGCCAATAGCGTTTTCCCGAAACCTTCGGCACGAAACCCGTCCTTTTTTACAAAGCCCTATTCGGCCGCCATACGTGCTTCGCCAAGGCTATCGCGCCGCCGAATGGTCGCCACAAGCTCGGCCACAGGGATGCCGAACTTGCTGAACTGGCTACGGTTGATGATGGTGCCGTTGTCGACCAGATACATCCAATCGACGGCGTTCAGCACATGTCCACCAGCATTTTCAGGCAGGCGAATGGTGTATCTCAGTTGAACGCCAGCACCCTTTTGCTCGCCTTCGCCCTTGCCCAAAATGTCTGGTGCTGTGGCGGTGATTTTTCCATCATCCCCCACGTTCAGCGTCCATTCACGGTGCTGCTCGGTACCGTTGTCATAGCGGAAATCTTCGGTCATCACCCCGGTGTCGCCATCCCAGGTGGTGTTCATATCCGCCACAAAGCGCGAAGAGACGCGGCCTGTCGGGCCGTAGATCACGCCTTCACAGAGAAGCGCGCCGTTGAGGTGATCGCGGATGTCAAAATCCGGTCCGGTACCAGCATAATCACTAGGGCTCTGCGCAGAGAAGGAGCAGTAGCGCCTCAATGCCAGCAGCACAAGAAGCGCTGTGGCCAGGCCGGCGAGGAAGATCAGTGCAAATTCCATTGCTTCAGCTTTCTTGCAGTAACGCAGGAGCAACATGCCCCTGACAGGGTTTTAGAAGTTCCGAGGTCTGATCATCGTGTGACCTCGTCCATCGGCGGCTCTGGGCGAATGTGCCAGGGCGCGCCTTTCCACCAGAGTTTCAGGGCCTGCCAATGAATCAGGCCCAAAACACGGCGGGATCCGAAGGGGCGACGCAGGCTTGCGCCGAGGATCGCCCTATTGGTGAGCGGTTGCCGCGGCCCTGTGAGCGTTGCGATCAAACGCTCAGTGCCAGCGCGGTAGTCGATCCGAATGGCGACCCGGTCACCGGAGATGTCGAAATTGAACCGGTAGCCGCCCTCAATTGGTTGAAAGGGCGAGACATGAAAGATTTTCTGAGCGCTCAGTGTATCGTCAGGCAGGATTGGGCGCTGATCTTCGTGATGGCACAGATAGGAATGACGATCACCGAAGGTGTTGGTGACCTCTGCAATCACCGCGCGGAGCGTCTCGTCGGGCCCATAGCAAAGCCAAAAGCTGACTGGGTTGAAGACATGCCCGAGGATCCGAGGTTGTGCCAAAAGCAGGACCCGACCGCACGCTTCAAGCTGGTCGTGCTCAGCCAGAATCTCGCGCACCCAAGGAAGCCCACGCCCATCTTGTGGGGGACCGCCGTGGTCTCGATCACGCAATGAGAAAAAGTTACGCTTGTTCAGGGAAAACAGTGCCGGACCTTCTGCGCGGGCCGGATCAAGCAGAACATAGTCAACGGAATAAGTGAAGGCGTTCTCAATCGCGCCGCGCCGTCCATGATACGTGCGGGCCGGGACGTGATCGACCTCTGACCGGATCAAGCTCATGCGGCATGCTCCTGAATTTGGCGTTCCAAAAGCGCCTCCGCGACATCGAGGCCACTGGCCAAACCGTCTTCATGGAAGCCGTTTTTCATCCAGGCACCGCAGAACCAGGTCGCGCGTGCGCCGTTAAGGCGGCGGAGCGTTTCCTGCGCGCGGATAGCGTCCGCAGTGTAGAGCGGGTGCGCGAAGGTCACTTCGTCATAGATCAATTCTTCGCGGATCTCTTGTGTTGCGTTGAGCGTCACGAACAGCGGATCCGATTTCGGGATCGGTTGAAGGGCATTCATCCAATAGGTCAGAGCGATGCCTGGATGTGTGGGATTGCGGGGTGCGACGTGGTTCCAAGCGGTCCAGCAACGTTCGCGGACTGGCATGGCGACGGGATCGGCGTGGAGAACGGCTCGGTTGGGGTGGAACCTTATGGCACCGAGCGCGGCTGCTTCCGCCGGCGTCGCATCGCTCAGCATCTCGAGCGCTTGGTCAGCGTGACAGGCAAAGACGACCTCATCAAAGCGTTCCCACTCAGCACCTTGAATCTTGACCTCTGCGCCCAACAGCGACCGGCGAACACATTCGACCGGTGCGGCACAGCGGATCGAGACCCCCATATTGCTTAAGCTTTGCTCAAGTCTTGACACATACTCAACAGCGCCACCTTTGACAGTGTACCAGCGATGACGCCCGGCAGCCTTCAAAAGCGAATGGTTTTTAAAGAAGCGGATCATCGTGTTGGCCGGAAAGTCGAGCACATCGAGCGTAGGGGTTGACCAAATCGCACCGGCGAAAGGCAACAGGTAGTAGTCGCGAAACCCGTCTCCGAGGCCAAGCGTGGTGATCAGATCTCCTATCGAGATATCTGGATCGGCTGTAACAGCAGCCTCCGCGTGGGTGTTGAAGCGCACCACATCGTGAAGCATCTTTAGGAAGGCAGGGCGCACCAGGTTGCGACGTTGACCGAAAATGCTTGCCCACGTCTCTCCGGACCATTCCATCCGTCCACCATCGAGCGAGGCGGAAAACCCCATGTTGCTTTCCGACAGTTCAACGCCCAGGCGATCAAAAAGCGCTGTGAGGTTAGGATAATTGACGCGATTGAAAACGATAAAACCGGTGTCGACAGCCTGTGTACCATCGCGCCCGGCCTGGACTGTCCGAGCATGTCCGCCCAGCCGTGGTTCAGCTTCGATCAATGTTACCCGGGCGGACCCAGCCAACCGGTACGCCGCCCCCATCCCCGCAATGCCGGCGCCGATAACTGCAACACGGCGGCCAGCGCCAAAAGGGAGAGGATGGGTCATGGAGTGTCCTTCAGGTCATTTCCTGCTTTTACGGATCACTGGCCGAGATGGATGACTTAAAATTCCGAAATAGTCTAAAGACCTAGCGAAAGCTTTTTTGCAAAAGATCAAATGCCGTTACGGCAACTTTAAGGTCTCCCCACTTAAGCTGCGGACTATAGCGTAAACCGCCCTTCATCCCGCAATTTCTTGTTTTCAGAGAAGATCGCAGGGCTTCGTCTTGTTCGGCTTGAAGTCAAGCTTGTGCGGTTCTGTGCCTAAAAAAGAGTGGCGGCATGAGAAGTGCATCCTTCGGCCCCGCTTAAACACGAATTCGTGTCATGAGTAAGTGCGCCGTTGCTCGGCCTCGTCCTTCAGGGATCGCATTTTGTTAATTCGCCAACGTCTCAGGCTGCGAAGTCTCTTGCCAGCAAGCTCTATTCACCCTTATAGCCAAACGCGGGACACCTCTCCCCAACGAGAGGCGCTTATCTGGAAGGGTAGATATCGATGGCGACCCCTGCACCGGCGACGCGGCCGGCTAATCCGCGTTTTTCCTCTGGCCCTTGTGCCAAGCGCCCAACATTTTCGCTCGACGCGCTGGATGGCGCACCGCTCGGCCGATCACACCGTGCGGCGATTGGCAAGGCCAAACTGAAAGAAGCGATCGAGACATCGCGCGCGGTGCTTGGCGTGCCAGCGGACTATAAGATCGGCATCGTACCGGCCTCTGATACCGGTGCTTACGAGATGGCGATGTGGAACCTGCTCGGCGAACGACCGGTTCAGATGGTCGCGTGGGAGAGCTTTGGCGCAGGCTGGGTGACCGATGTGGTCAAGCAGCTCAAAATCGACGCCACAATCCACACCGCCGAGTATGGCGAAATCGTTGATATGGCCGCGCTCGATTACGATCAGGACGTCTGTTTTACCTGGAACGGCACGACCTCCGGCGTTCGGATGGCCTCGGGCGATGTCATCCCAGCGCATCGAGCAGGGCTGACACTTTGCGATGCAACCTCGGCGGCTTTTGCGATGGACCTGCCCTGGGACAAGCTTGATGTGGTCACCTATTCCTGGCAAAAGGTTCTGGGCGGAGAGGCGGCCCATGGGGTTCTGATCCTCTCGCCCCGGGCTGTGGAGCGGCTGGAAAGCTACAGCCCGCCCTGGCCCCTGCCGAAGATCTTTCGCCTGACCAAGGGCGGCAAACTAATCGACGGGGTTTTCACGGGCGCCACGATCAACACACCATCGATGCTCTGTGTGGAGGACTACCTGCAGTCGCTGGCCTGGGCGCAAGAGATTGGCGGGCTGCCCGCGCTGATCGCCAGGTGCGACCAGAGCTTTGCCCATATCGCGGCATTTGTCGCCGAGCATGAATGGATCGATTTCCTCGCGAGCGATCCTGCGACTCGGTCCACCACCAGCGTGTGCCTTAAGTTTACCGATGGTCGGATCGCCGATGGTGCGGCATTTGCCAAAGCGGTGGCCAAGCGGCTGGAGGCTGAAGGTGTTGCGTTTGATATTGGCGCCTATCGCGACGCCCCGCCGGGTCTGAGGATCTGGTGTGGCGCAACGGTCGAGCCCTCAGACGTGGCGGCTTTGCTGCCGTGGATCGAGTGGGCTTTCGAGGCTGAGATCTCTGCGCTTACAGAGCCTGCATGAACCCTGTGGCGCGGCGGGTTTAGCTTTCGCGCCAACCTCTTCAAACCATACCGAAAAACGCTTGAGGTTCGTCGCGTTGGCGATCTTAACCACAGACTACAAAGGGGTAGAACCCATGGCGCCCAAAGTGCTCGTCTCTGATAAATTGAGCAAAACAGCGGTTCAGATTTTCCGTGACCGCGGCATTGATGTCGATTTTCAGCCCGATCTGGGCAAAGACAAAGCAAAGCTGATCGAGGTGATTGGCCAATATGACGGTCTGGCGATCCGCTCGGCCACGAAGGTAACCGAGAATGTCTTGAAGGCCGCGACCAATCTAAAGGTCATCGGTCGTGCAGGGATCGGCGTGGACAATGTCGATATCCCACAGGCGTCTAAGAGCGGCGTGATCGTGATGAACACGCCCTTTGGCAATATGATCACCACCGCAGAGCATGCGATCGCGATGATGTTCGCCGTGGCACGCCAAATCCCAGAGGCCAGTGCCTCCACCCATGCTGGCAAATGGGAAAAGTCGAAATTTATGGGTGTTGAGCTGACCGGTAAAACGCTCGGCGTGATCGGCGCAGGAAACATTGGCGGCATCGTTTGCGACCGGGCCGTGGGGCTGAAGATGAAGGTCTTGGCTTATGATCCCTTCCTCAGCGAAGAGCGTGCGACCAAGCTTGGCGTCACCAAAGTGGAGCTTGATGAGCTTTTGCCTAAGGCGGACTTCATCACGCTGCATGTGCCGAAAACCGACAAAACGGCGGGCATGATCTCAGCTGAGGCCATTGCCAAGATGAAGCCCGGTGTTCGGATCATCAATTGCGCGCGCGGTGGCTTGGTGGACGAAGAGGCACTGGCGGAGGCGCTGAAATCGGGTCACGTGGCGGGTGCGGCTTTTGACGTTTTTGCCGTGGAGCCTGCGAAGGAAAATGTCCTCTTCAACCTGCCGAATGTGGTCTGCACCCCGCATCTGGGCGCAGCAACCACCGAGGCGCAGGAAAACGTGGCCCTGCAAGTGGCACAGCAAATGTCCGATTATCTTTTGACCGGGGCGGTGGAGAACTCTTTAAATATGCCCGCGGTCACCGCAGAAGAAGCCAAGATCATGGGTCCTTGGATCAAACTGGCCGAGCATCTTGGGAGCTTTGTCGGGCAAATGACCGAAGAGCCGATCAAATCGGTCAATGTGCTCTATGATGGGGTTGTGGCCGAGATGAACCTTGCCGCTCTCGATTGCGCAGTGCTGGCGGGGATTATGAAATCCATCAATCCAACGATCAATCTGGTCTCCGCTCCGGTGTTGGCGCGTGAACGCGGCATCCAATTTTCGAAAACAACGCAAGAGAAATCGGGCGTCTTCGGCGGATACATCATGCTGAAGGTCGAAACAGCGGAACGGACACGGTCCATTGCCGGCACAGTTTTCTCGGACGGCACACCGCGGTTTATCCAAATTAAGGGGATCAATATCGACGCTTCGGTTGAGCCCTATATGCTCTACACCACCAACAAAGACATCCCCGGCGTGATCGGCAGTTTGGGCACGACCTTTGCCGAAAGCGGGATCAATATCGCGAACTTCACTTTGGGTCGGACCGGTCCGGGCGAAGATGCGATTGCACTTCTCCATCTCGATGCGCCGGCGAGTGATGAACTGGTGGTAAACTTGAATGCGCTGGACCTCTTTCAACAGGTGCGTCGGCTGGAGTTCGAAGTCGCTTGAGGCTTTGCGGCGCCGCGGCATTTCGCATCCGGCGCTGCTCTTCCCTGTGCGGAAACGATAGGTCAGGGTGGTCTCATGCCCCGCCCCAAAGATGCCAAGATCACGACCTATCAGATTGCCAGCCCTCGCTGGCACGCACCGAATATCAAGATCGCCGTTCTCAGCGATCTGCATGTGGGTGCCCCTTGGGTTCCAATCGATCAGGTGGATCATTGGATCGATCAAGCCAATGCGCTGCATCCTGATCTGATCGTTCAAGCGGGCGATATGCTGATGGATGAAATGCTGCGGCGGGTTGGCCGCCCGGCAGATGCCTTATCTATCGTTGATCGGCTGAAAAGACTAAAGGCGCCTCTCGGCGTCTGGTCGGTGCTCGGCAATCACGATTGGACCGATTGCACCCTTGCACGGCAGACCCGCAGTCAGCGCAATTCCGTTGCAGAGGCGTTGGCTGAATTGGGTCTGCCGCATTTAGACAATGCTGCGGTGCAAATCACCCATTCTGGCAGTCCGATTTGGGTGATTGGACTGAACAGTCGTAAGGGAGATCGTTTTGACGGCGCGCCAGGGGATTTGGGCTATGATGATCCGGAGGCGGCCTTTGCGGCCGTTCCAGAAGGTGCCTCTGCGATCTTGATTGCTCATGAACCAAATGTCTTTGATGAGGGCGACGGTCCCTATGCGCTTCAGATCAGCGGACATACCCATGCCGGGCAAATTGCCTTCGGCAATTGGCGGCCTTTCCTTATGAAAGACTACCGTGCCAAACTTAGCCATGGCCATCTGACAGAGGGCCAGCGGCATTTGGTGATATCGGCGGGTCTTGGGTTTTCGGGGTTGCCCATTCGCTTCGGTGCGCCGTCTGAGATCTTGTCGATTGACCTAAGCCAGTCTGACCGGGGAGGGGATCCATGACTGATATCGTGATTTTGGACGGCGCACGCACGGCGATTGGCACTTTTGGCGGCGCGTTGGCCGGAACTTCACCGATTGAACTCGGTAAAACAGTTGCCAAAGCGGCGATGGACCGCGCAGGTGTCGCACCGCAGTTGATCGGCGATGTCGCTATGGGCCATGTCATCAATACCGAACCGCGGGACATGTATCTGTCACGTGCGGCCTCGATTGAGGCGGGGGTCGATGAGGACACCCCAGCAATGAATGTGAACCGGCTCTGTGGTTCGGGCTTGCAGGCAGTGGTGTCGGTGCTGCAATCGCTTGCCCTTGGGAATGCCGATTTCGGCTTGGCCGGCGGGGCCGAAAACATGAGCCGCGCGCCCTATGCGCTGCCTGCCGCGCGCTGGGGTCAGAAAATGGGTGACACCGGTGGGGTCGATATGATGCTCGGGGCGCTCACCTGCCCCTTTGGTACCGGGCATATGGGGATAACGGCAGAAAACGTCGCGGCAGAACATCAGATCACCCGCGAGGATCAAGACGCGTTTGCCCTAGAAAGCCAGAATCGCGCGGCAGCGGCTCAAGAGGCCGGACATTTCGAAAACCAGATCGTTCCGGTCGCGATCAAAATCAAACGCACAATAGTGGATTTTGTCAAAGATGAGCACCCCAAGGCGACCACACTGGATCAACTCGCGCGCTTAAGACCGGCGTTTCAGAAAGACGGCACTGTAACTGCAGGCAATGCCTCAGGTCTCAATGATGGCGCCGCGGCGATTGTCTTGGCCCGAGCGGAGGCCGCCGCGCGAGCAGGTTTAAGCCCGAAGGCGCGTGTCTTGGGCTACGCCCATGCTGGGGTGCGACCCGATGTGATGGGGATCGGACCTGTCCCGGCGGTTGAGAAACTCTTGGCGAAAACAGGTCTCGCAATCACTGATTTCGATATCGTGGAGAGCAACGAAGCCTTTGCAGCCCAAGCTCTTGCCGTTGCCCGAGGACTGCAATTGGATCCGGCTAAAACCAATCCAGATGGCGGTGCGATCGCATTGGGTCATCCGGTGGGGGCAACAGGAGCAATTTTGCTGATCAAGGCACTTTACGCATTGGAGCGCACCGGCGGCAAACGCGCGCTTGTGACGATGTGCATTGGCGGCGGTCAAGGCATCGCTGTGGCGTTCGAAAGACTCTGATCCGGCCCTTTCAAGCTTCTTTTTACCACTCTGACTCTATGGTCCAGCGTGAGTTGAGAGGTTGAGTATCGATGACCAAAGGCGTTGGGCCACGCCTGCAAGATATGTTGGCGCGGGAACGGCGTGGCCGCCTTGCCGCCGAACATATGCTTGAACAGAAAAGTCGTGAGTTGGTGCGCGCCAACCGCGACTTATCTGAGCATGCCCAATTGCTTTCCGAAGAGGTGCTGAAAAAACGGCTTGAGGTGAAGATTGCGCAGTCTCAAGCAGAGGACCTCAAGGGACAAAACTCGCAAGCTCAGGCCGATTTGGAACGCGCCAACCGCCTGGCCGTGACAGCAGAAAGACGCCTATGGGATGCGCTGGAGACGATCGAAGACGGTTTCGCGGTGTTCAATTCCAAAGACCGGCTTGTGGTCGCGAACCGTTCATTCATCGAACTCTTCGATGGTGTGAAGGGAATCACGCCTGGCATGTCCTATGGTGAGCTCCTGGAAATTATTCTGAACGAGGGATTGTTTGATATCGGCATGCAATCGCCCAGCGATTGGCTGGCGCGGATGCTGCAGCGCTGGCAGGATGAGAACCCCGATCCATTGGTGATCCGGCTTTGGAATGACCGTCACATTAAACTCATCGATCGCCGGGGCCAGGACGGGGATATGGTTACGCTTGCCCATGACATCACCGAATCCATGCAATATGAGCAAGAGCTGCGCGAAGCGCGCGATCGGGCAGAAGCCGCAAACCGGGCGAAATCTGCGTTTCTGGCGAATATGAGCCACGAAATTCGCACGCCCATGAACGGCGTGGTTGGCATGTCCGAACTTTTGACAGAAACCAATCTCACCGAAGAACAACGCCTCTACGCAGAGACGATCAAAAGCTCCGGTGAAGCCCTGTTGGTGATCATCAACGATGTGCTCGATTACTCGAAGATCGAGGCGGAAAAACTCAGGCTTTACCTCGAAGCATTCGACCTTGAACGGGCGATCCATGAAATCATTATTCTGCTCAGCCCCGCTGCACAGGACAAAGATGTCGGCCTGTTGGTGGATTTCGACATCTTCCTGCCAACGCGATTTGTCGCCGATCCTGGAAGATTCCGGCAGATCCTCACCAATCTTATCGGGAACGCGGTGAAATTCACGCAGGAAGGCTTTGTGCTGGTTCGCGTCACTGGTTTCCCAGAGGATGAAGACGCCTCGAAGTACCAGCTACATATAACGGTGGAAGATACCGGGATCGGGATTCCGAAGGACAAGGTTGATCTCATATTCGGCGAATTCAGCCAGGTCGATGATGAGCGGAACCGAAAATTTGAAGGCACCGGTCTTGGTCTGGCGATCACCCAAGAGCTGGTCAATCTGATGGATGGCGAGATTTGGGTCGATTCTGAGGAAGGCAAAGGATCTTGTTTCGGTTTCCAAGCGGTGTTCGAAGCAGCGGAAGACGCGCCAGGCGATGATCTCAAGGTTCCAAAAGAGTTGAGCCGGGCGCTTGTGATCGATGATCAGAAGATCAATCGCCTGATCCTGGAAAAACAGCTCGATGCGATGGGATTGACCGTGACTTCTTGTCGTTCGGCGCAGGAAGCGATGGAAGCAGATCCCGGCGGTTTCGACGTGATCCTAACCGATCACCAAATGCCGGATATGAGTGGGGTGGAACTGGCCGATAGTCTCCGTCGCAAAGGCGTCGCAGCGCCGATCTTGTTGTTAAGCTCGAACCCCGGTGTCGTCCGGGCATCCGAAGCGCGTGAACTATTGAATGGCGTCCTACAAAAACCTTTGCTGCGGCGGGACCTCTATCAAAAGCTTGTCGATCTGGGCGGAACTCTGCCCCAGCCAACTCCAAGCTCCACCGGTCCAATGACCGATGCCTCAGCGGTGCCGCGTCGTCGCGTGCGTGTTTTGGCTGCTGAGGACAACAAGACCAATCAGCTTGTCTTCAAAAAGATGGTGAGCTCACTCGATCTGGATTTACGCTTTGCCAACAATGGTGAGGAAGCTGTTGAGATCTATCGTGAATTTGGCCCCGATCTGATTTTCATGGATGTCTCAATGCCCGGCATGGATGGCAAAGCGGCAACAAAAGCGATCCGCAAGATTGAAGACGCCGAAGGAGGCCATGTTCCGATCTGCGCGCTCACCGCCCATGCGATGGGTGGTGATGACACAGAGCTCTTCGATGTTGGGATGGACCACTACCTAACGAAACCGCTGCGCAAAGCGGCGATCCAAGACATGATCGCACAACACAGTCCCGCCGAGACAGAAGAGGACGCAATTCAGGCCGTATCTTAAAAGTGTCAGACGAAAATTTCGGTGCGTGGATCGCCGTTGGATCAGGCTCCAAGCGCACGGTCGCTTTTACGCATCCAGTTTCGCTGTCAGAGTTGGGCGACCATATGCCGTCAGTCACCGAAATCGGACCGGTAGTTGGTTAAGCCGCTGCCGCTTCTGCTGGGCGGAGATAAACCGGCTGATCTGGCTGGCTCCTTGCCGGGTCGTAGCGATACCCACCCAGATCAAAATCAGCCAAGCCAGCGGCGTCTGTGACTCTGCGTTGAATGATAAAGCGTGCCATCGCACCCCGCGCCTTCTTGGCGAAAAAGCTTATGATTTTGGCGTCCCCGCTGGGTCTCTCTTCGAGGAAGACCGGTTTGATGAAACGCAAGCCGAGGGCCTTGGAATCAACTGCTCCAAAGTATTCAGCAGAGGCGCAATCGACCAATGTATCTGTCCCAAGATCAGACGCCTGAGCGCGGAGTGTCTTTGCCAACCGGTCACCCCAATAGGCGTAAAGCGTGGGGCCTTTGCGCGTTTTCAACCGGCTGCCCATTTCCAATCGATAGGCCTGAATCGCATCGAGCGGACGCAACAGACCATAAAGCCCTGACAAAATCCGCAAATGGTCTTGCGCCCAGGCAAGCTCTTCGGCATCCAGCGATCCCGCTTCAAGCCCGGCATAGGTGTCGCCCGCAAAGGCAAGTGCCGCGGGACGCAAGACCTCTTTGCTTGGGGCATCGGAAAACTCCCGAAAGCGGGTCTGGTTCAGCCGAGCAAGATCGACGCTGATCCCCATCAGATCTTGCAGCTTGGGTTTCGAAAGTCGCCGCGCGACATTGGCAAGGTAGACTGCGTCCTCGGCAAAATCCGGCATGGTCATCGTCACGTCTGGGCGTGGTGTCCAATCGAGCCGTTTCGCAGGGGAAATCGCAATCAGCATTGGGGGCCTCCTTCGGTTCTTGTCGTAGATCTAGACTTCGATGTCGGGGATTCCAGCTGCGTCGAGAATGCTCAGAAAGGCCTCGCCAAAGCGTTCCGTTCGTTGCGGACCCATACCTGGAAGCTGTGCCATCGCCTCTGCTGTGGCCGGGCGCTTCTCGGCCAAAAGGCGCAGTGCCGACGGGCTGCATGAGAGGGGTTTCAAAGTACCGCATGTCCCGCGCGCAAGGGATTTTTGTGCATCAACAAGCGCATCGTAGATCGGACCCGCGGACCCGAGCGCAAGTTTGCGCCGCTGGGGATGCTGGTTTGGCGGCGGCGTGCCAAGGATCACTTCAAGGAACACCGCGCCGTAGCGGTCGAGTTTCTTTGCCCCAACGCCGTTTATATTGGCCATCGCATCAAGGGTGGCAGGCCGGGTTTCGGCCATCTCGATCAGGGTCTTATCGGGGAAAATAACATAGGCAGGAACCGATTGCGCCTCTGCCAGCGCCCGGCGCTTGGCCTTGAGTGCAGACAGCAGCGGAGCATCCTCGTCATTGATCAGAGCTTTCGCCGTAGGACGCCGGGCGGAGACGTTGACCGTATCGCGCCGTAACACTACAGAGGATTCCCCCTTCAGGACCGGTCGCGCAGCGTCGGTGATGACAAGCGCCCCGTGACGTTCGGCCTCCGGGCGGATGAGATCTTGCCCCATCATCTGACGAAATATCCCTTGCCAAGTATCGCGCGACAGATCGCGGCCTACGCCGAAAGTGGGCAGCCGGTCATGCCCTCGCTGAGAAACCTTGTCTGTGGATTTGCCCATGAGGATATCGATCAGATGACCGGCGCCAAAGCTTTGACCGGTGCGCAGCACGGCTGAAAGCGCCTTTTGAACAGCCTCCGTGCCGTCGAACACCTCGGGCGGCGTGTCGCAGAGATCGCAATACCCGCAAGGGCTGGTTTCTTCTCCAAAGTACCCCAGTAAGGTTTGGCGGCGGCAGTGATGCGCCTCGGCCAGACCCAAAAGCGCGTTTAGCCGTCCGTGATCGGCTGTTTTGCGTTCTGCCGGTGCGGCGCTTTCATCGACTTGCGCGCGGCGCAAGCGAATGTCCTCTGCCCCGAAAAGCGTCAGCGTTTCCGCCGGCGCCCCATCACGCCCGGCGCGCCCGATCTCTTGGTAATAGGCCTCGATTGACTTTGGCAGATCGGCATGTGCCACCCAGCGGATATCAGGTTTGTCGACGCCCATTCCAAAAGCCACCGTCGCCACGACAATCAAGCCGTCCTCGCGCTGAAAGCGGGTTTCCACCGCGCGCCGTGTCTCTGCATCGAGCCCACCGTGATAGGCGCAGGCTGTGTGACCATCGTCCCTAAGCGCTTTGGCGAGGCTTTCGGTTTTCGCGCGCGTGCCGCAATAGACAATGCCGGACCGCCCCCGACGCGCGGCTGCATAGCTGAGGATTTGTGCGCGGGGACGGTCCTTGGCTGCGAAAGCCAAGTGAATGTTCGGCCTATCAAAGCCGCGCAGGAAGATCTGGGGGCTTTGGCCGCCAAAGAGCCGCGCGACGATCTCGGCCCGGGTTTCAGCGTCCGCAGTGGCTGTAAATGCAGCCAACGGCACTTTGAGTATGTCACGAAGAGCGCCGATCCGCAGATAGTCCGGGCGGAAATCATGACCCCATTGACTGACACAATGCGCTTCATCAACGGCGATCAGCGACACACCGATCCGGCGCAATAAAGACTGGGTCCCCGATGCGGCAAGCCGTTCGGGAGCCATGTAAAGGAGCTTCAACTCCTTCGCATCGAGTGCAGCGAACACTTCTTCGGTTTCGATCTCGGTATTGCCAGAGGTGAGCGCCCCGGCGGCGACACCCGTTTCGCGCAGCGCTCGCACCTGGTCGCGCATCAGCGCAATCAACGGAGAGATGACGACGGTGACCCCGGACCGACACAGCGCCGGAAGCTGGTAGCAGAGCGATTTTCCTCCGCCGGTGGGCATGATCGCAAGCGTGTCACGGCCTGCGCTAACAGCAGCAACAATCTCTGCCTGGCCGGGGCGAAACTCTGAAAAGCCAAATACAGAGGCCAGAAGGCTCTCTGCCGCATTGAGGGATCCGTCGGGCATAGACCTGCGTCGATTTTCTCTGCTCGTTTGCGGCAGACTCACACAGGTTGCCGTTCAGAACAAGCTAAGCGGTGCCAGTCTGATTGAGAAAATGCGCTACCAGTTGTTGCACGGCGCCTTTGCCGACACGCGGCGCGCTGTTTGCCAAGTGTTTTATGGCAATGAGCATGGCGAGTAGCGGCAACTGCGCCTGAGCTTCGTCGCTCAAAGACCCGCCCGCGTCGCGGTAGCCTTGGCAAAGCACCGCTTCTTGCGTGGCCCAGTCACCGCTCTCAGCGTAAGGGAGCATGGAGGTCGCCAAATCCATGGCGCGGTGTCCGACTCCGCACTGATCGAAATTGGTCAGGTAGAGCTGATGATCTTGGCGCAACAGGTTCTCGGGCAGAACCGCGCCGTGGATTATTCCCGGCGTCATAGCTGTAAGAGTGTTGAGCTGATCAGCGGCGCTGTTCAGTGCCGTTTCAATCTGCTTGCGCATCTCTTCATCTGTTGCGGAAAGCTCTCTATAGAGCGCCGGGTTCACCAGTTCCCGAAGATCCAACTGTGGCAGGTCGAGCTCTTCGGGTGCAACTGTATCCGCCGTGAGATGAAGGTCAGCGATCAAAGCGCCGAGAGCTTCCATATCGGGGGCGTCTGTGAGGGGATCGGCGTCAAGCAATTGAGTGACAGAAGCGACCAAACCCGCATCTGTGACATAGATGAAGGTCGCATCGGTTGTGCGTAGCGGCCAGGGGCAAGCAAATCCGGTATCAGCGAGGCTCTCCATCAGCAAAAGCATGGACCTTATCGCCGCGGCGTCGCGCCCTTCAGCAGGATGAAACCGTAAGATCCCTGGCGGGCCAGATGCAAAACGGAGCTCGAACTCCACCCCTTTGCCCCGTTTCAAGAGTTTGGGTGGTTCTGTCAGGGCACCCCATCTTTCGGCGGTGGTTTGAGCGGTTGAAAGCATCTTGTCTTCAGTCATCGCCGGTGATCTTTCCGCGCAGCGCTTTGACCGTCCCGCGGCGCGCCTTGGCGTCAAGCCGCCGCCGCTGGCTGCCATGGGTGGGTTTGGTGGCAATCCGCCGCTTGGGTTGGACCAATGCGGCCCGAACAAGATCGGCCAACCGTTCGGCAGCGATTTCACGATTTCGGACCTGACTGCGCGTTTCTTCGGCGCGGATCAAGATGGCCCCGTCCGAGGTCCAACGCCGACCGGCCAAACGCTTGAGACGGGCTTTGACGACCGGTGACAGATGTGGGCTGCGCGCGGCTTCGAAGCGCAACTCAACAGCGGTGGAGGTCTTGTTGACATGCTGCCCACCCGGGCCCGAGGCGCGAGAAAAGCTCTCAGTCAGTTCCCAATCTGCCAGGTGAAGGTCGTCGGTGATCCGCAACATAATTTAAAGACCTATACCGAGGTGAAACTTCTGAAAAGTGCTGCCCTGTTAACCATAGCTTCAGTGCGGCTTGATAGTCAGTCCAGGTCTGAAAGGCTGTTCAATGCTGGTGCAAAAAGTATCGGCGTTCTTGGGTCGCAAAACTTGGCCCATGGGCTTCTTGCCCGCCCTGCTGCGGAAAACCTGCAGAGGGGCACTTGTTAAGAGTACTGCCCCGATCCTCCTCCAGAATCGGGGCATTTTTTTGCCTGAATCACGGTGGCGTTACTGGTCTGGCGGGGGCTGTAAGGCTGCCTCAAAACTCTGAAGTACCGGATCGTTTGGATTGGCACGGGTGGCAGCGTCCCAGATGGCACGGGCCTGGTTTGATTGACCCTGCGCCAAGGCGAGCCGGATCGCCATGACCCAAGCCTCAACCCGTTGGGGATCGCGGCTTGCGGCTTCTCCAAAGGCAGCTTGTGCGGCAGGAAAGTTCCGCATCGTCAGCGCAGCACCGCCGAGCACCATATGTGTTTCGGGAAAATCAAGCTTCGCTGAAATCGCTTCGCGCCATTCGCCCATTGCGCTGGAAAGGGCTGTGCGATCCGCTTCGGCAAGCTGGCTTGGAGGCACATCCAAGAGATCGCGGGCCGCCGCGATGCGCACCGTACGCATCGGATCATCGGTCAATGGCAGCAGACGGGCCAGGCGTTCTGATAGGGGTGCGGCACGCTGCACTGGAATAGCAGCCACGCGCACCAGAGGATCGGGATCGTCAAGAAGTGGTGCTAAGCTTTCCGCCAGAGCGGGTGAGGTGACAGGCGCCAAGAGGTCAAGCGCGCTGGCACGCACGATGCCAGGGGTGCTTTCGTTGATCGCAAGGGCGGCCAAGGCAGCGGCCTCTACCTCTGGACGGGCGCGGCCCGCCGCAAGCATCCGTCCATAGTGAGGCGGGTCGCGTTCGGGTGCGCCAAAACGTTGGACGAGTTCATCGGCGGCCCATGCAGCGGTTTGGTCTTGATGACAATCGGTACAGGCATTTGGCGCGCCTGTTTCGGCTGCTAGATCGGGCCGCGGAATGCGGAAACTGTGGTCGCGCCGTCCGTCATTGCCCATATAGACACGTTCAATCATGTGACAGCTTTTGCACTGGGCGCCATCGCTGTCCGCAGGATGGAAGTGATGGCTTTGATCGTCATAAAGCCCCCAGGCTGTGAGAAACCGGGTATCGCCTTCGGGAGCATGACAAGAGGTGCAGACAGCGTTGCCCTCTGCCTTTCGCTCTGCGCTGTGGGGATTGTGGCAATCGGTACAAATCACGCCGGCTTGGTGCATTTTCGACTGGAGGAATGAGCCGAGCACATAAACTTCCTCGAGGATCTGGCCATCGCTGTGATAGAGCCCCGGCCGCAGGGTCGAGAGCCGGTAACTGTCACGATAGGGTGTGCCTGGCAGGGGTGAGGCATCCCCAAAAGGCTCGCGCCGAGAATGGCAGCCACCGCACCCATCGATCTGCGCCTCAGGTCCTCGCGTGTAGTCCAATGTGAAACCGGTTGGCGAAAGTTCCGGATCGGTGATTTTTTGACCCGCCGCCCAATCCAGATGTGCCGCCCCAGGTCCATGGCAAGCTTCGCACCCCACACCGATCTCAACCTGAGTAGAGCGATACAGATCTTCGCGGGGGTCATAGGCTTTTTCATAGCCCGTCGCGTGGCATTCCGCGCAACGGGCGTTCCAGTTCTTGTAAGGCCCCGTCCAATGAAGCGCGTCATCAGGTGTCAAAAGCTGATCGGGGTAGAGGTGGAACCAGCCGCCTTTTTCAGTATCCCAAACCACATCGAAGCTCTGCAAGCGTCCCGGTTCGGTCTCAATGAGGTATTGCTGCAGCGGTGCGACGCCCACCACCGAATGCACTGGGTAATCGGTGATCCTCCCACCTGGTTCGGTGACAGACACGCGGTAACCATCCTCTGTGCTGAAATGGGCGGTGAGCCCGGCCCCTTCAAACACTGTGCCGTCGAAGTCAGCAAAGACAGTCTCTTCGGTTGGCTCGGTCCAAGCACCGGCATGATGTGAGCTTTGCCAGGCCGTGGTTTGATCGGCATGGCAAGGCGCGCACGCGGTGGAGCCTACATAGTGTGGGAGTTCCTGGGCCGTTGCGCTGCCCGCAAAAAGCGATATCGCAAGAGCCCAGGCTGATCTCATGCGGCGCGGCGCGCGTCTGTCAGAGATGGCAACCACTTCATGATCGCGTCGGCCGCCTCTGTCCAGCAGGGCTCTGACATCAGCATATGGCCGCCACCTTCCACCATCACTGGCGTTGTGCCGTAATAGATCCCGGTCAACATCACATCGAGCCAGGGCACAAAACGGTCCTTGGTGCCACCGATCACAAGCACGTCGCTGCGGGGCCCGGGGAATGGAGCAAAGGGCAGAAGACCTGAGGCCTGCGCCATGGCTTTAAAGGACTCGTCGCGAAGGTTTGCGGCCATCTCCGCATAATCGGTATCGCTAATCCCAGAGGGGAAGAGCGCGTGCCGTAGGATCGTCTGATTGGTCCCGCGCAGTCCGAGCAGGCTGAAATCTGCCAGTGTTTGCCAGAGATCGGGATCGGTAAAAGCCATTTCCATCGAGGCACGCCAGAGCCCGTAGGGCGGTGCCGAGCATAACAAGATCGTGCCAACGGGACTTTCTCCGCGGCGCATCAGATTTTGCGCAACAGCCCCGCCGAGCGAATGGCATATGGCCACAGTTGGGCGACCGATCCGCGCGAGCGCCTCGGCTAAAGCATCGGTGTAGTCGCTGATCCCCGGACCATCGAAGAGTGAGATCCCCGGCGTCGATTTCAACAGAAGGTCCAAGGCGCGTTCGGGATCGCCTTGATGGAACGCGATGGAAAGCGCGCGGTCGACCACGCTAGGATCGCTTGCAATGCTTGGTCCGCCTTGCCGTCCTGGCAGCGTCAGCGTCCAGCACCGATAGCCTGCGCGGGTAAAAGACTGCAGCCACTCTGGCGACCACATCCAACCACCCGACGACATACCATGGAGAAACAGCAGATCGGTTTTTCGCGCTGGACCTGCGCTGGGCGGATGTTCAGCCATCGCCCATCCTTGATGGGCATCGATATCGACCTCATAGGCTTCACCTGGCGCCATGCGGGTGACTTTGGGGGTCGGGTCGCTGTCTGAGGTTTCGCTCATGCGGGGTTTGCTCCGAACAATCGTGGCCTCCCTGGCTTTGGCATATATCAGATCAAACCAGGCCGCGCCGCGACCCGTTGGTCATTTTGTGCCGCCGGTCCAGATGCGGTTCCAGTCATTGGCCATATCAACGATCACCCAGCCTTTGCCGGGTCCTTCGTCCAAACCCTGGACGAGCCGGCCAACATGACTGTCGCGATCATAGGCATATTCACGCTCCGCATCGGTGTGATGCACCAAAACGCCAAGCCGGGGCCCTTCGCCAGAGGTGGTCCAATCGATCATCGCGAAATCCCCATCGGAATTGCCCACAGCCATCAGCGGGCGCGTGCCGATGATCCGGTCGATGGCGATCGGTTTGCCCTCTTTGTCGTCGAGAAAAACCAGATCCGGCGCTTTGACGATCTCTGGTCCATCTGCGCCGTCACTCAGTTCGGTCTTTGCAAGAGAGCCGATGATCTGCCGTGGAGGGATGCCGTAGGCGTCCTCTGTAAAGGCGCGCATGAAATGGATGCCACCCCCCGAAACGATATAGGTGGTGAAGCCTTCGTCCCGCAGGTAGCGCAACAACTCCACCATCGGCTGATAGGTCATGGCGTCATAGGAAAGCCCGGTCTCGGGATGGGTCGCAGTGTCGAGCCAGCAAGTCACATCGGCCTGGAAATCGTCGACGCTCATGCCCGAATGGGTGGCGCCCACAACCTCTAAAAGCCCATCTTCTCCTTCGGCACCGACGCCGGCCAAATCTCCTGCAGCGGCGGCTTTGAGGGCAGGTGTGGTCAGTGTCGCAGGGTCAAGATCCGCCGCGCGGTCCATTGCGTAGAGGAACTGAAAGTAGATCGGCTGTTCCGACCAAAGCGTGCCGTCATTGTCGAAGACCGCGATCCGATGGGAAACGGGAACGAAGGTGTCCAAACTGGGATCGGTGACGTCGTCGACGAAGCCGATGATCCGGTCCTTGTTTTCGGTGTCGTTCCAAGATGGCAGTGGATCCGCGAAAACCGGCGCGGCTGCGAAAATCAAGCAAAACAGAAAGCTGCGCATGGCAAAAGCCTCCTTAGCAATGCGGAAAATGGTGCCCCGGCCAACAGGTCGCTGGCCGGGAGACGAGGCGTTTCTTAATGCGCGCCAGGGTCGCTCATCTTTTCCATGATTTGGTCGATACTAAAGCTCGCCGCTTTCTGGCGCGGCGGGTACTCCTCGAAGCTGTTCAAGAAACGCGCCACATATTGTTGCGCCGGAACAAGGAAGTAAGCGCGATCGATCAACCAGTCGTAGTAGGTGTTCGACGTCCGGTATGACCGCTCATAAGGATCTCGACGCAGATTGAAGATCAAAGGAACCCGCAGCGGAGTGAAAGGCTCGATCCAGGCCCGCAAGGTTGCCCAGGCTTTCTGCTCTAGGAAGATGATTTTCCAATCCTCCCAACGCAGCGCAGAAAGATCGCCATCATCTGTAAAATAGAAGATTTCGGCTCTTGGACCCTGTTCTTCTTCACCGGTCAGGTAAGGCAGGAAGTTATAGCCATCGAGATGGACTTTGTAATCACGCCCAAGTTCATCAACCCTGATGCCATCCAGAAGGTCTTCTTTGATCGTGGTATTGCCCGCGGCGGCGAGATAGGTTGGCAGCCAGTCCATGTGATGCATGATCTCGTTCGAGATGCTGCCGGGCTCGATCTCGCCAGGCCAGCGCACCATGGACGGCACACGCCAGCCGCCTTCCCAGTTGGTGTTTTTCTCGCCCCAGAACGGGGTGGCTGCCGCATCTGGCCAAGTGTTCATATGAGGGCCGTTATCGGTCGAATAGTGCACGATCGTATTATCGGCGATGCCCAACTCGTCAATGAGATCAAGCAACTGACCCACATGCATGTCATGTTCGATCATGCCGGCGGTGTATTCATCGGCGACGCCACCGACGATATCATTGGCCTGATCGCGCATTTCGTCTTTGACATGGGTGCGGAAATGCATCCGCGTGCCATTCCACCAGACATAGAAGGGTTCATCATTTGCGACGGCGGCGCGGATGAACTCCATCGCCGCATCGACGGTTTCGTCATCGACCACTTTCATGCGTTCGATGTTCAAGGGTCCTGTGTCTTCAATGTCTTGGCTGATCCCATCCGCGCCGTAACTCGCGCTGGAGCGGATCACACCGCGTGGCCCATAGGCATCCTGGAAGCTGCGCCCATCGAGGAGGACCAAGTCACCGGGATAATCCTCGTTTTCAGGCTCTTCCTCTGCATTAAGGTGATAGAGATTGCCAAAAAACTGGTCGAACCCATGATTTGTTGGAAGATGCTCGTCTTTATCACCGAGGTGATTCTTTCCGAATTGCCCGGTGACGTAGCCTTCTGCCTTCAGCAATCCCGCGATGGTGGGGTCTTCGGTTTGCATCCCCAGATCAGCACCGGGAAAGCCAACCTTGGACAGGCCGGTGCGGAATACCGATTGCCCCATAATATAGGATGACCGGCCAGCGGTGCAGGACTGTTCCCCATAATAGTCGGTGAAGATCATGCCCTCATCGGCGATCCGGTCAATATTGGGCGTGTGATAACCCATGAGGCCCATCGTGTAGGCAGAGATGTTAGACTGCCCGATGTCATCGCCCCAAATCACCAGAATATTAGGCTTTTGCTCTTGAGCGGCGGCAGCACCGGCCATCAGCGCAAAGCTGACAAGCAATGACACTCTGCCAATTGGTACTTTAAATCCAAAATTCATCGCGTTCTCCCCCTTCGCCTTGTTGCCAAAGCAGCAACAAAACTGCGCGATCAGGCTAGCAGATATCCATGGCACCTCAACAACAACGCGAGGGGAACGTAAAAGTTGATGATTAATTTTCCCTCGTGACAAATCCCGACGCATATGGTTCGGTGCGCCACCAAGACAGGGGTGCCTGAGTGTCAGGCTGAGACTTTACCCTTGGAACCTGAACCGGATCATGCCGGCGGAGGGAGTCTTGCGCAGCATCGTAATTAACGGCTGTCGCGCTCTTTCGCTGGTTGAGGAGCGCGCATAAATGACCAGCCCGGCTGAGGCTTTGACCCTACTCCGCGCAGAGTCGCCACTGGTGCAATGCATCACCAATTTTGTCGCGATGAATCTCGCGGCCAACACGCTTTTGGCGGCAGGCGCCGCACCGGCCATGGTCCATGCGGTGGAGGAGTCCGAGGCCTTCGCTGGCATGGCGGATGCAGCCACGATCAATATTGGAACGCTTTCATCTGATTGGATAGACGGTATGTATGGCGCCGCAAGAGGCGCCCAGGCTGCGGGGCGGCCTTGGGTCCTTGATCCGGTGGCCCATTTCATCTCGCCCTTTCGCAGTCATGTGACTCAAGCTTTAATGGGGTTGAAACCCGATATCATCCGCGGCAATGCGTCCGAAATTCTCGCGCTTGCAGGCCGTGACAACACCGGGCGCGGTGTCAACGCCGGGGACGCGGTCGCAATCGCAGAAGACAGTGCGCACAGCTTGGCGCAAACGAGCGGGGCGGTTATCGCGGTGACCGGAACGGTGGATTTCGTCACCGATGGGACGCGCGCCGCAAGGATCTCGGGCGGATCTGATTTGATGCCCAAAATAACCGCCATGGGGTGTTCGCTCACCTGCTTGATCGGGGCCTTTGCCGCGGTCTCGGATAACCCTTTCGATGCCACTGTCGCAGCGCTCGCAATGTTCGCGGCTGCGGGCGAAGCTGCTGCTGATCTCGCCGATGGGCCGGGCAGTTTCGCCTGGATGTTCCTGGATGCTTTGGCCGCGGTTGAACCCGAATTCATCGCTGAAGGACGGGTCCATCTGCTATGAGACGCATGTTCGATCTTTCGACCTACTTGGTGCTTGATCCTGGATTATGTGCCGAATTCGGGATGGTGGAGACCGCCCGGGCAGGGGTCTCCGGCGGTGCGACCGTGGTGCAGCTTCGCCATAAGACCGCCACGACCGCAGAGCGAGTTGCGATTGGATTAGCGCTGAAAGAAGCGCTGCAGGGCACCGGGGCTCTTTTGGTCATCGATGATGATGTCGCTGCAGCCAAAGAAATCGGTGCCGATGCCATCCATGTGGGCCAAGAGGATATGCGACCGGAGCAAGTACGCGAGATCGTCGGGCCCGAGATGATCTTGGGCCTATCGCTCCATTCCCTGGCAGACGAACGCAGTGCTGACCCATCCCTGGTTGATTATGTTGGGGTCGGACCGGTTTTCGACACACCCACGAAAAAGGACCTCAAAACGCCGATCGGTTTCAAAGGATTGGCCGAGGTGATCGCGCCCCTTTCAGTCCCCGCGGTCGCCATTGGGGGACTTAAGGCCCATCACGCGCCTGAGGTGCGCGCCGCGGGGGCCGCCGGCATGGCAGTGGTCTCAGCCATCTGCGGACATCCCGACCCAGAAGCCGCCGCGCGCGCGGTGTCTGCATCCTGGGCACAATCGGAGGTCACGACATGATCGCCAATATACTTTCCATTGCGGGATCTGACCCGTCGGGCGGCGCAGGCATACAAGCCGATCTCAAAGCCTTCTCGGCGCGCGGGACTTATGGGATGGCTGCGCTGACGGCCCTGACAGCGCAAAACACCCAAGGGGTGACCGGCGTCCATCTGGTACCGCCCGATTTCGTTGCAGATCAAATCAACGCAGTTTTTTCCGACATCCGGGTCGATGCGGTCAAAATCGGAATGATTGCCACTGCTGGCATCGCCGAGGCCGTTGCAGAAGCCCTCGCACCGCATCGCGGACTGCCGATCGTTCTTGATCCAGTGATGGTGGCCAAAGGCGGCGCCGCTCTCCTTAATCCATCGGCTGTCGATGCGCTGAAATCGGTGCTGTTGCCCATGGCCACGCATTTGACCCCGAACTTGCCAGAGGCTTCTGCGCTGATCGACGCGCCTTCAGCGATCAACCGCGATGAGATGCTTGAGCAAGCCGATCAGCTTGCCGCGCTCGGACCAGAATGGGTGATCCTGAAAGGGGGTCATCTGGCAGGCCCCCACAGCCCTGATCTTCTGGTGGGGCATGGCGAGACCCGTTGGTTCGAAGCACATAGAACCGAAACCGCCAACACCCATGGCACCGGCTGCAGCCTGTCAGCCGCCCTCGCCGCAGAGCTCGGAAAAGGCGCCACGACGTTTGACGCCGTCTCAGTCGCCAAATCCTATCTCACCAGCGCGATCGCGGCAGCAGATCAGCTCAGTGTCGGGTCTGGCCACGGGCCCACCCATCATTTCCACGCGCTTTGGCGCCGCGATGCATCGGAGGAATTCTCATGACCCGCCTTCTTGTCCTGCTTTTGGTCCTGTCAGCAATGCCTGCGCAGGCAGCCGATAAGATGACCATCATCTTGGATTGGTTCATCAACCCTGATCATGGGCCGATCCTGGTTGCGCAAGAGAAGGGCTATTTCGCTGATGCCGGGCTGGAGGTTGAAATCATCCCGCCCGCCGATCCCTCTGATCCCCCAAAGATGGTGGCCGCAGGCCGTGCAGATTTGGCTGTGTCGTATCAGCCGCAGCTGCATCTTCAGGTGGCGGAAGGCTTGCCTTTGGTTCGGGTCGGCACCTTAGTGGCCACCCCGCTCAGTTGTCTTTTGGTGCTTGCGGATGGGCCAATCAAAGACATTTCAGACTTGAAAGGCGGGAAAATCGGGTACTCAGTTGCCGGTGTGGAAGAAGCGGTTTTGGGCGCGATCTTGCGTGCCCATGGGCTCAGCCTGGACGATATTGAACTGGTCAATGTGAACTGGTCGCTGTCGCCCTCTTTGTTGTCGGGCCAAGTCGATGCTGTGATTGGCGCTTATCGGAATTTTGAGCTCAATCAGATGGAAATCGACGGGGTACCGGGCCGCTGTTTCTATGTCGAAGAAGAGGGTCTGCCGACCTATGACGAGCTGATCTATGTCGCCA